>JAQVSS010000324.1 GCA_028700415.1 Kiritimatiellia bacterium
GTCCGCCGGCTCGATGCCGAGCAGATAAAGCGTTCCGGATTCCTCGAAGAGCGAGACGCTGCCAAGGCCGGGGACCGTTCCGGAACACTTGCTCCAGATCGAGCCCGAGTCGGTGGATTTCCACACGGATCGGTGCGCGGGATGAACGCTCCGGCGTTCGTCCACGTTCCGTCGTCGCCGACCAGGTATTTGGTCACGTAAGCCCCGTATTCCGGATCGGTGGACGGCGTGGACACGCCGCGATGGCACACCAACACGGTTTCGGCCGCCGAAACGAACATCGCCGTCATCGTCAACGCGAGCATCAACCTTGTTTGCGCTCTTTTCATTCTGTCGCTCCTCTCTTGGATGGTTGACAAACTGAAAGGAAAATCCCTGCATGCGGGCACGGCACTTTTATCAGGCAAATGAAAGATACCACATTTCGGCGGTGAGAAACTTACATGATTGTAACTTTATAAAATTTTATCATTTTGCCCCGCCCGTAAACCGGGTACAATGATCACGATGAAAACAAAGGTGAAAAACCGCAGTTTGCCGGAGAGAAAAGTCACCGACGACAATTGCATCGTTTCCCTTGAGGACGATTCGATCCCCTGCATCACGCATCTCCAATACCACCATCCCCACCGGACGTACTCGCCGGCGGCGCTCCACCGCCATCAGGGCTGCATCGAGTTGTTCTATTGCCAGCGCGGATCGATCGTCTTCCACTGCGCCGGAAAAGAACTGACGGTTTTGCCGGGCGAACTCATCATTATCCCGCAGGAAATCGATCACCATCTCGCCGACAACAAAAGCGGCATTGCATATTACGACCTGGTGCTCCGTCTCGACACTCCGAAACCGATTCTGAAACTGCCGAGAAAAGAGGCCGCACTTCTCAAACGAAGCGTTTCGGAGATCGGCCTCAGGGTTTTCAGGGTGTCGAAGGAGACGCCGCGGCTTTTCCGCTCGCTATTCGAAATCCGACGGACGACCGGGCCGTCCCTTTACCGGACGCTGCTTCTCCGCGCGGCCGCGCTGCAGCTTCTGCTGCAGATCGTGCGCGACTCGCGCGCAGGCATCCCGTCCGGCGACTCCTCCGCCAAACGGATTGAGACGATTATCAGAGAAATCAGGGGCGCTCCGGGCGAGACGGGCGACCTTATGGAGATGGCTCAACGCTGCGGCATGTGCTACGCGATTTTCTCGAACACGTTCAGGAAGATCACCGGTCTGCCGCCGCACGCCTTCATCCTCGCGGAACGCCTCGCCAAGGCGCGAGGCCTTCTGACCGGAACGGGACTTTCAATCACCCGGATCGCCCACGACCTCGGCTTCTACTCGTCCCAGCACTTCTCCGCCCGCTTCAAACGGGTCTATAACGTCACCCCGGTCAAGTTCCGCAATGCGAACCGGGCGGGGCGGAGTTCCAACGTCCGGTCGTTCTAACGCGGCGGTGTCCGCAACCCAACCCGATCCCCATGCGCTATTCGTTTCAGGTGGCCAGAGGTCGCTTGAGGACGCACAAGTTTTCACTTCTGTTCTGGCGAGGCCGCGCGCGTGTCGTGCCGCTTGCGCCCTTCAACCATGTAATCCCAGATGCCTTTTTCAAACAGCGCGACGCGCGCTTTCTCAGCCGGCGTTTCCGCTGCGGCGCGGGCCTGGCCCATCAGCCTCGCATAGTGCGCCATCCGCTCCGGCGTGCCGAGCGAGTCCCAGGCGAGCTGCGCGGTCTGGTGCTGGTGGGCCGGTGATGTCCGGATGGCTTCCGGGTAACACGCGGGATTCGAGTAGGCGTCCTCGATGGCGAGGTAGAGGGCTTTCATCGGCGCGGCGGCGGCGCCGTAGTAGCGGGTGAAAAACTCCGCGATCAGCGCTTCGCCGTCCAGATCCGGATCATCCGCGAGTTTGAAGGTCAGGTAGAGTTCCAACTGGTCCATGAGATACGTCGCGCCGCACTCGCTGGAGTGTTCCAAAAAGATGCCGCGGATCTTCGTCTTGTGGAAAAGCCGCATTTGATCCACGACGCGGTGCGCGAAGAAACCGGGGAAGTAGTGGAACTTCCCGAAGTTTGCGCTGAGCGCCGGGAAACAGTAGTACAGCCAGAGGTAAATCGGGCGCTCCGGGTCCTGGCTGCGCCAGCCGGCGAGGGTTTTGCGGTCGTTTGCCTCCATCGAGGGGCACCACCAGTTGCGCGTGTGCAGGCAGAGCTGGACTTTGATGTTGGGTTCCAGGCGCACGGCGGGGGGGCAGTACCCGTATTTCGAGTAGGCCAGCGTGCCGACCCATTTGCCGGGATGGGTTTTGCGCACTTCGGAGGCCACCGCGTTGACGAAGCCGAAGATGTAGGCGCTGGCGTAACCGCCGGTGAACTGGGGATTGTCGCGCTCGCCCGCGTCGAACAGGGGTTGGCAGCGCGGGCATGTGCAGTATTGCGAGTTGTCCATGGGCCCGAGGGAGAACAGGTCGCCCATGGCCACTGCGCCGGGGTGCTTGCCTTTGCCGTCGAAATAGTCGCGGGCGTCCTGAACAACCTGGCGGATGAAACCGGGATGGGTGTAGCACATTTGCGGCGGCTTTCCGGCGTGGCCTTGCGCGAACCAGTCGGGGTGCTCCTTCAGGAACCGGTCGTAATACCCGTAGAACGAGTGGTTCCCGGAGAAGGGCTGTCCGCCCAGGCGCATCCGCAGTTTCCAGAGGGTGACCTCGTGCGCCGGCACCTTGTCGGGCGGGGCGGGCAGGTAGAGCGGCGACGACGCGAGCCAGAGGTAGTCCATCGCCGGCGCCCGGAGGATGTCCCTGCCGCGTACGGCAAGCGTGGGGGAGGAGGGGCAGACGAGTCCGAGTTCGGTCGGCGCGTACCAGCGCACGCCGCAGAAGCGCTCGAGAAAATCATAGACCGCGTCGAGCGAGCCGCGCTCCTCGAAAAAGCCCGGGGGTGTCGCGGTGTGGCGTGCGGTTGCGCTGTTGTGCGGCTGCCCCGCCGTTTCGTCAAAATGAAAGAGCGCCACGGTGTCGGGATCCGGCGCGCAGGGGGTTTGGGGCGATCCGGGGGTTGCGGCGCGGACACGTTTGGAAATGCGCGCCTCATCGATCAGCCCCTCGAACAGGTTGCTGGCGTCGTGAAGGCCGTCCGCTTTCACGCCGCCGATTTTGAGCGACGCGCCCTTGCACGTCGTCCGGACGTATTTCGCCGCGCCGGCAAGCTTGCCGTCCACGTGCAGTTCCATTTTTTCCGCCTCCGCGTCATACGTGGCGAGGAGGTGGTGCCAGCCTTCGGGGAGCGGGCCTGAGCGCACGCCGTACCCGCGTTTGCCGTCATACGTCGTGTAAGAGATCACGCCGCTTTTCGGGTCGCGCTGAAGGATGTGGTAGGTCCACGGCGTTTGCCCGTCGAGTCTGAGGATCGTGCCGGGTTTGGCGGGCGCGGCGGCGGGCAGCCATACCCACGCCTCCAGGGAGCCGGCCGCGTCGTCGAACGGGCAGTCTGGCACGGACAAGGCGGTTTTGACGCCGTCGAACTTCAGCGCGCCGCCGAATTTTCCCCCGGCGCGTTGCGGACGGACGGCCGCGGCTGCCGGGTCGTCCGGTTGCGCGTCCCGGCCCATCAGCACGAGCGTGTCAGGGAGGAACGTGATGAGGCACTCCTGCGGTTTGAGCGCGGTGCCGACCTTCAGCGCGCGCGTGGCCGCACTCTCGCCGACGAGAATGCGGCGGCCTTCCGCCGGGGCCTCATCCGTGACGATGGGCAGCGTGGCTCCGGTGATTTTGCGCACGTGCTCCTGCAGCTCAGCCGCCGCGAAGTCCGCCGCCGCCGCCGCCCCCTTCGCGACAATGATCGTCGCGGCCGGTTTCCCGTCGCGCGCAAGGATGAAGGCGTCCGCGGTTCCGGCACCGCACAGCGCCCCCAGCGGCATCTGCAGCACGGCCGTAAAAACGAGAAGATCCAATTTCCGAAAAGGAAGGTCCAACGCCCACCGGTGAAATAC
Organism: Kiritimatiellia bacterium; assembly: GCA_028700415.1. Classification (GTDB taxonomy): domain Bacteria; phylum Verrucomicrobiota; class Kiritimatiellia; order RFP12; family UBA1067; genus JALHET01. Next base: position 3,975 of record JAQVSS010000324.1, read on the forward strand.
ATGAAGCGTGAACATTGGGAATCCCTTTCGTGTTTTTGTGTGTTTCGCGGTTAAGGTTGGCTGCGTTATTGCGGCCGTTTATTGAAATCCTTTCCTCCGGCAGCGATAGAGGGGGTGCCGCGTTCGAAAAACAGCCAGCCGAGGTTGGCCGGGTTGTCGGTGTTGATCAGGAGCCGCGGGCCCCAGAGGTTGCGGGCGATCCATGAGGTTTCTCCCAGCCCGGCAATCTCGTTCCTGACGTTGACCCGCAACGGTTTTGGGGAGACCGGGTCCGCGTGGAGCGAGACGAACGGGATGCGCTGCCAGCCGTACCAGCCCCGGTTGTCTTTCATGCGGAACCAGGAGATGCGGTAATTGAGCGTCGGCCACAGTCGGCGCGGCTCGACCGTGAGGGTCACGGAGCCCGCCTTTTTCAGGTGTTCGCCGACGCACTCGGTCAGCACGTAGAAGGCGTCGCGGTCGTGGCAGCAGGACCAGCGGATCGCGGGCACGGCGGCGTTGGTCCCGGAACAGGTTTGCCAGTCCAGCCCGTCGGGCAGGCGGTGGTTTGCGGGGTTGCCCGACACGCGCACGCCGATGTCCGCGCAGAAGAGGCTGCGCGCGGAGGGACCGTCCGGCTTGCGTCCCGAGTAGGCGGCAAAGACATCCGCGCCACCCGAGATGTCGCGCTCGAGCGAGGGGAATTCCTTGTCGAGCAGCCCCTGGATCTGCTTCATGCGCCAGCGGATTTTCGCGGGATAATACTTGTACCCGCCTGCCTCCGAATGGAAGCCCAAACGCGAGTCGGCCTCGCACAGGGCCAGCAGCTCGCCGCCGTTCTTCAGCTCCTCTTCGGCAATCTTCCGCAGTTCCTTGAGCGTCTCAAGCTGCAGGGCGGGCTTCTCCTGGACCATGCGCTCGCGCAGGTCGTAGAACTGAAGGATGTTCAGCCCGCTGCGGAACTGGATGCCCAGGGCCTTGGCCACTCCGATGTCCAGCCTGCG
>JAQVSS010000050.1 GCA_028700415.1 Kiritimatiellia bacterium
CGGCTCGCGGTGACCCTCGCGGACGCCAAGACCGGCAAGGTGTGCGGCACGAAAGAACTGGACGTGCTCGTGGGTCCCACCTACCGGCCCAAGAAAGGCGAGGTGTTCGTGACGGAGCAGGGGGACGCCCTCGTGGACGGCAAGCCCTTCATGCCGCTCGGGTTCTACACGTCTCTCGGCAAGACGCGCGATCTCGACAAGGCCGCGCGGGCGATCGCCGAAATGCACGCCGCCGGCTTCAACACGATGGTCGAATACTGGATCCAGGCTTGGCGCGAGAAGCTGCCGGCCTACTATGCGGTTTGCGAATCGAACGACATGCGCGTGCTCTACAACCTCACCGCATCGTGCCACCATCAGGATGAGCTTGAAACGCGGTACCGTGCCGAAGCGGCGGCGCAACTCAATTATCCGCCGCTCCTCGGCTGGTACGTGACGGACGAGGCGCCATTGACGCTCATCCCGTTTGTGACGAAGCTCCGCCGGATGCTGAACGAAATCTCCCCCGGCCATCCCACGTGGGAATGCAACCTCTTTGAGCCCGCGCCTTATCTCGGCCTTTCGGATATCTACGGCGAGGACGATTATCCGATCGACGAACACAACCCCGATCTCCAGCGCATGGACGCGAAGATGAAGGAGATGGCCCGTTGCAAGCCGGCGGCGATGTGGCTGTGCGGACAGTGTTTCAACAAGGCGAATTACCGTCCTCACGCGCTCGAGTCGCGGGAGAAATACCTCGCCGCCGGGCGCGAGCCGAAGGAGAACGAAATGCTCTCCGTGCCGCTTCTGCAGGCGAGCTATGGCGCGAAAGGGTTCATTTTCTACATGTGGGACGACCTGTTCCGCGGCCCCGTGCCCGAACGCTACGAGGGCCGCAAGCGGGCGATCTTCAGCGTGGGCGCCGCGCTCAAGTCTCTGGAACCGTTCATTCTCGCCAATCAGCCCATCGTCGAGCTTCCGCATGTGGACGCGAAGGGCAAGACCCGCGTCGTGGCGCTCTCCGACGGCAAGGGCGCGTACCGCGTGCTCGTGATCGGTCTCGCGAAGGAGAATGAGTGCGCGTTCCGCCTTCCCGTCGCGTACGGTCCGCTCGCCTCCCGCTGCGGCAACACCGTCTTTGCGGACGGCGGCCACCGGTTCACAGGCAAGGAGTTTTCCTGCGACATTCTCGAATGCTCTTACGCGCGGGTGAAAAGCTCGCGGGACGGTTCGGAGACCCGCACGGGCTTCTATTTCCCTCCGGCGGGGGGACCCGTGCCGCTTCTGGTGGGGCTTCACTCCTGGAGCACGGACGCTTCCTATCCGATACCGGGCATTTTTTTCGGGGAGTGGTGCCGGAAGAACGGCTGGGCGTTCCTTTATCCTGATTTCCGCGGCCCGAACCGCCGCCCGGAAGCGTGCGGCTCAGAGCTGGCGGTGCAGGACGTGCTGGATGCCGTCGCCTGGGCGAAGAGCACGCATAACATCGACGCGGACCGCGTGTACGTGGCGGGCGGCTCCGGCGGCGGACACATGGCGCTTCTCGCGGCGGCAAAGGCTCCGGACGTTTTCGCGGCGGTGGCGGCTTTCTGTCCGATCACGGATCTCGCCCGCTGGCATGCGGACAGCCTCAAGCTCAAAAGCGGATACTCCGCGATGCTCGAGTCCTCCTGCGGCGGCGCCCCGGAAAAATGTCCGGGCGAATACGCCCGCCGTTCCCCGCTGCCGCTTCTCAGCGGGGTGAGGGGCCCCAAGTTCTACATCGCCGCCGGCATTCACGACGGACACGGCAAGAACTCTGTCCCCGTGGGTCATTCCGTGCGCGCGTTCAACGCGCTCGCCGCGGCGGCGGACCGTCTTTCCGAAGCCGACATCGCGCATCTGGAGGCGACCGAAACCGCGCCCGCGCGTCTCGCGTTCACGGGGAGCGATCCGTTTTACGCTCCCGTGAAGCGCATTCATCTGCGCGTCACGTCCCGGGATACGCGGCTCACGCTTTTTGAAGGCGGGCATCAGGACAATTACCCCGCGGCGCTGGATTTCCTCGCTCGCCAGAAGCGCGGCGCCGCCGCGGACTGGACGTTGCCGGTCCGCGCCGCGGAATCGGCTAAAGGGGACATTTCAAAGTAACGTTGCCGCGCGACGGGTTGCCCGGACCCGTTTTTGCGGAATATGCGGTGTGGCCGGGTTGACTGAAAGGGGCAAGGTCATGAATAACCGGAATCTGAAACAGGTTTTCGCGGCGGCGGTGCTTTTCGCCGGCACGGCGGGGTATGCGGCCGGAACGATCGGCTTCTCGTTCACGTCGGACCGCGCGGACGCGCTCTACACGTGCGGCGAGGAGGCGGTTTTCACCGTCACGGCCACGAACGGCGCCGGCGAGGCGGTGAAGGAAGGCACTATCCGCGCCGAGCTCGACAACTACGGGGGCACCTGCCTCAAGTCCGAACCCAAGATCGAGTTCGCCAAGACGAACCCCTTTGTCGTGAAGGGCACGCTCGCGAAGCCCGGCTTCCTGCGCCTCAAGCTTTCGGGCAAAGATCCGCAGGGCAACTGGATCGGCGAGCAGTGGAGTGTCGGTTTCGACGTGGAGAAGATCCGTCCGGGCTCGGAGCGCCCCGGAGATTTCGACACGTTCTGGGACGGTGCGATCGCCGCGCTCGACCGCGATGTTCCGGCCGATGTGAAGATGGAGCGCGACGGGAAAGCGAGCGACACGAAAACGGACTGCTACCGCGTGAGCGTCGCCACTGTGCCAGCGGGCCGCCGAATCCGCGGCCAGCTCTCGATTCCCAAAGGGAAGTGCCCGTGGCCTGTGCGGCTCAACGTGCCTGGGGCAGGCAGCGGCAGCTGGGGCTTCGGCAAGAATCCGGCCGCGATCACGTTCACGGTGAACGTTCTTTCCTATCCGCCGCCGGCCACGCCGGAGGAAACGAAGGCCGCGTATGCGGAGGAGAACCGCTCATGGGGCTCCAAGTCCGGCAAGAGCTGGTACTTCGAAGGCGGCATCACGCTTTCCCGCGAGGAATATTTCTACTACGGGGCGATTCTTGGCGTCAACCGCGCGGTGCGCTGGCTTTTGAAGCGCCCCGAGGTGGACCTTAAGGAAGTCACTTACTCGGGCGGGAGTCAGGGCGGCGCGTTCGGGCTCATCCTCGCGGCGCTCAATCCCGAAATCACGCGCGCGCAGATCAGCGAACCCGCGCTCACGGATCTGCTCGGCTACAAGGTGGACAAACGCCAGAGCGGTTGGCCGGCCCTGCCCGAGAAGTTCCAGGGCGCCGAACGCGAGCGGGTCTACGCCATCGCGCCGTATTTCGACTGCGCGCATTTCGCCGCCCGCGTGAAATGCCCCGTGCGCTTTATGGCCGGCTTTTCGGATGCGCTCTGCCCGCCTGCCGCCGTCTACGCCGGCTACAACTCCCTGCCTGCGGGCACGGACAAGAAGATCTATAACGCCATCGGCATCGGTCACGGCGTGCCCGCGAAACCTTTCGCCGCGGCCACGCGCGAGCTGGAAGCTTTGTGGAAATGAAACTTCCGCTTTTTAGGCTCAGTGGATCGGCGGGGAGATGAGGGGATAAGGGGGAACGTATGCGACGGTATGTTGGGGCAAGCCTTTTTTTGACCGCACTTGTGTGTGCGGTTTCCGTTTTCGGTTTCAGCCCGCCGGTGGATCGGCAGGGAGGGGTCGCGCTCTCCATTGGCGATTTCCCGGAAAAGAAGTCGGACGGCGCGTGGTCGGGCCGGAAGGTGCCGACCGATCAGCCGCTCGCTTTTACCGTCACGCTTACGAACGGGAGCGCGGAAACCGTCTCGGGCACGGTGAGCCTGTGGCTCAACGGCGACTGGGAGGTGTCCGGCACGAACCGGGTCTTTCTTGAAGCCCGGCCCGGCGCGAGCGCCGCGGTCACCTGCGCGGCTGTCGCAAAACCCTCCGTTTTGAACGCGCTTTATCCCGTTCACGCCAGGCTTGCGCTCGAGCTGGACGGCAAACGCGTCGAGCTTCATCCGGTCGCGATTTTCGAGGCCATAAAACTTGCGGCAGCCGTCCCTGCGGCAACCTTCGCCGAGACGGTCCTTGCGGACGGTGTGCTGCGTCTGGACAGCGGTGCGGCTTGCCGGGTGTCCGTATGCCAGAACGGCAAGACGGTTGACCTTGGCGTGGGTTTTAACGGTATGGATAAGGCCAGCGGCATGCACATGCGGCACGACACCAGCGTGTGCGGGGGAATCCCCCGCGTGGGCTTTTCCGTCCACCCACCCTATTTTGGCAAACCTGGCGTGACGTGGAACGATTTCAAGGTTTCCCTGCCCGCCGGGAAACCCGCTGTGCTCACATTCTTCACCGCTTTGCGCACCCCTCTCTCCAATAAACCGTCCAGTGACGGAACCGAGTTTAAAGTTTTTGTGATCGGAGAGGACAAGGCGGAGAAAGAGCTGTTTACCCGTTTCAGCGACAGCAGGGCGTGGGAACCGGCCCGCGTCGATCTCGGCGCGTATGCGGGGCAGTCTGTGACCGTGCGCCTCTGGACCGGGCCAGGGCCGCAGAACAACACGACTTGCGACCTGTGTGCCTGGGGCGATCCGGTGATCGCGGTTGGCAGGCTGCCCGTCCTTCCGACAGAGGAGCAGTGGCAGGCGCGTGAGAAAGAGGCGGTCGCCCAAGCCCGTCTGGCTCTGGCGGAAAAGCCCAGACGCGGCAGCGGCACGTTCCGTCTGCGCGGCCGCGACGGGCAGCTTTTTGGCGCGGCGGCTGTTTTGGGCGAACAGGGGTTGACGGATGGCGTGCTCGCCTTTTCCGACGGGAGTCGGGAGCTGACCTACCGCGGCTTCGTGTGCGACATCGACCAGTCCGCGATCAGCGGCGTCGAGGACGGCCAGCCCGTGCTGCGGGTGGAAACCGCCACGGAGGGCGGCGCGTGGGCGGTCACGCATCATGTCGCTCCCGCTTCCGGCACGGGCGCGCTGCTGCCCATGCGGGCGAAGCTCTGGGCTGACGGCGGCGCGTTGCGCATCACGTGGGATATGCCGGGCGTCACGCGGGACACGCGCGGGACACCGCGTTACACGCGCCTCGGGATCGGTGCCGGGAAGGAAGCGGTCTGGCGCGCCTACATGGGGTTCGGGAACGTGGTCGAGAATCCCGGCGCGTTCATCCTTCAGGCCGGCGGCTTTCGGCTCAGCACGCGCCACGTCGGCGCGGACTATACCAATGGGCTCAGCCTGGTGCAGGCGTGCGATGTCTTCCCCGACCGCCTGACGCACGTGCCCGCCACGCGGCGGTTCGCGCTTGAGACCCACCACGACGCGGCGTTCTTCTTTGTCCCATCGGCCTCAGGCGCGTTCGCCGCGGCACGCGAGTATCGCGAACTCTGCGGTTTCACGAAGGGGCGTGGCGTCAACGCCCTGCTCGGGCGCGTCTGCCTCGACCAATGGAGCGGCGACTATCTCGCCGCGGCCAAGGACCTGAACGAGGCGGCCCGGTACGGCGTGACCGATGCGGTTTTCGTGAAACATTCGTGGCAGCGCTGGGGCTACGACTACCGGCTGCCCGAAATCTATCCGCCCAAGGGCGGGCTGGAACCGTTTCTCGCGATGCGCATGGCGGCGGAGAAAGCGGGCATGCTCTTTTGTCCCCACGACAACTACATCGACTTCTACCCCGATGCCGAGGGGTTCAGTTACGACCACATGGTGTTCACCGCCGACGGCCTTCCGAAGAAGGCGTGGTTCAATCCCGGCCCCAACGCGCAGAGTTACCGCTGGAGGCCCGACGCTTTCATGCCGTGGCTGACCGCCAACATGAAGCTTATGCGCACGGGCTTTCATCCCGACGGTTTGTTCATCGACGTTTTCACCGCCGCCGCGCCGTTTGACTATTTTGACCGCGCCGGCATTTTCTATCCTGGCACGCGGACCGCGAAAGAGTGGCGGGACGCCTTTGACACCTGCCGTAAGATCCTCAAGAGGGGCGGTCCCATGCTGAGCGAGGCTGGCCATGACGCCCTGATCGGCTCGGTCGACGGCGGCCAGTCCGACCATTTCGCGGCGTCCCTCTGGTTCAAGGAGTTCAGCGACGCGGACCGCACGCCGTGGCACGACATGGCCACGCACGGCAAGATGGTGCTGTTCGCAGGCGGGCTGGGGCTGCGTTACGCCTTGGAATGGGATGACCCTGACGACAAGCTGTCGCACGGTTACGGCAGTGACGACTATTTCTCCGCCACCGTGATGGGGGGACGCAACCCGATGTGCGACGGGCCTTTCTCGCGCCGCGCGGTGATGACCTACTGGCTGCTGCACGACGTGTGCGCCGTGCTCGCCCGTGAAACGTTCGAGACGCATGCCTTCGGCGCAACCGTCAAGCAGCAGCACACGGCGTTCAGCGGCGGATGCCGGGTCTGGGTGAACCGCGGTTCTAATGCGGTTTGGACGGTCGCCGACGGAAAGAAGTTGCCTGAATACGGTTTCTATGTTTCCACCCCCGACGCGGAGGCCGGCGTGATGTTGATCGGAAACCGGCGCGCGGGCTTCGCGAAATCCAGAAAGTCTTTCTTTGCCGATGCGCGCCCCACGCATAATCCGCTGCAGGTCATGTCGGCCGCGTCTTCCGTCTCTCAAGGAAAATACCTCGGCAACGGCACGTTCGATGTGACGTTCGACTGGAATGTGCTGCGCCCCCCCTTGACGGGGTACGTGCCCTTTCTGCATGTGTGCCCCGTCCTCTCTTCTCCGGACAGCAAGGACCCCATCGCCATTCATCCGCACATGGCCTTTGACCGGAACAACCTTGAGCGGGCGGGCAGGTTCACGGCGTCCTCGCACATCGTCTTTCCCCCCAACGTGCCCGCAGGGACGTACAACATCCGTTACGGGCTTTACCGGCAAGACACGGGGGAACGGCTGCCGATCCAAGGGCTGACCGACAACCGCCAGCGCGTTTGCGGGGGCGTCCTGACCGTGGAAAAAAGCGGCGGGCTCTTCACGAAAGGGACGTTCACACCCGAATCTGACGACGTCCGCGGAAGGGTGCTGGGACTGAATGTTGACGGCGAAATGCTGGACTTCGGCCCGCTGGTCACCGATGGCGCGTTCCGTCTGCTGCACGGCGGACGCCGCGCGTGGCGGCTGATCCCCCTTCCCGGCAGCCATGCCTTCCGCGCCGAAATCAGGCTGGCGGAGTTGGGCGCGGCGCGTGCGGAGGTGAAAACAGTCGAGACGGACGGACCGTTCACCGCCGCCGCAAAAGCACCCGAGTGGTCACAAGACGGCGCGACGCTGCGACTCGCGTGCGACGGCCTGTCGTTCGCCTACCGCATCGTGTTCAGATAATCGGGGAGAGCCGCCGCATCACTCTTCGATACGGACATCGTCACAGTCCGGCGTTTCGAAGCGGGGTACTTTGGGATTCCATTGGGGGTAGGCGTCGGTCTTCTCCAGCTTGTTGCCGGAGAAGGTCAGCCCCTGCACGCAATACATGCGGAGCATGCCGGGGTGGAAATACCGGATCGTGTTGTCCGTGATGCGGATGTTTTTGTTGTAGCGGCTCCCGGCGCGGAAAGCCGGGTCAATGCCGGCCCGGACTTCGATCAGCGCGGTCCCCCAGACACCGTAGTTGCAGGAGTCGAACAGGTTGTTGCGGATGACGCAGTCGCTCACGCCGGCCTGCTCGTACCAGAGGCGTGCGTCGCCTTCGAAGAGGATGGCCGTGCCGGCGGTATGGAAGGTGTTGCCCTCCACAACCGTCGGCCCCCGCGAATTGAGCAGGATGCCGCGCGCGCGGTTGCCGCGGATCGTGCAGCCGCGGATGGTGAGCGCGGCGTAGGCGTCGATGGCTGCGAGCGCATCGCCGACCGCGACCGTGTCGGGCAGCGGCTCCTTGAAGGTCAGCCGCGTGTACTCCTTGTTCAACCGTTCGACCTGTTTGACGACCGGATAGGCGTAGGTGGTCAGGGCGGGGCCTTTGACGAGTTCCAGTTTCTGCCCTTTTTTAATGAAGTCGAAACCGTGTTGTGCCGGGTGCGCCAGTTGGACATCGGCGATGGCGGGAGCCACGCATTTGGCGATGCGCACGTAGATGCCGTGGACGTTGGTGGCATCGTCTATTTGCAGCTCGAAAAGGCAGTCCTCAAGCACGACTTGCCCGCCGCAGTTCACGAAATGCGTGGCGTCCGCAGTGATGCTGACGGTGCGGTTCTTGTTGGGAGGCGGGGTGACGCGCACGCGGCGCACAAAGAGGTCGCGGCTGCGCTGCCCGATCACGCCCATCCCGCCGCAGTGGTAGAGCGTCACATCCTCGATTGTCACCCGGCTGCTGTCGGTGACTGTGACGGCGCAAACGTGACGGAGGTGCGGCCCGAACACGAAGATGTTGCCGGGGGTGCCCTTCAGTTTCTCCCGGAGGAGGCGGACGCGGCGCCCGCCGAGGTCTTCGGCCCGGATGTCGAGGCCGACGCCGTAGTCGCGTGCCTGATAGGCGGTCTCGCGTTTCACCGGATCGAACTCCAGGATCAGGCTGACCGGATAGAGCGTGCGTGCCGGGCGCGGCTTGCCGTCATGGAACTTGAGCAGCCCGTTCTCGACGGAGTAGGGGTAGTCCTCCGGGATTTCAATGTCGGCGTGGGTGTTGGTCACGCAGAGGATTTTCCCCTCGCTGTGAAAGGTGCGCGCATAGTCCACCGTGAAATTGCGCAGCGCGATGTCTTGGGAGTTGTCGATCGTGAAGGGGGAGAGAAAGCCGTGGAAAAGAAAGTCGGAACCTTGGCCGTCGATTTCAAAGCGCGTCATTCCGTCGAGCGGGAAAGCGATGCGCTTGAGGCCCTCGGCGTTGTTGCTGACGAACTGGTAGCGCTCGAAAGCCATGTCGGGATAGAAATCGTAGCGCCCTTTCGGGAAAACGAGTTTGCGCGCGCCCTGCTTCTTGGCCTGCGTCACCGCGGCGCGGACGGCGAGGGTGTCGTCCTTGCCGTCGTCTGGGAATGCGCCGAACCGCGAGACGTCGAGGACGCCGCCTGCGTATGCGCAAAAGCACCAGAGTACGGAACATAATGCTGAAAACGGGAAGGGGCTGTTCATTGTGGCTCTCCTCGTGGGCAGGGAGGGTTCATGAAAATGCGAATTGTAGCATCGGGCGTTCCTTTTTTCTAAGGTTTAAAAGGGATGTGTGTTTTTCTGATTTGACCCGGGCGCGAATTGTCGAATGGGTGCTGAAGTTGGGAGATGTGAAATGGCTGTAAGGGCCGTTTTTGTGTGAGATTGAATTGGGTTGCGGCCCCCGCCCGCGTTAGTAAATTTGAAGCACTGTACCTTTGGGCGGGATCGTCAGCCAAACCGCATTACCGACCTTGGTCAGCGTAATCCTGTTCGAACCCCCAACGAGCACAAAGTCTCCCGAAAGCGTACCCGAGGTGGACTCGATTATTTTCCAGGTTCCCGAGCTTGTCGGATCGTCGCTGACCCGCAGTTCCACGTTGTTGCCGACCGCCACATTGCCGCTGACGGAAACCGTGTCCGCCAAGGACGAGCGGATGTCCACCAGCAGCCGGCTGCTGTCCTGGAAGGTCAGCGTCCCGGTAAGGCTGGCGCTGCTGACCACCCCTGTCGCGCTGACCGAGAGCCCGCTGCCTGAGGCGACCGTCACAGACGGGCTCGCCAGCGAGGTGCCCACGCCCAAGGTTCCGCCCGCGACGGTTGTCGCGCCCGTGTACGTGTTCACGCCGGAGAGCGTCAGCGAACCGGCCCCTGACTTGACCAAAGCGATCACGCGGCTGGCGCCGTTGCTGATGGTGCCTGCGAAAACCGTGTCGATGGCTTGGTTCACGGTCAAGGTTGTGGTCGAGAAGCTTGAGACGGTCATATCGGTGATAAACCCGCCGGTCCCTTTGAGCCACGGGAGCGTGATGCTTTGAGATTGCAGGCTCAGCCCTGCGTTCGGGCCGATTGTGACGCCGCCGCTGCCCAACGATCCCGTGCTCAAGATGAACACAACGGCGTAATTGGTCAGCACGGTGCCTCCCGAATAGGTGTTCGCGACCCTGAGCGAGAGAGAGAACCCGTACGCCGTGGCGCTGCCCGGAACGGCACTGGCGGTCAGGGTTCCCGTGCCGAGGTTCATGCCGTCATAAACACGGGGCGCGTGAACGCCCAGCGTCTTAAACTCGAGGTTTTTTCCTTCTCCAACGGCCGTGATGGGCCCTTGTAAGAACGGGTCATCCGTCGAGGTGATCAGGGTGTCGTCCGTCAACCGGATGGGGCCGGTCGTGTACTGGTTCCTGGCCAGATGCAAGGCGCCATATGTCCCCGTACCGGTACCGCCCAGATAGAGCGTGTTGGTAACCAAAATACCATCATAACCGCCATCGATGTTCAGGGTGGCACCGGGTGAGACGATGATCGGGCCGGAGCTGTTCTGGAGCGAGGCGCCTTTGTAGACGGCCAAGGTTCCGGACTTCAGTAAAATCTGGCCACCGAAACTGTTGGCGCCGAAACCGGAAAGATTCAGCGTGCCGGCGCCGTCCTTGATGAAGCCCTGCGACGCCACCAGACCTGACAGGAACGTGGCTGTCCGGTTGCTCACGGTGACAACCGGCATGCCCAAGCTGGTTGCCAGCGTCAGCGTGGCATTCGTCACATTCCAGTCGTGGCTCGGTGTGGCATCGGCAAACCGGAGCCCCCCGACGGTCCGGGGCGTGTCATTGTTGACATACGAGGCGCTGCCGATGTTGAGCGTGGAAAAGTCGGCGACCGCGTCAACGGCGTTGGGAATCACGTCGGACCAGTTTTCGGGAGTTCCCCAATCGCCGCTGCCGTTGCTGCCGGTCAGCCGGGTCCAGAGGCTCACCGTCCCAGCGGCCGACGGGACGGCCGTTACATTGAGCGCAAGCCGCTTGTTCTCCGTGTCGGTGACCAGCGTGGCTTCGAGGCCGGCGGGCAATGCGGCCAGGGTGAAAGAGCCGGGGCCGTTCAGGCTGCCGGTGTAGCTGAGAAGCGGGTAGGTTCCGGCGGCGCTCCAGAAACCGTCCTTGACCGCAACGGACACGGTGCCGGTGACGTTCAGGTCGCCGTTGACCTGCAAGGGTGCTAGCGCGGCGTTGACGGGGAACGACCCCAGTTCGAAATCGAGCGCGGCAGGTCCCGTATAGGTCAGGCTGGCGCAGGTCCATGACTGGCCGTACAAGAAAATGCTGATACCGTTGGTTGTTCCCCCCGCTATAATCACAGGGCTGTTTGCGCACGCGCCGCCCGTCGCGCCCATTAACTTGCCCGCATTCACCCGCGTCGGGCCGCTGTAGGTGTTGTAGCCGGCCAGGGTCACCGTGCCCGCGCCGTTTATGACCAGCGCTCCCGTACCTGAGATGGCGCCGGACAAGGTTTGTGCCGCGCCGCTGCCGAAGCGGAACTCCCCGTTGTTGAGGATCGTGCCGGCATATGCGCCTGTGCCCAAAACAGCCCCGCCGTCAAGTGCCAGCGTGCCCCCGCTGATGGTTGTGGGTCCGGTGTAGGAGAGGGTGCCCGTGAGCGTCAGGGTGTTCGCGTTGGTCTTGATCAGCGCACCCGCGCCGCTCATGGTGCCGGAGTAGGTATTGTCCGTCGTGGAGTTGAAGATCACGATCCCGGTGGAGGTGGTGTCAATCCGGGTGTTACCCGCCATGCCGCCCGCGTTGCCGTTCCCGAAGGAGACCGGCCGTTTGACGGTGAACGTCCCGCCCAGCGTGCTGGAGCCGAGAACATACCCGAGCGTTTTGTTGTCCCCTGAGTAGGTGAAATTCCCGGCCCCGGTCAAATTGCTGTAGCAGATGGTGCCTGCGCCTTGGTTATCGGAAAGGAAAACCGTGACTCCGGATGCGATGTCCAAGGTGGGGGCGTATTGGGGGCCCGTGGAACCGCCGGCGCCGATCCACCAGAACATTCCGCTGTTCACAATGTGCATCGTTGTGCCGGAGGCTGCGGACGTGATCGTCCTGCTCCCGGCTGAGCCGAAGGTGATGTCCCCCTTTACTTGAAAATCCCGCCCCACTCCCGCTGGCAACGTGTTGGCGAGGACAATGCCGGCGGTTCCCCCGTCGATGGTTGTGCCGGTGACGATGATGTCGTTGGAGATCGTGACCTTTCCGGCGCCGATGTTCTGGATTAGGGAGGGGGAGGCGGAGGTGACGGAGGAGTTGGCAAGGACAGCGGGACCATTCAGGTTCAGATACAGCGTGTTGGCGCCGATGACCAAAGGCCCGGTTCCGGCTGTGGCGGTAGCGCTGGTTCCGTCGCCGATCTGCAGTTTTCCGGTCGAGATCGTCATGGCGCCGCTGAAGGTGTTTGCGCCGCTGAGCGTCAGCGTTCCGGTGCCTGCCTTGGTCAAGCCGGCGGAGCCGGAAAGCGGCGAGGCGATCTTAGGCGTGCCGGAAGCGGCAACCGTGACGGTTGGGGTTGTTCCGGCGAGGAGCAGCGTGCCGCCCGCGAGGGTCCAGCCGTACGGGCCGGTGTTGTTGAACGACAGGCCGTTGATCGTCCACGGCGAGGCGTCCACCGTGACCGTGCGGCTGGCGGTGATCGCGGTGGTGAACGTGGCCACGCCCGTAGTTGCCCGTGGCGGCGTTGCCCCCCGTCCAGTTGTTGCCGTCCGACCAGTTCCCGTCCGCATCCTGACCCCAAGAGGCCGACACGTCCGCACGTGCCTCAAACGAAAGCCCTGTCGCGAACATGATCGCCAACGCTGTCCGCATACATGTTTTTTTCATGGTGTTTTCCCTTTTTATCGCGGTCGTGCTTGGTTTCTTCGAGCCGAGGTTGAGCCCTGTCATTTAGCAGAGGCGCGCGCCTTGCGTGAAAGCTCCTGCGCCTCGCGGAAAAGGAGCTCCTCGGACTTGACCAGGGACAGGATGCTGCGGTCGGTGATGAAGGCAGGCGCGTCGTAGACCGGTATGTCCGTGAGCGTCACCGTATCGCCGTCCCGTTTGATTTTTTCCTCCGGAATGGCATAGGCATTGCCGGTGATGACGTCGACCCACACAGGGGCTTTGAATCCGGGGGTCTTGAAGGTGAACGTCACGGAGAAAGTCCCGTTGCTGTTCTGCGGGACATAGGTTTTGTCCCACACCGCCAGAATGATCTGCCCGGTCTTTTTGTCGCGGAACCCATAGCTGGCAACCGTCTTCTTGCGGGTTACCGTGGCCGGGACAAGACCCTGCCCCATTGTCCCTTTCACCAGATGATCGAAGGACGGATACGTGCCGGGCGTTTCCGCGTGGCTGATTCCGCACGGGAAGTCGATGAGGGCGTCCACGTCGTCGTTGATGACCGAGACCAGGTTTTGCACGGCGTAGAAGGCGGTCTTGACCTTCAGCACGCGGAACCCCTCCGCCGCGCCGGCGGTTTTGATGAGGCCATAGCGGCACATGCCCGTCTGGACATTGCCGCGGTATTCCAGGTCTGTCGCCGAAAAAACAAGCGAGTCGGCGTTGTTGCCCAGGTCCGCCAACATGCGGCGCGTGTCCCATTTGGCCTGCGTCAGTTCCGTCCACGGGTACCGGCTCAGGGCACCGTTCGGGCACCACTCGGACTGAGTGCCGGACTCGCCCTGCCAGAATTTCAAGGTCTTCGAGTATGTCCGGACAAACGCCTGGATTTTCCGCGCATCTTCATAGGCCGAATCCGGGTTCGGCGTGTAGTGGTGGTAAACCACGTAATCGAATAAGTCGACCTTGCCCAATTCTTTGAGGCGGTCGAAATAAGGTTTGAAAACCGCTTCCGTCAGCGAAAAGACGACAAGCGAGGAAATCTTGGCGTCCGGTATTTCGCGTTTGATGATCTCGGCGGTGCGGACGCTGAAATCCGCGAACTCGGCGCCGCGCCCTTTCTTGATCATGTTGTCCGGCTCATTCCAGACGACCCAGTCGCTGACATAGCCCTTGTAGCGTTTCGCCATTGTCCCGACCCATTTGTCCCACGCCGCGAGCCCCTTCTCGGAGGTTGGTATGCCCCCGCTCAGGTTGCGCGTGCCGCCGCCCTCATAGGACTCGTTGCCGTAGCTCGTCTCCAGCCAGATGTCCATGCCGCGCCGCTTGGCGTCGAAGATGATGCTGTCGAGCCAGCCGAAGTCATAAATGCCGGGATCACGCTCGCACCGGGCCCAGCCGGCCTGCAGCCGGATACGTTTGATGCCCAGCTCGGGGAGGTATTCCCTGACCGGGTGATAATCGACGTACTCGCGGTCGATCGTCTCGCACCCCACCGACCAGCGCGAGGTCGAAAGCTCCCGGACGCTTTTCGGGCGGAGCGTTCCGACGTAGGCCAATTCCGGATCCAGTGACGTTTGAACCCGCGTGGGCGTGTTGTCGATCACCTGCGCGCCGACCGCACCCGCCAACCCTGCCACCGCCATCATCACACCCTTCATGTGTAAGCCCTCTTTGGTTGAAACGACCTTTACAAAAATTAGAAAGATCTTATGCCTTCAAACGGGAAACCTCAATCTCAATTATGGATCGGCAACCCCGTTTCACCTTGTTTTCCCGGATGCCTCCGCACATAATCTTTTTTCTCTTCTTTATAGGCGGTTCTGCTCATGAAAACACTGATCGGGAAACTGACGAAGGCGCGGTGCGTGGCGGTTTTCACCGGCGCGGGCGTTTCAACGCTCTGCGGGATTCCGGATTTCCGGGGGCCGCAGGGGCTCTATAAACAGCCGGACGCCGAACGCATCTTCGATATCGACTGGTTCCGGCGCGACCCGTCGGTTTACTACAAGGGCTGCATGGAGCTGGTGTACGGGCTCCGCCGTTTCAAGCCCGGCCCGGTGCATCGCGCGCTGGCGCGTCTGGAACGGTCGGGAATCGTCCAGGGCGTCATCACGCAGAACATTGACATGCTGCATCAGAAGGCCGGGTCGAAGACCGTGTACGAGGTTCACGGCTCTCCCCTCCTGCACCACTGCTTCGGCTGCGGGCGGGAGAAGACCTTCGACGAGATCTGCGCGATGCTGGAGACAGCGCCCGTCCCGCGGTGCGGGCATTGCGGCGAAGCCTTCAAGCCCGACATCACGTTCTTCGGCGAGATGCTTCCGGAGGAGGCGTTCGGGCAATCGGCCGCGCTGGCGCAGCGGGCCGATCTGATGCTGGTGCTCGGTTCGTCGCTGACCGTCCACCCGGCGGCCTCGATCCCGCCGCTGACTGTCCGGGCGGGGGGCGAGCTGGTGATCGTCAACGCCCAGCCGACACCGCTTGACCGGATCGCGACGCTGCTCTATCCCGACCTGACCACTTTCGCCGATGCCGTGCTGAAGAGCGAAATCCTGCCGGGCGAACCCGCGAGCTGCGGAAACAGCTGAGAAAAAATCGGCGTGCGCTAAGGACAGGTGTGGGGCTCCAGCCGGCGGACGATCTCGCGCACGACATCGAGTTTGCTCATTGCAGATGAATGTTACCGCAATAAGATCATGCCGCCAGTTGGTGGCGTCACCGTCATCTTGATCTTGCCGTGCGTGGCGTCAACGACGAAAATGCCATAGGTCTTCTTATCCAACCCGGTGGCATCGGCGTCGAGGTGCCAGCGGGAAACGTCCGGCGCGGTGCCCGTAAACGTCGCGATCACCATGTTTTTTGGCAGCGTCGCGGAAAGCGGATTGTCTTTGGTGCGTCCAAAATCGATCGTGACGTCTCCTGAGAAAGCGCACCCGTCGAAGTTCAGTGTCGACCTCGGCGTCCAGTCGTCGCTTGCGTCGATGATGATCGTCGCTTTTCCAAAGGTGCCGTTCTTGACCGTGCCACTGCCCGCAAACGCCGCTTCAGCGATCGTGCCGGCGGAGCCGAGATCGGCGGTCGCATTGGTGCTGATTGCGCAGGGCCCGGTAAAACCGTAAGTCCCTGATTCAAACGCGACCGTGCCAGACTTGATCTGCATGCCGCCCGCGCCGCCGAATGGCAATCCGAGCGTGACGGTAGCGGAAGCGTCCGGGGCAAAGATGACCCCTTTGCCCACGTTCTCGAAGAGCACGTGCCCGTTGTAGTTCTCCTGACTCAAAAGCGCGTAGCTCCCCGAGTCGGCGCCTCGCCACTCCGTATCGTCAAAGGCGAAGGTGATGTCCCGCGTTAGCTTTGATCCTTGGTTTGTGATTGAAGAAACGTGGAAGAGGCCGCCGTCATGGAAGAAGATGCGTCCGTACGAAGCGCTGCTCACCGACACGCGGCAGATTCCGCCGTTATTGTTCTTGAGTTCCGTGTTTTCCGCGTCCATGTCGATCGTACCTTTGAACTGCGCGGAATCGATTGAAGCGGCGCCAGTATAGAGCTTCGCATCTTTGAGGCGGTAGATCGATAGCGCATCGGAGGTCGTTTCGGCGAAGTAAGTCGCGTAGCCCCCCCTCAGGGTCGCGTTCGTCATCGCGATGTAGGGACGCGCCGCTGCCGTGCCGCTGCCGTAGCCGGAGCGGAAGGTGTCGGCGTAAAGCACCGCGCCATTCTTGAGGCAGAGAACCGGGCTCGTCACCGCGTTGCCTGCGTACCCGGCCCAGGCGCCAAGGAAGAAGTGGACCGAAGCGGGCATGTTGTCACGGGCGTTCAGATAGGCGCCGTCAACTGTCAGGATCGGCTGCTTCGCGCACGCGGCAAGCGGCATGCCGATGATCACCGAGCCGGAGGCGTAAGTCATCGCGCTCGACGAGGGGTTGTTCTTGATCACCACTTCGCCCTCGGCGACAGTGAAGCCGCCGTAACCGTGGCCGATCGAGGAGCCGTCCGCCGGGAAGATGACGTTGTCCACGTAAGCGCCTACGCCGTTGCCCACACCGGTCCCTGCGCCGCTCGCCATACAGCCGAGCGTGTAAGTGTTGCCGCCGGTCATGTCCAGGGTCAGCGTACCGCTGCCGCGCTTGACGATCGCGCCAGACTCGGTCGCAAAGGAGCCGATGCTCACATCGTGCTTCACATCGAGAATCACACTTTCAGTTGACGTTGCCGCCTTCACTGCAAGCCCGGGAATCGTGTCGATGGCGCCGTCCAGCGCCAGTGTACCCGTTACCATGCCCGGCGCGTTGGCGCCGAACGCGCCGTTCATCGTCGCAGTAAGGCGTCCGCCTGCGGCAATCGCGTTCTTGGCAAACACGTTGGCGTTATTAAGCTGGAGTTCACCAAGCCCCGTCTTCTTGACGCCGAAACCGGAAATCACACCCGAAACCGTTACCGTTGAGGCGGACGCGAGCGGCGCGTAAACCAAGGAGTTGAAGTACATCGGCGCGGAAATGACCGTGGTGCCCGCGCTGGTCGTTTCGATCTGCGCCGCCCCCTGCACGGCCGCGATCTCAAGCTGCTCGCCGGCGAGCGTGTACCCGTCTGTCCCGAAGGTCAGCGCTCCAGCGACAGCGGCCCCGGGAACGTTAACCGTCTTCACAGCGGAGACAGAGGTGAACGCCGCCTTCTTCTCGGCGGTCGGGGCATTCGCGGACCAGTTGCCGTCTGTCCCCCAGTCGGAAGTCGTACCCTGCCAGAGCGTGGTGTTCGCCTCCCCGATCGGCGAAGCGTCCTCTACGACCGAGAGCCTCACGGTTGTCGTGAGCTCATCGTAGATAAAATCAAATTTTGCATGGGTCCCGTCAGCCAGATTGTTGGCGCAGACGACGCGGCGAAGCGCCGCCTTGGATGCTTCGGAGAGTTCGCCGTTGACCACAAGCCAGTTCACGGTGTCGCCGAGTTCCGGCGTCTCGACGAGGTTGACCTCGAACAAGCCGAGCTCCGCCGGACCGTCGACCGTGATAACGTCGTTCGTGTTGAGAACGAGCAGGCCGCCGTCGGTCGCCTTGAATCCGCTGAGCGTGATCGCCGAACTGTCACCTTCAAGGGAGAATGTGCCGGACCCCGTCACCTCGAGATACGTGCTGAAGGCGTCCGCGGAAGCGGCGTTCAGCTTGAGCGTGCCGTTGTCGACGCGCGTTGTCGCTACGCTGTATGCGGTAACGTCAAGCGTCATCGTCCCTGTGCCGGTCTTAACAAAAAGACCTTTTGCGCCAGCCTTGTCGGTGAAGTTTTGTGTGACCGTCGCGTTGTACCCAGCCGTGTCGAGCGTAAGGCCTTTGGGGCCAAGCGCCGCCTTGTCGAAATACGCGAGATACGGGGAAGTCGGCGACCAGACGACAATCTTCCCGCCATTGGCAGAGAGTTCCGCCCAACCTGGGCCTCCGCGACAGGCCGCCCCATCCGAACCCTTGACCTGGGTACACTCCATTTCGCCGCCGTCGAGAATCAGAATTCCCGGACATCCGTTCTCCACTTTCGAAGACGAGACATCGCAATAAGCCCAACCCGCGGACCCGCCGCCATTGAGCTTGATCTTGCCGCCGACCTGATGGAGAACACTCGTGGCGCCCACGGCTGCATAATTGGCGTTGCCGACATAGATGTTATAGAACTCGTGATCGCCGTCAGTGATCGTGAGTTTGCAACCGGAGTCGGGAGAAGCAACGGTTCCGCCGTCGCCGACCTTCAGCGCATGGCGTCCTTTGACTGTACCACCGTCGAGCATCAGGTCAGAGCCGCTGCGAAGGAGGATATTTTTGGTGCTGACAACAGCTTGGGTGAACGCGCTGTCCACAATCGAGCCCGTGGTGTTGTCAAAATACCAATCAGAGGCACTGGCCACCGTCGCATTGGTCATCAGCAGCCGAAGTGGCGTCGGGCAGGAGTAGGTGCCGATCGTTGTCACCCCGCTGCCGCCCTTCCAGGTCGCACTGTCGAGCGTGAAGCTGAAGTTGGTCGACGTGGCGTCCGTGCCGATATAATTCGCCGAAGCGGAACCGTTGGCGTCGAAAATCGCCCCGCCGGAGAACTCGAAATCGGTATTCGCCGATTTGACGATAATGCCGCCATTGCCCTGGATGAGTTTTGCCCCGTTACGGAAAGCTACCGTGCGGTGCGGATAAAAATTCGTATAAAGGCTGAGGTCGCTCTGACGCCATTCGAACCCGCTTTTCAACTCCAAAGTCGCGCCGTCGTTGACGACGAGACCAAGCTCACGGGTGGTAGCGGGAGTGCCGAGGTAGGCATAGAACATGCCGTAACTGGTCGCCTTGGTGTTCGGCCCGGTGATGTAAAAGAGGTTGGTGACGCCTGTGCCCTTTA
The DNA here is from genome assembly GCA_028700415.1 of Kiritimatiellia bacterium. Taxonomy (GTDB): domain Bacteria; phylum Verrucomicrobiota; class Kiritimatiellia; order RFP12; family UBA1067; genus JALHET01. Next base: position 19,086 of record JAQVSS010000050.1, read on the forward strand.
TATTGACTGTTGGCAGCAGATAGGTGCCGCCGGAGAACCAGGTCAGGCTACTTGCAGTGGCGTTGCCAAACAGCACCAGTGTGCGCGCGGCGTCGATTGTCGTGCCGACGCCAGCCATGTTATAGGTTCCGCGACGGAACTCCGCGGCACCCAGACCGTTGGTCATGTAGACGCTAATAAGGGGGTTATCGAACTGATACGGACGGCTCTGAAAGTAGTTCGTGTAACCAGGTTGCTCAAGCGAAAAGCAGTGTGAATAGGTGCCGGCGCCCGCAACGTGGAAAACTTCCGTGCCCAAAAATTCCTCCGTCGGTTCACGCGGGACAATGGCGTATCCGTTGCCGTCGAGCGTAAAAAAGGTGTCCGTGTTTGGACGCAGCTGGATCTGGTAGTAGTTGTTGGTCAGGTCGTGGGTCAGGGTGAGTGTAAGCTCGCCCTTGCTGGCACCCGGTTCAATGCGCACATAGTCACCGTCTTTCGGCAAACGGTAGGTGCTAGAGCTG
>JAQVSS010000325.1 GCA_028700415.1 Kiritimatiellia bacterium
GGTGTCGGGAGTTGGACTTGCCCTTTTTTTCACAAAAGCGTATTGTCGTTTGAACGAAGTCTTGCGATGGTTGCAGTAACCGGTGTTCAGGATGTCAATCAATTGGGAGGGACAGGGATGAAGGATTCAGTGACGGTGTCGCGGCGTGCGTTTCTGGCTGGGGCAGGGGCTTTGGCGGCAGCGCCGTCAATCGGCCTTGGACAGGCCCAGCGCGTGTTTAAGATCGCGATCGTGGGATGTGGCGGGCGCGGTACCGGCGCGGTGAAGGACATTATGGCGGCAGCCGAGCGCCTCGGTCACAAGGCGGTGCTGGTGGCGGCGGCCGACTTCTTCCCGGAGAAAGCAGTGACCATGTGCAAGACCCACGGGTGCGATGAGAAGTTCGCGTTCAGCGGCGCCGGCGGGTACAGGAAGGTCTTGGAGACGGACGCCGAGATCGTGCTGCTGGCGACGCCGCCGGTTTTCCGTCCGCTGCATCTGGAGGCGTGTGTCAAGGCCGGCAAGCACATCTTCGCCGAGAAGCCGATCGCGACGGATCCGGCGGGACTGCGGCACTTCCTGAAAGGCGTTGCGGACGCGAAAGCGAAAAACCTTTCGATCCTTTCGGGCACACTGCATCGCCACTCGAACCGGTTCCTCAGGCAGATCGGTCCCGTGCAGAACGGTGCGATCGGTCGCATTCTCGCGGGACAGGTGTATCGCTGCCACGGGGGCATCTGGGTCCGTCCGCGCCGCCCGCAGGAGAGCAACGCCTCCTATCTCTGCCACAACTGGTATCACTTCTGGGAGATGTCCGGCGACCAGGCGACCGAGCAGGCGATCCACGAGATCGACCTCGCCAACTGGTTTATCGGACGTTTCCCGAAGACCGCGATGGCGATCGGCGCGCGGCACCGCCGTCCCGCCGGAATCGGCAACATCTACGATTGCTGGGCGATCGATTACGATTATGGCGAATCCGTCCATGTGCAGGCGATCGGACGCCACATCAAAGGGTGCTCAGACCGGTGCGGCACGATCCTGGTCGGCTCGGAGGGCGAGGTCTCTTGCGGCGGTAAAATCATCCGGTTCGACGGCAAGCCGGTGGAGTACGACGAAGAGCGGATCAAAAACCGCCATGAAAACGGCTTGATCATGGAGCACGCCGATTTCCTCCAGGGGATTTTGGCCGGCAAGCTGCTCAACGAGGGCGAGCAGGTGGCGATGTCGACGGCCACCACCATCATGGGCACGTTGTCCGCCTACACGGGCCGGACGGTGCGTATCACGGATCTGCTGACCAATACCGACTCCGAATTCTACAATATGAATGCGAGGTTCACGGCTGCGGACTTTGAGCGTGACGTGGATGTCGTCATGCCGCCGGAGGGTGTCGCCGCGGTTCCCGGCAAGGAATAACGCGGCACCGCAACCAACATGAATATCCAATATCCAACAAGGAATGAACAACCGAAGAGGTAAAAGACCAAAGACCCGCTTCACCGCTTGGGTGCGGCGTAACCGGGCAACTGCGGCTTTCTTATTACCTTGATCATTGGACATTCCTTGTTGGACATTTTGAGAGTTATCACGCTTGCCGGTTCGTATGTCACTAACCGCTTCTCAGGTGTCAGGCTGAACGTTCGCCACCCGCCGACAGAGCGGCGAAGCTACAGGGTCCGACACTCGACGCACGCGCTGCACACACCGGAAAACTGGACCTGGAACCTGGAACCTGAAACCTGGAACCAAGCGGACTTCCGCCGCCTGACCCAAGTCAGTGAAACGGATGCGCCCCCGCAACGGGGATTGACATCCGGGCGCGTGTGGCTCATTCTAATAACCACTTTTTCTGAGTGGTTTTAGGAGGCAAAGCGCATGTTCGGAACAGATCTTTTGCCGGCGGGGTTGCCGCTGGCGTCGTTGTTCGGCGGGTTCATGGAAGCGAACCTGATGGGTAAGGGGATCGTGTTGATACAGCTCGCCAGCTCGATTGTGGCGGCGGCGATCATTATCGGCAAGAATCAGGAGCTCAGCTGTGTTTTGCGCAACAGCAAGCGTTTCTTGCGCGAGTTCCTCGCGGGGCGGGATGTGCTGGACTATTACCTGTTGCGGAAAAAAGGCTCGCCCACGTCGCTGGAGCTCATCTATGACCGCACCTGTGAGCGCATGGTCAAACTGTTGGATCCCGACATGCGGCGATCCGTGATCGGACGGCAAAGCGACGCGGTGAACGCGGCGCTTTCCGGGCGCGAGATCGAGCTGGTGCGGAGCACGTGCGAGCACACGCTGGAGGAGGAGGAGCTCCGCATCGAGAACGGGATGGGGCTCTTGGCGACGATCGTGACGGCCTCGCCGATGCTGGGGTTGCTCGGCACGGTGTGGGGCGTGTTGGACGCGTTCGCGGATATGGGGTCCAAAGGGACGGTTCTGCTTTCCGTCATCGCGCCCGCCATTTCGTCGGCGTTGGTTACGACGGTGGTGGGTTTGCTGGTGGCCATCCCAAGCGCCATTTTCTACAACAATCTGGCGGTAAAGGTGCGCCAACTGACGACCGACATGGATGGTTTTTCTGACGAGTTAATGGGGCGCATCGCCTGCGAGTTTCAGGGGAGGAACGATTAATGGTCCTGCGCCGTCGCGGACGGAAGAAGTCGTCGAAAGCCATCAACAACATCGACATGACGGCGTTGATCGACCTGACGTTCCTGTTGTTGATCACGTTCATTATTACCATGCCCGTGCTGGAGCAGGGCATTTCTGTGCGGTTGCCTCAGGGGAAGGCCGATGAACTGCCGGCGAAGAAATCCAACGTGGTGACCTTGGATGCCGAGGGCAAGGCGTATCTGAACAACCGGGTGATTTCGCTGGAGGACCTCGAACGCACGTTGGGCAACATGGCGGCGGAAGATCCCGAGGTGGCGGTGCTGGTGCGGGGCGACGAGCGGCTGGAGTACGGCAAGGTCATCCAGATCATGAAGATCCTCTACAAGGTCAAGATCACGCGCATGGCGCTGGTGACGTTGTCGGAGTAGGGGAGAGGCTTGAGGGTTACAGGTTACAGGTTTCAAGGTACAGGTTGCGGGTTACGGGGCGGAGAGTGCTGTTGAAGACGGGGCCGGTCAATTCCTATTCGCTGAAATGGTCAATCGCGCTGCACGGCGTGCTGCTGCTCGCGGCGATCGTGCTGCCGTTGTTGCCCGCGTTCCGCCCGAAAGAAGTGGTGATCCCGGTGGACTTCACGGTCGTGCTGGAGGAGAATCTGATCGAGCCGAACGTGCCGCCCGAGGTTGCCCCTCAGCCGGAGAAAACAACGGAACCGGAAAAAACGGAGACGGTCCCCGATCCCGACCCGCCGAAGCCTGTGCCCTTGCCTAACCCGCCGAAGGATGCGGTGGTGGTTGAGAAGAAGAAAGAGCCTGAAAAGAAACCGGTGAAGAAACCCGAGCCGGTGAAGAAGCCGCCGGAACCGGTGAAGAAGCCCGAGCCCTTCAAAAAAGGCAAGCGCATCGAATTGCCAAAAAAACCCCAGCAGCCCAAGTTTGAGGAGCTTTACAAGCCGTACGACCCGAGTAAGCCGCCGAGCGTGAAACCGGTGACCGAAAAAATGTTGTCGCGTGCGGAGATCGCCAAGGCGTTGCGGGAGGGCGCGCGTGCCGGAACGCGCAATGTGATCCCGGAGGACGAGATTTCCCGGTGCGTTCTTTTAGTCAAGCGTGCCTTGTATGACGCGTGGGAGCAGCCGGGGACAGGCGACGCGGGGACGCGCCCGGCGTTGATGGACATCCGTCTGGATAGCACGGGACGAATTGTCAGCTACCGGATCCGGCAATCGTCGGGCAGCGCCTATTTCGATCAGACCGTGCTGAAGGCAGCCGCCAATTCGGTGCCGGTCCGCGGACTGACCCTGGCTTTTCTCAAGCAATACGAAACGTTGACGGTCGAGTTCAAATTGGAATAAAAAAGGCGGCACCCCGCGAAGGGTGCCGCCACGTATTGATTTCGTTTCCGCCGCCGATTACCAACGGTCCCCGCCGCCACGGTCACCGCGGCCACCGCCGCGCGGGCCGCGGTCTTCGCGCGGTTTGGGCTGTGATTCGTTCACGCGCAATTTGCGTCCATCCAAGTCATAGCCGTTCAGCGCTTCGATCGCCTTCTGGGCTTGAGCCCGGTCTGCCATTTCGACAAAGCCGAAACCTTTTGATTGGCCTGTCGCACGATCAACGACAACACGGGCTGAGGCAACCTCACCATGCGCCGCAAAGAGACCTTTCAGGTCGTCGTCAGCCGTTGAATACGGAAGGTTGCCAACATAGATGTCCATGTCTGCATTCCTTAGTGTGTTCGATGTCTCGCCATGTTGTTTCGTGAAGCGTCGGCGCGTGTTTCCATGGCACAAACCCGCAACCGTGGGCATCACTCATGCCCAGACACACCCCTTTTCCAGCCCCGTCCGGCAACCGAATTACGGATATGCCCCGTACAACATAAAACCAGATGTAAAAATAATAGTCCCTTTTTATTCTTTAACGCAAGCGCATTCTGTGGAAACATAGTACTTGCGTCATCGGGGCAAGGTGATATGATGATCAACATATTTCCGCCGGACTGTGCGGCATTTGAGCCGCTGTGTATGGGCGGATTTTTTTAATGAGGAGTAACTGAAAATGGCCAAGATCGATTTTGGCGGTGTTGTTGAAACCGTCGTCACCCGTAAAGAGTATCCCTTGAAGAAAGCCCAGAAGGTTCTCAAGGATGAAGTCATCGCCATTATTGGCTATGGCGTTCAGGGGCCTGCTCAGTCACTGAACATGCGCGATAACGGCATCAAGGTTATTATCGGGCAGGACAAGCGTTTCGCGGGCGACTGGAAGCGCGCGATGAAGGACGGCTTCAAGCCGGGCAAGACGCTGTTCGATATCGAAGAGGCGTGCGCG
>JAQVSS010000326.1 GCA_028700415.1 Kiritimatiellia bacterium
CGTGGTGGGGGTGGCGCCGGCAGTTGCCGCGGAAGTGTCGGGCATGTTGCTCAGAGGCACAATCACCGGCGGCGGCAGACCGCTGGACGGGGTGGCGGTAACGAACGGATGTGATGTCGCGGTTACGGGAAAAGATGGGGGTTTCGTTCTGCCGCGACGCGGCAACGAACGGTTCGTTTCGGTGACCGTGCCGAGCGGTTGGCGGACGGGGCGGTTCTACCTGCCGGTGGTGGCGGAAAGCGCGGCGTACGATTTCGTGCTTGAGCCATGGGGGCCCTCTGCTGTCGGACGCGAACTCCGGTTCGTGCACATCTCGGATTCCGAGATTTACAAGATCGCCGAGCAGGAAAAGGAATTTGCCGCGAAAGTCAGGGAGATTGCCGGGCGTTATGAGGCTGCATTCATCGTGCATACCGGCGATATCTGTTACCCTCAGGGGCTCAAAGCCCATATCACCCTGATGAACGCGGGGAATATGGGGCGCCCGGTCTTTTACTGTCTCGGCAACCACGATCTCGTCAAAGGCGAATACGGTGAGCAGCTCTTCGAGTCGCTGTACGGTCCTGCGTGGCATTCGTTCGATGCGTGCGGAGTCCATTTTTGCGTGACACCGATGAAAAACGGCGACGTGAAGCCTTCGTACACACCAGAGCAGGTCGCCACATGGCTAAAGAACGATCTCGCCGCAGTGCCTCGGAGCCGTCCCGTCGTTCTTTTCAACCACTCGTTCTTTGACGGCGCCCTGTTCACGATCAAGGATCTTCGCAAGGGCGTGTTTGCGCTCGCTGGTTTCGACGTCACCGCCGCGTGTAATCTTGTTGGTCTCGTGTTTGGACATTATCACATGAACCACTTCCGGCGTTTCGGGAAGATCGCGGCGATTCAGACCGCGCCTCCGCTGATGGGCGGCGTTGATCTCTCCCCAGCCTCGATCCGCGTTGTCAAGGCGGATGCCACGGGGCGGCTCACATCCGACACGCGCTACACGCCGAAGGATATCTGGCCGACTGTGGGGAAGGCCGAGAAAGGCGGATGGATCGCGAAGATGCCGGGACCGGTTTATCTCGGCTCACCGGTCTCGGACGGCAGATCTGTTTTTGCGGGTTCGCTCGATGACGATGGACTCGGTACGGGCGCGGTCACGGCGTTCGATCTGAAGACGGGAGAAACGGTTTGGAGCGTCCAGACGCCCAACTCGATTAAAAACCAGATGGCGCTTTTCCGGGGGCGTGTTATCGCGCAGGATGCGGACGGCATGGTACGCGCCTATGATTGTCGCACCGGTGCCACAATCTGGACGCGCGATCCGGCAAACACGACTCTGCGTGCGTTCGAGTACGGCCTCGCCGTGGATGCAACGCGTGGCGTTGTCTATGCCGAGATTGACGCACGTCTGACAGCGATTGACGCTGCTTCTGGTAGAGAATTGTGGCAAGCAAAGACGTTCAAACTGTATGGATCGACCGCCTCGTGCATGTGTGTCGGCGATGGCCTGGTAATCGGCGAAACGCAATGGCACGGACTTTACGCGGCGGATCCCGAGACAGGGGAGATGCTTTGGGCGCGCGACCGGAAGGGGCCGCTCGGATCCAAGGAACAGCTCCGTTGGCGCTCGGGCACGGTGACCATCGCTGATGGCAAGGTCTACGCCACGGGTGGCAAATGGTTTTTCGAACTCGACGCGAAGACGGGGAACACGCTGCGGGAGAAGGAGTATCCCTTCTCTCTCGGGACGACGACAAAACCACTCCTTGTCGGGAATCGCATTTTCCTTGGATCCTGCAACGCGGGACTTGTTGCGCTGGACCGTGCCACGCTTGAGATCGCGTGGCAGGGTGAGGTCGGCGAAACGTTTGCCGTGTCCGGCAGTTATTGCAGGGCGCCGCAGCACCAGGTCTCGACGAATCCGTTGATGGTCGCCGCGGATCTGGTTTGTGCTGCGGCAGGGGATGGCACGATCCGGTTCTGGGATGTGGAGACGGGAGCCGAAAAGCGCAGGACCGAAACGGGCGCTCCTTATTTCAATGCGCCGCTTCTGACCGGAAACCGGCTTTACGCGGCGGATTTTGCGGGATACGTCCGCGCGATTCCCGTTTGATGACAACATGCGCTGAACGGCGCACAAAGAATGTTCGAATGACAGAGATGGTCTCTCAAACGATGAAAAAAACGGTTTGGGCGTTTTTTATGGCTGTCTTTGCGGCATCCGCGGCGGACGTGAATCTGCTCAACAACCCGGAATTCAAATTGGATGCCGATCGATTCCCGGCAGACTGGTGTTTCAACCGGGAAGGCCTCCTTCCCCTGCTGGATTTCAGCCGGCCCGGCGAAGTCGCCTTCCGTCCGTCAGGCACAGCTGTTTCATTCCGGCAGTCGGACATCCATCTCGTGCCGGGGCGCAGATACCGCCTCGGCGCGTGGGTACGAACGGAAGGCCTCGCCCCGAAACAGGCATGCGTCCTCGTTTACAATTACGCCTGGACAAAGGCGGAAGGCGTGTTGTCCCTTCCTGAAGACACGCACAACGAATGGAAACGCGTGGAGTGCGTGTTCACGGCTCCGGAATCGCGCGACGAGCTCTACACGTTCACGGTCTACATGAAAGGTTCGAGCCGGGGCTCGTGCGCTGTCCGCGCACCCTGGCTTTTCACGGAGACGGGTGCGCCCGGCGGTGAAGAACCGGCGCCCCGGTTTTCAGGCAGCGCATGGACGCCACCGCACGCCGCGCTGACGCCCACTTCCCAACCGGAGTTTCCGGCCCGGCGGCTCAACGCGCTCGTGACGCGTCTGCTGTCGGCGGATACCCGGGCGCGGAAATTCGTTTTCCGGTCTCCGCGTGAGGGATGGGTGTGGATCGCGCTCGATGGCGGCGGAACAGACACGCGCGTTTTTCTGGACGGTGCGCCGGAAAGCGTTGTTTCGTACCGGGAAGGCGAACGGTTCGAAACGATGCGCCGCCTGACGGCGGGCGAGCATCGGCTGAACATCGAGGGTGAAGCGTCCGGACGGATCACGGTGAACGCCATTCCGTGCATTTTCGCGTACAGTTATCCCGCCCCGCATCCTAAGGATTACCGCTTCTACGCCGGCGCGTTCCTGCACCGCCACCTTCATCCGGCGATCAACACGTTCTCCTACGGGTATTCGGTGGACCGCATTCCCAAAGCGGATCTGGCCGATTTGAAAAGCCGGGGAAAAGAACTCTTCAGCCAGATGTGCCGTTGGAACGCCGGTGTCGCGGGTTACCGCAACCGGCTCGAACCGCCGGAGCACCTTGCCGCGCGTTTCCGGGCCCACCCCGGTGCGACGCGTCCCGAGCTGGACGGGTTCGCCTATGACGAAATATCCGCCGCCGCCCTGCTTGAAAAGCTGAATTACACACGGGCGCTCCGGCTCTCCAAGAATCTGGCGAAACCGCTTTACACGTGGAGTTCCGGTGTCAAGTTCGAGTTGAACGAATTGAACGCCGCCTATCTTTCCGCCTGCGCGGCCGTATCGGGAGGGAAAGGCCGTCTCCTGTTCGAGTGCTATGCCGTGACGCAGCCGGACGAGGGCGCGGCGGAAAAATATCTGGACGATTTTCTCGACGGCTCGCTGCGGCGTGCGGAAAAACTCGCTCCGGGTTTCGCCGGATCGGCGCTGATCGTCAACGGCCTGTACACGCGTCTCGGCGGATATTGCACCGACTGTCGTCCGGAAGCGGACGTGAAACGGTTTTACGATCTCTATTTCCACCGTCTCGCCACGCGTTCCGTTTTCGAAGACCTCGCGGGCGTGGGTGTCTACGCCATAAATAACGCCGATGAAGAGAACCTTCGGTGGTTCCTGCGACTGATCCGGCATTATGCGCTGGAAGGGCGAACGACGCGGCTTTCGGATGAATACGGCTTTACGTACACCCCCGTGCATGCGGAAAACGGTGACTTCGCGCGAGGCCTCACAGGCTGGGAGTCTATTCCTGCGGAACCGGGGTCGTTGCGCGCCGGCATGTTTCCGGGGTATTCCGCATTGCAGAAGCGAAAAGTTCCGGATGCGCCCGGCGACACCGCATGCGTGTTCCGCCGCTCCGTCGCCCGTCCCAACATACTTCGACGGAAACTGACTGGACTTACCCCCGGAAAACTTTATTCGCTGTGGTTCGCCACGGCGGACGCCAAAGAGATCAAGGAGAAGAAGGGCACATCCCGCAGGTTTGTCTTGAAGGCCGAAGTGCGTGGCGCGGAAGATGTCACGGCGTCGAGCCCCGCCGTCCGCTGGGGAGAAGCGCTGCGCGTGACCGCGTTGCTGAACGAGCGTATCATCGTCTTCCGGGCGATCAGTTCCGAAGCGGAATTGATTTTCTCCGATTGGGAAACGCCCGACGATCCCGGCGCGACGGCAGGTGAAGAGATCCTCCTCAACGCGGTCCGCGTGAAGCCGTATTACACTGACGACAACTGACTTTAAGGGACGAACCGGTGATTCCCGCCCGCCCCAATAGCTGATGGCACATGCTGGCGTGCGTTCGGGATGCGTTCGTGATTGACTGACTCATCCGCCTGCCTACATAATAGTGGCCAATCATGGGTTTCGTCATGTTGAAGGGAAAACCCATGGGATGCTCGTAAGGAGAAAACCATGTCCATTCAGCTTCAGAAACTTCATGTTCTCGCCCTCCTCGTTTCCTCCTCCGTGGTGTGTTCCGCCCCGTTGCGCGCCGACACGCCGCCGCTGGAGATTTTCGCCGTCAGCGATGCGGTCCGGGTATTCGAAGACGGGTACGGCCTCACCAACTGCAACCCCCAAAAAGCAGTCAACGTGTTCGGATTGCGGAACGAGACGATCTCGGCGCAGTGCGTCGTGCGCGCGGGCAGAGACCTCCCCGACCTGAGCGTGTCGGTCAGCCCTCTCGCCCGGGAGGGCGGCGG
>JAQVSS010000327.1 GCA_028700415.1 Kiritimatiellia bacterium
GGCAAGGGCTTTCCCTGATAAGCTATTCATCTTTCCCCACGCTGGCGGTTATTTGATCAACGACTTCATGAAGATCTGCCACTTTCAAGCGAACATCTGGATGGATTTTTCTTTCACGCATACAAATTATGGAGGCATATCAAAAAACCCTTTGCCGCTTGTCGAGGATTGCATAGGTTATGCCTTGAAATCGAAGTTCAACGACCGTCTGCTGCTGGGGTCCGATTACCCGTTTTTCGCCCAAGAGGCTGTGTTCGACTATTACAGGGAACACAATGCTCTGGGAATGTTGAACGACAATTTTCTGAAATTGTGCGATTTGTTTATGATCAAAAGTTCGTGATGCCTCCAATGGCTTTGATAACCGGAAGCTTGTTCTGATTGAAGGAGTTTGAGATTGTTTTAACGCGAAAGCCGCTATCACAAACTTTCTTACATGATTGCCTATGGCTATCGCGAGTGCTAAAATGAATTCACAACTGTAGTAGGAGGAAGCAAATGATTCGAATGGGTGTGGTTGGTTACGGTTACTGGGGCCCCAATCTTGTCCGTAATTTCACGGCTTGCGCGGATACGACCGTTGTGGCGGTTTGCGATTCCCGGGACGCGCAGCTCAATAAGATGTCTGCGCTCTATCCGTCGGTTAAAGCATGCAAAGAATATTCTTGTCTGCTGGAAGACCCGTCAATCGACGCGATCGCGATCGCCACTGCTGTGGATTCCCATTTCGCCCTTGCCCTGCAGGCGATTGAGGCCGGCAAGCACATCTGGGTGGAAAAGCCTTTTACCGCTACCGTCGATCAAGGTCGAAAGCTTCTGGACGAAGCCGCAAAACGAAAGCTTGTGGTGCATGTTGACCACACCTTCCTTTACACTGCCGCTGTCCGAAAGATCAGAGAGCTTGTCGAATCCGGTTCGCTGGGCGAGCTATATTACTTCGATTCGGTACGAGTGAATCTGGGGCTTTTCCAGCATGACGTGAATGTGCTGTGGGATCTTGCCGTACATGATCTAGCTATCATGGAGTATATCCTAGGGTGCAGCCCGGTCGAGATTTCGGCTACTGGCGCCTCGCATGTGCAGGGGCAGCCGGAGGATGTCGCGAACATGACATGTTTCTTCGAGCGTGGTTTGATGGCGCATTTCCACGTGAACTGGCTGGCTCCGGTGAAAATCCGGCAGACGCTGATCGGCGGTTCGAAAAAGATGATTGTCTATGACGATATCGTCGCAAGCGAGAAGGTCAAGGTCTATGACAAGGGCATCTCGGTGAAGACGACCGATGACATCTACAAGCTGCTTGTGCAGTACCGTTCAGGCGATGTCTGGATTCCCGCGCTGGCGACGACCGAGGCTCTGCTTGCCGAGGCGGCTCATTTTGCCGATTGCGTGGAGCACGGCGCGAAGCCGGTTTCCGGCGGAGAGTCCGGTTTGAACGTAGTGAAAATTTTGGAAGCGGCCACGAAGTCTTTGAAGCTGCGTGGATCGCCTGTGAAAATCGGTTGAGTGAGTTAAAAAAGGTATTATGAAATGTCCATCCCTCTTGTTGATCTGAGAACCCAATATGCCGGCATCAAGCCTGAAATCGATGCGGCAGTGTTGAAGGTGCTGGAGACAGGCGCGTTCGCGCTGGGGCCTGCGGTCGCCGAATTCGAAAAGAAATTCGCGCCGTATTGCGGAGTTAAGTTCGCTGCGGGAACAAGTTCTGGAACGAGCGCGCTCCATCTGGCGCTGCGCGCGCTGGATATCGGTCCGGGTGATGAGGTGATCGTGCCGGCCATGACATTTGTCGCTACAGCGGCTGCGGTAGCCTATTCGGGCGCCAAGCCGGTTTTTGTGGATGTCGACAACACCTGCACGATGGATGCCGCCAAGGTGGAAGCGGCTATAACGCCGCGCACGAAGGCGATTTTGCCGGTGCATCTGTACGGTCAATGCGCGGACATGGATCCCATTCTTGCGATTGCGGAAAAGCATGGAATTCCGGTTGTCGAGGACTGCGCCCAGGCGCACGGCGCTGAGTATAAGGGCCGTCGCGCGGGCAGCATGGGGAGCGTGGGGTGCTTCAGCTTCTACCCCGGAAAGAATCTGGGCGCCTACGGTGAAGGCGGGGCGGTGGTCACGAACCGAGAGGAAATAGACAAGATGGTTCGGGTGCTTCGTGACTGGGGTTGCACACAGCGCTATCACCATGACTACCTCGGCTATAACTATCGCCTCGAAGGTGTGCAGGGGGCGGTTCTCGGCGTGAAAATGGGGTATATTGAGAAGTGGACGGAAGCTCGCCGCCGCGCGGCCGCGTGTTACCGTGCTAAATTGACCGGCGTACCGGGGGTCGGTCTTGTCGAAATCGCGCCGGACTGCGAACCGGTATGGCATATTTTCGCGGTGTTCGTCGCGAATCGTGATCAGGTTGTCGAAAAGATGCATGCTGACGGCATCGGTGTCGGCATCCATTACCCGATCCCGGTACACATGCAGAAATGTTTCGCGGAACTCGGTTACAAGCCCGGGGATTTCCCGGTCGCCGAACGGATTGGCAAGGAGGAGCTGAGCCTGCCGATCTATCCTGAGATAACCGAGGCCCAGATGGATAGCGTTGTTGAAAGCCTTAAAAAGGCTATCGCCTAAATAAAGAAGGTAATCATGGACAAGCCTGTCTTCCTGCTGCTTGGATGCAACATTCTTAATCAGGGCATACTTGATAAGTTTAAAAGTTACGGTGGCTTTGTCGTGGTGATTGACCGGAATCCGCATCCGGCCATTCACGGTGACCTCAATTATCAACTCGACACCCGCTTCCCTGACCCGATCATCGCTAAACTGAAAGAAGACGGTCTCTGGGATCGAGTCAAGTTCGCGTTCACATGCCAGGATGTGGCCGTGTCAAGCATGACGATGCTGGGGCGCGCCTGCGGCATCAAGACGATTTCAGACGAAGGGCTGCGCCATGCTTCATCTAAGGGCAACATGACGAAGCGCTGGGCCGAGCGCGGCTTGCTCAACCGTGTTTCCGCGCAGTTTCAGAAGTTTGATGACAGCATTGTCCGGATGAACCGTCAGTGGGACACGATCATCAAGCCCGACAATTCCGCATCGTCTCGCGGCATCACGATCCTCGAAAAGGATGCGCAGCTTGATGCGTTAAAGGCCGCCTTTGACAAGGCGTTCAATGAGTCTACGGACGAGGCTGTAGTGGTGGAGGAGTTTGTGATTGGCACCGAATTCACAGTTGAAATGTTAGGTGACGGTGAAGGACACGCGGCGGTTTACGCGATTTCAAAAAAGACGCATACAAAGAACGTTGACCGCAATAAAATCGCTGTGAAGCTGCATTATAATTCTATTGATGACGCCCTGCAGCAGAAGATCGCCGACTACGCGATCCGCTGCTACAAGGCGCTGGATTTTTCTAATTGCTTCGGCCATCTTGAAATATTGTTAAAGCCGGACGGCACGCTGTCGCCGGTGGAGATCGGCGCTCGATCCAGCGGCTATATCGCGTCGGATCTTGTGGATGTTGTCTCGGGCCGGGACTTTTTGCGCGACCTGTACGAGGTTCAGAACGGGCGTTTGACCGTTTCCGACGGCCTGGTGCCGCAGACATCCCAGAGCTCCATGTATTTCTTTTACGACCTGCCCGCGGGCAAAACGATCAATCAGGTCTGTAACCTGACAGAGTTTATGGATCAGGCCATCAAAAGCCGAGCCAGCGAACGCTCGCAGCTTGTGGCCGGCACACGCACCCACAACATTGACAGCGACAACAGCCGATATGGGCTTGAGGTTCTCGAAGGCCCCAAAGCGCTGATGACGGGGCAGTATGTCCATGAAGCCGAGCAGCGCTTGCTGGCACACATGCTGTCATAAGATGTGTGTGTATTTCATATTTTAAGAGCGGTGCCAAAGTGCTGCAGGAAATTAAACGTCTTCATTTTGTGTCACATGGCGATGACCGCGGCAAGTTGATCGCCTTGGAGTCGCTTAGCGAACAGGTGCCTTTCGATATCAAGCGCATCTATTATATTTTTGATACGACTCCGGGAACGATCCGCGGCAAGCACGCTCATGTAAAACTCAAGCAAGTATTAATTTGTGTTAGCGGGTATTGTGTGATTCGTTGCGATTTGGGCAACGGTAAGGCAATTGATTATTTGTTGAACCGCCCGGATCAGGGACTCCTGCTTGAAGGACTAGTCTGGCATGACATGCTACAGTTTTCTAAGGATGCAGTTTTGCTGGTTCTCGCTTCCGATCATTATGACGAAAGTGACTATATCCGGGATTATGATACTTTTCTGAAGGAGGTCGCTCGTGGCAAATGATATTAGACACCCTTCGTCAGATATTCAGTCTGCAAACATTGGAGTAGGAACTAACATCTGGCAGTTTTGTTTGATCCTGCCCGGTGCTCACATCGGCAGTGATTGTAATATTTGTTCGCATGTACTTATTGAGAATGATGTTATTGTTGGTGACCGCGTTACGGTCAAATGCGGCGTCCAACTGTGGGACGGACTGCGCATAGAAGATGACGTTTTCATCGGTCCGAATGTAACGTTCTGCAACGACGATAAGCCACGTAGTAAACAGTATCCGCCGATAATTCTGCAAACAATTGTTAAGTGTGGCGCCTCTATAGGTTCTAATGCGACGATTCTACCGGGAATTACAATCGGCGAGGGTGCGATGGTAGGCGCGGGTGCGGTAGTCGTTCGCGATGTTCCGGCCGGGGCGACTGTTGTCGGCAATCCTGCTAGGGAGCTTGCACATGATTGAGTTTTTGTCGTTAAAGGCGGTCACCGAAAAGTATGCCTCAGAAATCCATGCGGCTGTTCGGCGTGTGGTGGACTCGGGCTGGTATCTGCAGGGTGCCGAGAATGCGGCATTCGAGAAAGAATA
>JAQVSS010000328.1 GCA_028700415.1 Kiritimatiellia bacterium
GATTTGAACCCCCGACATCCAGCTCCCAAAGCTGGCGCACTACCAGACTGTGCTACGCCCCGGTCTACATGTAAATGGCCGAAAGTCTAAAATATTATCGCCTGTCCCGCAACCGGAATCGTAAATAGCCTGTAAAAGCCAAAGGCAAGCCCCAGCGCCACCAAGCCGGCGGCCTTACGGGATCGCGTCAACAGCCGCCGTAACCGCAGCGGTGCGTTCGGCAAAGAAGGACTGGTCTCTTCCGTAAGTTGACGGGTCCAAAAGTTTTTCCAGTTCCGGCGTCATCGCGCCTGTGGCACGCAGGATGCGGATTTTTTCGCAGATCTCGAATCCGTCCCGCAACATCTCGTACCGCGTCGACAGACGGGGCCCGGGATAGATGAGGTACGTGTCACCGGGTGGCCAATGAATGAAGCTGCCGTCGAAGAGCGGATCGCGCGGCCAAGTGAATGCCGCCCAGCGCAGAATGCCGTCAAGTCCTGTGCCGGCGATATAGATGCCCTGCCAGACGCTCTCGCAGAGAGGACTCCGCAGAAACGTGTTCGGAAAACCCGGGCCGCAGCAGATGTAGTAGCTCGTCGTGTAGCCCTTCTGCCGACGTTCATGCGCCTCGGCGATGAATTCTGGCGTGACGTGTCCGAGCACTTCGGAGAAGTTCTCGACCTCCACCCCGTCGTATTCGCTAGGACGACGCTCCCCCGCCATCGCGACCTTGAGTCCGGGCGCTGCGGCACGGAGCAAATCCACGGCAGACTTCAACACCTCGGGCGCGCTCTCGTCAAGCGCCATGTACACGTCGCCTAGCCAGCCCTTCGCCTTCACATGCGATTCGAAGTCCTTCAGAAAGATGCGCCAGAACGCGCGCTGGTCATTGTAAGCGACCAGTTTCTCGCCGGTCTCCTCGTCGGTATGTCGCGACTTGAAGCCGGCGAGCGTGTAGCAGTGAATCTGCGGACCAAGGCCGCACCGCTTTGCGAACGCGACATACTGGTCGAAAATCGAGTAGTCGAAAACGAAGGATCCGTCGCGGCGACGGATCGCCTCCACCATCGAGCCGAAGCAATCGTAGTTGTTTCCTTGTCCCCATGCGTGGTGAACCACCGTCGCCGTGATCGTCTTCTGCCCGACCGCCGCAAGCGTCTTCAGGTATTCTTCCATAAGCGCGTAATGCAGTTTCGAGAACGGCTTGACCCCGTGGTAACGCGCGACCGCCCAGGGATGCTGCCAGAAATCGACAAAGGTCTTCCACTCGGAGGGTGGTGGCAACGTGCGTGACCCCACCTTGATTTCCAGCGGGAACTCAATTATATCCTTCGCGTTCGCTATCACGCGCAGGATGCCGCGGTAGGTTCCAGGCGCGGCATTCGCCGACACATGCACCGTGAGCCAGACTGGACGGTAGCCATGTTCCGGCAAATCAAGTTCAGTCGCATCGTCCAAGCAGTCACCGAAAAGCTGTTCCTTCTGCGTAATCTCGCCCTTATGCTTGGCATGTCCGACCACGTAGCGCACGAAACGGGTGGAGACGGACTCCGCAGGAAGCCGTTCGCCATTCGCGTTCACCAAAGGCGAGACGGAGGTCCGGAGGCATCGCGCCGGTCTGTCCGTCCAGACAACGAACTGCCCGTGCACGAATTCGTTCCGCCAGGCAACAGCCTTCCAGTCGCGCTTAGACTCGTCGCCGATGGCATCCGCACCCGTGATGCGCACAAGCCCCGTTGCCCGCCCGCAGAAGCCGGGAACAAGCCCTTTGATCATGCCGTCATCAGAAAAGGCAAGAACCGGGGTCTGGGGCTCATAGAGATACTTGCGGTCGGAGGGGCGGGTGATCGCATTTTCGTTGCGCTTCGCCTGCAGAGCCGGATCGAGGGGCACATATAAGATCCCGCCCTCCTCGACGATGAGTTCTTCCGGCGGCGTGCCGCCGCCGCAGATCACCGAACCGGGGCCGGTCTTGACCATCTTGGAACCCTTGCCGAAGATGAAGTTGGAGAGATAGAAAGAACCTTTGTCGGCAACGAAAAGCGTGACCGTCGAGCCCGGCTTCACGGTGCAGGACGCGAAACCGGGGAAGCCGGCATGGCCGACCACCTCGATCCGTCCGCCAGCGAAGACGAACCTGAGCGATGCGGCAGCCGTGCCGTCGTTCCGCGGGAACCCGCTCACGTGTCCGCCGAGCTTCAACGTCCCAGCCTCCTGCCGGATCTCGAACGCGCAGCCGGGCTTGCCGGACGGCGACCACTTGAGTCCGCGCGGCAGGGACAGCTTGCCGCGATTGACGAGCTCGCTCCGGAACCAAGAGTTACCGGAGTTAGCCTCGGTCGGGTCAAGCGTCATCTCGCCTCCCGGTTCGACAGCGATGTCCGCATGCCAAGGCACAAATTCACCAAAAAGACCGAGCTTGCCGTCCTTTCGGACGGACAACTTCTCCCAGCGATCATCGCCCATGTTATCTCCGCCGGTCCACCTGCCGCCCTTCGGGAAGACGAGCGAACCGCCTGTTTCCACCGTCACATGCGTGGAGCGTGAACGCCAGTCGCGTACGGCGAGCTCGCCGTTTTTGATGCCAACATTGTATAAGTCCTCCCAGCCGGCGTATACGAACTGCCCGACTGTGAACTTTCCGCCGCCGAGATCCCAGAGGGCGTTTCCGGGTATGATTGCGCCCGACGCGCCGGGAACCTTACCGCCGCTCCAGTTTTTCACATCGTCGAAACGCGCCCAATCCTTCGCCGTCCATGCGATCGGCCCCGCCGCAAACGCGGCGCCCGCCGCACACAGCACCACAGCCGTCACGAATTTCTTCATTTCGTCTTTTCCTTAAAATATGCGGAGCGCGGCTTTTCTTCATGGACAGGAGGGCTTTCAGCTTTCACCGTTTACCTGAAGATAAGCGTCGTTCCCTTGACCCCGTATTTGAGTTCCAACAGAACCATGTCCGTGCCGGCGATGGGCTTGGCATCTACATCCCACGTGCCGCGCCCCTGTGGCAATACAGCACTCGCGGGATAAGTGCCAATAGTAAACGTATCGCGATTTTGGGGCACATAGCCTGCCATCGGGACACCCACAAGGCGACCATCGCCCACGAAGGCACCCGTGATATTCACGACATCGTTTGTCGCCGAAACGTCGCCCTTCCACACGCGTACCGGAAAATCACTATCCAAATGCACCGTCCCGAATGCGACCGTCGCCGGTGCCGCGCCATCCACTAGATTCGTGAGCGCCAACGCCTCGTTCGCGATCACCGTGCCTGCCCAGTTCGCGCCATCGGCGAAGAGCAGCTTCGCCTTCTCGCCGACTGCGGCTCCGGCCGTGCCCGTCGCGGTATTGGAAGAGCAGAGCACCGTCACGGCCATGCTGTCATCGGTCGCCAAGTTCCGGACACGCAACGAGCCGGCACCAATCATCGGGATGTCCTTAGCGACTGTGACCGCACGTCCCCAGTCCTTTTTGTAATGTGTGGCGGCCATTGCGTAATCTACGTACTTGCCGGTCACCTCGAGGACGCCCCCCTCATCCAAACAGACCTCCTTGAAGCCGGTAAACAACGGACTCGGCGCAATGGTGAATTTGTCCAGGTTCGCACCGGTGCTGTCGCAGGCGAAGTTGCCAACCGACCACGTGTTGGTCCCGGACACCTTGAGCGAGCCCGCACGATTACCGGCGGTGATCCACGGCTGCAGGGTCGCCCCGTTCAACGTGACCGCTGGCAGGCCCGCCACCGTCGAATTGAATGTCAAGCCCGGCTGGCTTGCGCCGCAACGTCCGAACGTGCAGACGCTCCCCTCGCCAAAACTGACCGTCGCGGAGTCGGCAAAGGTCAGACCCACATCGTAGAGGAAATAGCTGGAGGCACGGACAAACGATCCGCCGCGAGTGAAGATTATATCGGCGTTGCCCCCGATCCTCGATGTGTCTGAAACGTCGAACTTGGTGTTTTCCGCCTCGATGCGCACGCGCCCTGAGACCGAGGTGTTATTGATACCGACGAAAAGCGCGTTGATAGACCGCCCGTTTTCAATCGGGAAGGTGAAGTCCTTGAATACAAGCGGATTCGGCGTCTCGACCTTGCCGCCAAGGCTGGGACAGCAGATACGCAGGTAGGCGTGAGCGTAAGTCCAGCAGACGTTGCGCAACCGGATGGATCCTGTGTCGCCGACAAAGCCGAAATACGCGGTTTCGCCGTCGGCAGCAGTTCCGAGCCGGAGCGTGACGATCCGATTCAAGCCGCCATACTCCACGACCGCGGCAAGCGGGGTGACGATAGTTCCGCAGACGTGCAGATCCATGTTCTTGAATACGATGTCGCTGTGATACGCCACGCCGTCAAACGTCTCAACGCCTCCGGCGAAAAGCGTTGCGCCCTCTTCGATCTGAAGAACGGGAATCGCCGTTGCCGTCGCCCGGCAGGCTAGGGTGTTGTTCGTGTAACAAACGTAGGCACCGGAGGCTATCGTCAAACCCGAATAGCGATCGATCTCGAGAGGCGGCATCACGAACGGCGCTGCTTCGGTACCGCCGGTCAAACGCAGGGTCGCCCCCTCCTTCAGCGCGATGGAACCGAACACGCGACCCTCGTTCGACAGCTCGACCGTGCCCGAACCCGCGATCGCGACTTCCGAACCCGCCGCCGGAACCGTCTGGCCGGACCATCCGTTAGGATTGTCCAGCCCAAGGCCCGAAGTGGCGTCGAACGTCCCGTCGACCTGACGGCCCAGCACGAGCATTCCGTCCTGTTTCGCAACCTCAAACCCCAATTGTTGCGCGATGAACCAAGCATTGAGCAGAGCCGCCGCCGCCGTCAGCGTCGCGTCGGACTCGGACACGAGCACCACGTCGCCAGACACGAACGCATTCATGTCCATCGTG
>JAQVSS010000329.1 GCA_028700415.1 Kiritimatiellia bacterium
CCACCGCCTCGGCGCCTTTCGCGGAAAAGGTGGTCACCTCGCAGCAGCGCTCCGAAGGGCAGAGCGCCGCCGCGCGCGCCTCGGCCAGGACCGTGATGCCCATGCCGGTCGCCAGAGACGTCACATGCTTGATCGCCTCGCCCGCGTTGGGCTTCTCGAAATTCGCAATCAGTCCGATGGTTTTCATTTCGCGCTTCTTTCTCCGTCCCTCGGCTTCCTATAGCGTGGGGTGAATTATACGCGCAAAAATCAGGCGCGGGCAAGCGGGGAAATCCCGCCCACGCCTCACCCTTTGCGCCACCAGGCGAGGAACTCGACATTGCCCTCGGGCCCCTTGAGCGGAGACTCCACGCAGCTGAGCCATGCGAGTCCGAGCGTGCCGGTGCCGAACGCCCGGATCTCCTCGACCACCGCCTCGCGCACGGCCGGGTCGCGCACCACCCCGCCCGGCACGTTCTCGCGGCCCGCCTCGAACTGCGGCTTGATGAGCGAGACGATCTCCCCGCCCGGCGGCAACACGTCGGACATGGGCGGCAGGATGAGTTTCAGGGAGATGAACGAGACATCGGTCACGCCCCTTTGCGGCTGTTCCGGCAGGTCGGAGAGGCGCAGGTAGCGCGCGTTGAACCCCTCCATGACCTGCACGCGCGGGTCCTGCCGCAGCTTCCAGTGCAGCTGCCCCTTGCCCACGTCCACCGCGATCACGCGGGCCGCGCCGTGCTGCAGGAGGCAATCGGTGAACCCGCCCGTCGAAGACCCCACGTCGATGCAGACTTTGCCGGAGACGTCGAACGACGGGAAGGCCGCGAACGCGCCCTCCAGCTTGTCGCCGCCGCGGCTCACGAAACGCGGGCGGGCGGCCACCGCCAGGGGCGCGTCGCCGGGATACTTGTGCCCGGCCTTGGTCGCCACCTGCCCCGCCACGCGCACCTCGCCCGCCAAGATCAGGCGCTGCGCCAACTCTTTGCTTTCCGCCAGCCCCGCCCTCACCAGCAATGTGTCCAACCGGTCTTTCATCCGTCCTCCAGCACAACCTGTCCGCGAAACGGGCAGCAGGGTAAACCGTTCCCCGGACAATAAAGGAAACCGGCACTCCCTGTCAACGCGCGGCTGGGCCGCACCCAGGGTTCAGGGCCGACACATCACAATTCTTGTCTGCACGGCATTTCACCCCGAGTGTCGGCTTGACGGATTACGATTACGAGCATGATTAAGATTACGAAGAGGCCTGAACCGTAATCGTAATCATAATCTTAATCCGTCCCACAAACGCAATTCTGATTCAAGGAGCCAAATTTAAGATGCGTCAGCCCTGGGGCTGGACGGGCCAGCGCCCGGCTCCGCCTGTAAAAATTGCACGTTTGTTTGTGAAGATGCAATTGATCGGGACGCCTCATCAGTGGTATCCTTTTAACCTAATACACGTTGAGTTTTATCTGCGATTAGCGAAGGAGGCATGCAATGAAGCGCAGGGAGTTCATGAAGGCGGCGGTTGGGGCTTCGGCCATTTTTTCCGGGGGCGTCCCTGTTTTCGGGCAGGGCGCGGCGTCGAACCGGGTCCGGGTGGCGGTGATGGGGTGCCACGCCAAGGGGCGCGGGTTTTCGCTGATGAAGACCTTGGCGAAAGTGCCGGGCGTGGAGGTCGCGACCGTGTGCGATGTGGACGCCCGCGCGCGGGATGCCGCGGCGGCGGAGATCCTGAAGCTGACGCAGAAAGAGCCGAAGAAAGAGAAAGACATCCGCAAGGTTCTCGAGGACAAGGGGATCGACGGGGTGCTGTGCGCCGCGCCGGACCATTGGCACGCGCCCGCCGCGCTGATGACCATGCAGGCGGGCAAGGCGATTTACGTGGAGAAACCCTGTTCGTTCAACGCGTGCGAGGGCGAGATGCTGGTCGAGGCGCAGGCCAAGAGCGGGGCGGTGTTCCAGATGGGCAACCAGCGCCGCTCTTCCGGGCTCTACCAGACCGTGATGAAGGAGATACGCGGCGGGATTATCGGCGAGCCCCGTTTCGCGCGGTGCTGGTACACGGCGCAGCGCAAGCCGATCGGCAAGGGGAACAAGGTGCCTGCTCCCGAGTGGCTGGACTGGAACCTGTGGCAGGGGCCCGCGCCGCGCCGCGCGTACCAGGACAACGTGGTGCATTACCTGTGGCACTGGTTCTATCACTGGGGCACGGGCGAATGCGGCAACAACGCCCCGCACTATGTGGACGTGGCGCGGTGGGCGCTGGGCGTCACCTTCCCGTCGCGCGTGACCTGCGGGGGCGGCCGGCTCTTTTACGGGGGGGACGACTGGGAGTGGCCCGACACGCAGGCCGCGACCTATGAGTTCCCTGACCGCAAGTTCATCACGTGGGAAGGGCTCTCTTCCGTGAGCGCGCGCCCGTACGAGGGCGCGGGCACGGGGTGCATGGTTTACGGGCTGAAGGGTGCCATCCTGTTCACGCCGAAAAACGTTTGCACGCTGTTCGACCCGGCCGGGAAAACCGTGCGCGAGTGGACCAGCAAGGATGTGGCGGCGGACCCGACGAGCCTGACCAACCCGTCCGGGGACCTCGATGTGGCGCATCTGGGGAAATGGGCCGAATGTGTCCGGAACAAGGATGTCAACACCGCGTCGCCCGCGCTGGAGGCGCACACCAGCATCCTGCTGATGCATCTCGCGAATATCGCGCTGCGCACGGGCGAGACGGTCAAGGTCGACCCCTCGACCGGCAAGCTTGCCGCGGGCAGCCCGGGCAAGGAACTCTGGTCGCGCGAGTATGAAAAAGGCTGGGAACCGAAAGTCTGAAGGAACTGAAAAATGAAGAAGCAAAACCTCTGGGTCTGGGTCGGTGCGGCCCTGCTGTCTGCGGCCGCGCAGGGCGCGGACACGCGCGTCGGCATCATCGGGCTGGACACTTCGCACGCGATCGCGTTCGCCAAGCTGCTGAATGTGGAGAAGGGCGATCCGGCCTTCGAAGGGTTCAAGGTCACGGCGGCCTACACCTACGGCAGCCTGGACATCCCGACCAGCACGAACCGCTATCCCCTCTATACCAAACAGATGAAGGAGATGGGCGTCGAGATCGTCGGCTCTATCGCCGACCTGCTCAAGCAGACGGACGTGATCCTGCTTGAGACGAACGACGGCCGCCGGCATCTGGAACAGGCGCTCGAGGTGTTCAAGGCCGGCAAGCGCGTGTTCATCGACAAGCCGATCGCCGCGTCGCTGACGGACGTGCTGATGATTTTCGATGCGGCGAAGAAATACGGGGTGCCGGTCTTCTCTTCTTCCGCGCTGCGCTACACGCAGAAAACCCAGAAGGCGAGGGCCGGCGAGTTCGGGCGGATCATCGGCGCGGACGCGGTTTCGCCGTGCTCGCTCGAGCCGACGCATCCGGATCTCTTCTGGTACGGCATTCACGGCGTCGAGCCGCTCTTCACGGTGATGGGCACGGGGTGCGAGAGCGCGGTGCGCGTCAGCCTCGAGAATGTGGATGTCGTGGTCGGGACATGGAAGGACGGGCGCGTGGGCACGATGCGCGGGATACGGGGAAAGGGGGCTGTCTACGGGTGCGACATTATCGCCGAGAAGGGCGGGCGCCAGGCCGTCGGCGGGTATGAAAGCTACAAGCCGCTGCTTGTGGAGATCGTGAAGTTCTTCAAGACGGGCGAGGTTCCGGTGCCGCCGGAAGAGACCATCGAGATGTTCGCGTTCATGGAGGCCGCGCACGAGAGCAAGCGCCGCGGCGGTGTGCCCGTGACTCTCGCGGAGGTGTTAGCCAAGGCCCGCGCCGAGGCGGCGCAGAAAGGGGCCCGGTGAGCATGCAGGCAAACGGACTCGCTTTCGCGGACTACGCGGTGGTCGTCAGCTTTTTCACGGTGATGATTTCGGTCGGCGTGTTCTTCGGCCGCAGCCAGAAGAGCATGTCGCAGTTTTTCGGCGGCGGCAAGCAGGTTCCGTGGTGGCTGAGCGGCATTTCGTTCTACATGTGCAGTTTCAGCGCCCTGGCCTTTGTGATGTACTCTGCGCTGGCCTACAAGTTCGGCTGGCTGCCGATCACGATCAGTTGGCTGAGCGTGCCGGCCGTGTTGATCGGGTGCCGCCTGTTCGCGGCGCGCTGGCGCCGGGTCTCCGAGACCAGCGCGCTGGAGTACATCGAACGTCGCTACGGCAACGGCATGCGTCAGGGGCTGATGTGGCTGGGACTGCCGATGCGCGTGCTGGACGACGCTTTCAAGCTGCTGGCGATCGGCACTGTGGTGGGCGTGGGCATGGGGTTCCCGCTGCACGTCGCGATCATCGGCTCCGGCCTGATCATCCTGAGTTACACCTTCATGGGGGGGCTCTGGGCCACGCTGGTGGCGGACTTCATCCAGTTTTTCGTGCTGCTGGCCGTGGTGCTGGTTCTGCCCTTTCTCTGCATCAGCAAGGCGGGCGGGTGGGCCGCGTTTCTGGATCAGGTCCCGCCCGGCTTTTTCCGGTTCACGGCGGATAAGTACGACTGGACCTACATGCTGGTCTTCTTCCTGATGCTTTTCTTCAACCTCTCGACCTCGTGGCTTATGGTGCAGCGGTATTATTCCACGCGCAGCGAGAAAGACGCGCGCAAAGTGGGCTACTTCGTGTCGGTGCTGCTCACGCTCGGTCCGCCCCTCTTCTTCCTGCCCGCCATGGCGGCGCGGACCTTCCTGCCGGAAATCCCGCCCGAGCGGATGAACGAGGTGTACGCGCTGATCTGCAAGAGCGTGCTGCCGGTCGGGTTTGTCGGCATGGTGATCGCGGCGATGTTCTCGGCCACGATGTCCACGCTGGCCGGGGATTACAATGCCGTGGCCTCGGTGCTGACGAACGATTTCTACAAACGGATGCTTGCGCCGCACGCC
>JAQVSS010000330.1 GCA_028700415.1 Kiritimatiellia bacterium
CTGCCTCCAACGACAAATCGCCACCTGCCAGAGCCCGGCCGGGTGGCCACGCTTTGCCCTTTATGCCGCTCCGCCCTCCCCCATCGCGCTTCCCAGCATCCCTCCCCCTTTGATTTGGAACCGCTGCCAAGACGGCCTCATACTTGACGCATGCGCCTAGGTTTGGCAGTCTACACGTATAAAGAAAGGCCTATACCATGTCTCAACTCACACGTCGTTGTTTTCTGCAATCGTCCTCGGCTGCAATGGCCGGTTCGTCTGTGCTGCTTTGCGGCACCAAAGCTTCGGGGCGCGTTCTGGGCGCCAATGACAAGATCCGCGTGGCGGTCGTCGGGGTCAACGGCCGCGGGAACAACCATATCCAGGAGCTGCTCAAGCTGCCGGATGCCGAGATCGCCTATCTGGTCGACCCGGATCAAAGTGTGCTGGCGCGGCGGTTGAAAGAGGTCGAGACGGCGAGCAAGGGCCTTCAAAAGCCGCGGGGCGCCGCAGACCTGCGCCGCGTTTTGGAAGACAAGAACGTGGACGCGATCTCCGTCGCGACCCCGAATCACTGGCATGCCCTGATGACCATCTGGGGGGCGCAGGCCGGCAAACACGTGTACGTCGAGAAACCGATGAGCCACGACATTTTGGAGGGGCGGGTGGCCGTCGCGGCACAGAAGAAATACGGCGTGGTTGTCCAGCACGGGACGCAGAACCGCAGCAACGCCAAGATTGCCGGGCTGCACGAGGCGATCAAGGCCGGCAAGTTCGGCCGCCTGAAGATCTCTTACGGCTATTGCTGCAAGGCGCGCGCCAGCATCGGGTTCAAACCCGTGGAAGCGCCGCCGGCGGAACTGGACTGGAACCTGTGGAGAGGCCCGGCTGAAGTCGCGGCCTTTCACCGCAATTTCGTGCACTACAATTGGCACTGGTTCTGGGAAACCGGCAACGGGGACCTCAACAACCAGGGGACACACCAGCTCGATATCGCACGCTGGGCGCTTGACGACGACCAGACGCACCCCGTCAAGGCGATGGCGATCGGCGGGCGGTTCCTGTGGAAGGACCAGGGCGTGACGCCCAACACGATGTTCGCGATGGCCGAATACCCGAACGGCCAGCAGGTTTTCTTCAACGTCCGGAACGTCAAGTACGAAGGCTACGAGACGCAGGTTGAAAACGAGTACTACTTCGAGGACGGCGGCCGGATCATCCGGAACAAGTACTATCCCAAAGGGAGCCGCGAGGGCGTGGACGTCAAGGTGGAACCGGGCAAGGTCACTCCGGGCGGGCCTTTCGGCGCTTTCCTGGCCGCGGTCCGCGCGAACGATCCGGCGATGGCGAACGGCAATGCGGTCGACGCGCACAACGCCTGCGTGCTCGGGCATGTGATGAACAATTCCTACCGGCTGGGCAAACAGGTCCCGTTCAACGCGAAGGCCGGGGCGTTCGGCGACAACAAGGACGCCTGCGAGCACTTCCTGAGGCTTCACGAGATTATGCGCGCGGGCGTAGGTCTCCCCGAAGCGGGCAACAGCTACACCGTCGGTCCGGTGCTGTCGTTCGACCCAAAAACCGAACGGTTCGTCGGCGATCAGGCGAAAGAGGCCAACGCGCTGTTGAAAGACCCGAACCGCAAAGGGTTTGAAATCCCTGAGTGCGCCGGCGTTTAAACGATGAAGGCCCGTTTTCGCCGAGTGATTCCCGCGCACACGTTTCTGAGTCTGGCGGCGAAAAAGGGATGGGTTTTAGCGTCTATGATATAATAATCATTCACCCTGGAGATCATTATGCAGTCACACTACCGTTTCTCATTTGGGCCTTGGAACATTCACGAGGGCGCGGATTCTTTCGGGCCGGCCGTCAGGGACAGCATGACATTCGGGGAAAAACTGAAGCTCTTCCGCAAACTGGGGTACGAGGGTATCCAGTTTCACGACGACGATGCCGTCCCGGACCTGAACGGATTGGATGGGGCGGGGATCGCGAAGCAGGCGAAAAAATTGATGGAAGTGCTGGACGGCGAGGGTCTGGTTGCGGAGTTTGTCGCGCCCCGCCTGTGGGAGGACGCGCGCACCATTGACGGAGCCTATACGTCCAACGACCCGGCCTGCCGCGCGTACGCCATCCGGCGCAGCCTCATGACCGTGGATATCGCGAACGAGCTGGGCACCAAGCTTGTCGTGCTCTGGCTGGCGCGCGAGGGCACCTATGTGCGCGAGGCCAAGGACAGCAAAAAGGCGGTCGACTACCTTGTCGAGGCCATCGACAGCATGTTGGCGCACGACCCCGCCATCCGCATCGCTATTGAGCCGAAACCGAACGAGCCGGTCGATCACACCTACATCCCCACCACCGGCCATGCCATCGCGCTGGGACATTTGTGTTCCGATCCGTCGCGGGTGGGCGTGAACATCGAGAGCGCGCATGCGATCTTGGCCGGGCTGGACCCGTCCGATGAAATGGGGTTCGCCCTTGCGCACAAGAAGCTGTTCACGGTGCATCTCAACGACCAGAACGGGTTAAAGTTTGACGAAGACCGGAGTTTCGGCAGCATCGACCTGCGACGCGCGTTCAACCAGGTTCGCATCCTGGATAAGTACGGGTACGGGAAGAAGGGCGAATTTGTCGGGCTGGACATCAAGGCGATGCGGACGCAGAAGTTGGAGGCGAGCACCAAGCACCTCTCCAACAGCCGGACCTTCTTCCTGCAACTGCTGGAAGTCGTGCGGGGGCTGGATCAGAAGGCCGTTGACGGGTTGATTGCCGAACGCGATTATGAAGGGCTCGATCTCCTGATCGTCAATGCGCTGATGGGGAAACGGTAGCCGCTAACGCGGGCTTCGCCCGCAACCCGAAATTCTCACCACGAAGTCACGAAGGACACGAAGAAGAGGCGAGTCATTAAAAAACTTCGTGCTCTTCGTGCCTTCGTGGTGCAACAATTTGTTTTTTATCATGCTTGCCGATTCATACGGCACTAAAGCGGGGGATGGGGGTATGATGGCGGTACTGAACAGGCGGCGCTTTCTTGCGGCGTCAGGTGCCTCGGCTGCAGGATTTTTCGTGGGGTGCGTGTCCGCGAGGGGGCGCAAGCTGTCTCCGAACAGCAAGGTCGCGCACGCCTGCATCGGCGTGGGGGGCATGGGCTACGGCGACTTGACGAATTACAAGTCCCACGCGCGCACCGAGATCGTGGCGATCTGCGACGTGGACAAGAACCACTTGGACAAGGCGGCCGCGCTTGTGCCGAACGCCCGCCGCTACACCGACTGGCGCGAGCTGCTGGCCCAGGAAGGCGACAAGATCGACTCGGTCAACGCGTCGGTGCCGGATCACATGCACGCGCTGATCGCGACGAAGGCGCTAGAGGCGGGCAAGCACGTCTACTGCCAGAAGCCGCTCTGCCACGACGTGGCCGAGTGCCGCACGCTGGCGATAGCCGCCAAGCGCTCGGGGCTGGTCACGCAGCTCGGC
This sequence comes from Kiritimatiellia bacterium, assembly GCA_028700415.1. GTDB lineage: Bacteria > Verrucomicrobiota > Kiritimatiellia > RFP12 > UBA1067 > JALHET01. The sequence goes on from JAQVSS010000330.1 coordinate 3,463, forward strand.
ACGCAGTACGCGTCGGGCGCGGGCGACCTGATGGGTGTTCAGATCCTGCGTTCGGGCGTGCTCGGCGCGGTCAAGAAGGTCATCCTGTGTTCCAACCGTCCGGGCGCGATCGACACCTATCGGCTCTTGGGGCCGCGTCCGGCCAAGGGCAAGCCCGCGCCCGCGACGCTGGCTTGGGACCTGTGGCTCGGAACGGCACCGGAGCGCGAGTACGCGCCTGAGATTTATCATCCCGTCAAATGGCGGGCTTGGCAGGATTTCGGCACGGGATGGTCCGGAGACATCGGTTGCCACATCTTCGACGCGGTCTGGAAAGGGCTCAACCTGGGCAAGACCGCGCCGCTGTCGGTGCAGGCCGAGGTGCAGGAGTCGTGGAAGAACGACCGGGCGCGGCGGGCGGACACGTGGCCCCAAAGCGACCACATCACGTGGACCTTCCCCGGCAGCAAAATAAGCGGCGGCAAGGCGTTCACCATGGAGTGGTTCGACGGGCTGATCTTCCCGCCTGAGGAGGCGCAGGCCTTGTCGCGCGAGGCGGGGTTCAGCGAGTATCCGGCCGAGTCGTCATTGGTCATCGGCACGGAGGGCGCGATGCTGCTGCCGCACCAAGCGGGCCCGGTTCTGTTGCCCAAGGCGAAGTTCGCCAGCTTTGAGCGGCCGAAAGTGCCCAGGAGAAACCACTACCATCACTTCCTCGACGCCATTCTCGGCGGCGAGATGTGCGAGTCGCACTTTGTTCAGACGGGACCCATGGCCGAGACGATCATTCTCGGCACGGTGGCGATCCGCGTGCCTGACACGGTCTTGAAGTGGGATGCGAAGAACCTTCGCATCACGAATTCCGAGGCGGCGGACAAGCTTCTTCGCCGCACCTACCGCAAGGGTTGGGAAGTGCCGGAAAGGGTGTGATATCCGTCAATAGCCAACATGGAATGTCCAACCGAAGAAGTAAAAGGCCAACTTTACCGCTTGGGTGCGCCGTGACCGGGCAACCCAAAAAAAACGGATGCAAAAAAACGGATGCAACCTTTCTGAAAAGGAGTATGTTTGTTCCGATGATTGGTTGGACTGATTGCATCAACAAGGACAACGCATGTAGAAGAGACCGGACTTAAAAACCTATTTTGCGCTTTCGCGCATAACGCTTCGTTAAAAACCTCATTTCCCAAGAGGTGTAACTACGGCATGTCATAGGATCGCGTAAACAAAGCGCCTTTTCAAAAAATGGCGCTTGTTTTCTGTCACAAACATAGTTACAATAGATGCCATTATAACTAGTTCGGAGGTTTACCATGGCGAGCCGGGCCTACCATCACAACAAGAAGACGGGTGCGACCTACGTCTATTCCGTGCAAAGCTACTGGGACAAGGAGAAGAAAGCGCCGAGGAAC
>JAQVSS010000051.1 GCA_028700415.1 Kiritimatiellia bacterium
CGATCACCATCTATATGCTGCGTCCGATCGTGGACATCAACAAGACGGTGACATTCTTCCTCGGCGGCATCATGTCCTGCTGTCCTGAAATCTGGGCGGACTTCATCCTATCGTGCGGCTATGTCACAATCTGCTGGCTCGTTCTCTGGTTCCTTTACAAGAAGGGGGTTTTTCTCCGTGTCTGAATTGAATCATTGCGGACTTCTCTTCGCGGGCTTTTGCGTGTTGGCATCATCCGGTGCCTTTAGTGCCGACAAGGACGGGCTTTTTCCGTTCGCCTTTTCACCAGACGCGCCGACGGGCGTGGCGGATCTTTCGGCGCTGGTGGAAGCGCCGGCCGGGCGACATGGTTTCGTGCGGTGTGAGAATGGGCGCTTTGTGACGGATGCGGGACCGATCCGCTTCAACGGCGTGAATCTCACCGGGGCGCCGTACGAAGCCGATTGCGCTCGCCGGGGAGGCACTTGTGACGGGTCCCGAATATCGGACGCTTTGGTATGAGGTTCGCTGAACCGTATGCCTGATCTTGATTGTACAAGTTGCAATGGCCACTGAGGGAGGCATGAGCATGGAAATGACGGCGAAGAGTCTCGTTGCAGTCATGATGATCGTTTCAATTTTCATTTGCGGATGCGAGGAGAACGATCCAAACACGCTGGTGAAGCGGACGGACTACGACATCCCGGAACATTGGGAAATCAAAACGATCCTCGGACGTAAGCTCTACTACCGCGTCTCTTTCCCCTATGCGCGCGAAGTCATCATGAAGTTCAAGGACTGCGCGATGTTCAAGGCGATGTGGAACGGGGTCAGCGACAAGATGCGTATCAATGATTTCCACGACCTCAACCGTCCGGTGTTGCCCAAAGATCGGCCGTATACGAACTTCCCTGTCAGAATCGACGAGGTGCTGCAAAAGTGTTTTGGTGGATGGAAGCGCGATGGCATCTACGACTTCGAGAAACTATTTCCCGGGATGCCGTTCTCAATCGGTTCGGCCAACGTCGCACCGCCATTTCGTCTGCAGGACCATTTCGACATGGATATCGCCGATTACCAGGCGTGGAAAAAGCAGCATCCGACGTTCATGGGGTTCGGCGGACTGGACGAGTACGACCATGACGAGGGCGGTTTTCTCTATCAGCGCAACACCTGCACGAATCCCGTCATGAAGGCGCGTCTCGCCCGTGACTACGTGCCGGATATCGTTGATGGCAAGCTCGACCGCCGTCAGCGCCGCCGCTGGACGGACAAGAATTTCGCAAAGGCACGCGCGTTTTGGTGGGGGGAGCAGAATCTTGACGGTCTCTGGTCGATTTGGCTCAATACGGGCCATGACCTCGCGCGGGCCGGTTGCAGCATGATCACGCTCGAGACGGAATGTGGATCGGTCGCCGCGCCGTATACGTGGTCCGGCGCGTTCGGTCGCGGCGCCGCCCGTCAGTATGACAAGCTTTTCGGTTACTACACCGCCGTACTCTCGCTCTATTCGGTGGACCGCAACGGCAAGACCTCGCCCGAAGTCGAGTCGTTCATGTACTGGCCGCAACCCGCGTGGCCGAACCGCAAGCCCTACTACGGCATCTCGCGCTCGCTGCTGAAACGCTCCATGGCGTATGGCATGTTCATCGGCGCGAACGCGCTCACGATTGAGGGCGGCATGGGGCTCATCGGAAAACTCAAGGGCGACGGCACAAAGGATGTCGAGTTGTCTGAGAACGGCAAGGACCTTGATGCGATCTTCGCCTGGGCGCATCGCCACGACCGCGGCACGGTCTACGCGCCGGTCGCGTACCTTGCGTCCATTGACGAGAGCCTCAATCGCCAGTTCTACGATGGCGGTGGACAGGGGTGCAACGACATGGCCTCGCATGCGGGCTTCCTCTTCACGCTGACGCCGACCAAGGGTGCGCTCACCTCTAACACGTATCTCGACCCGAAAAACGGTAAGCAGGGGTGTATGTGGAACAGTGAATTCGGCGAAATCTACGATGCAATCTGTCCCGACGGCGAACAGACGACGGACGTCCTTCTGAAGGTCCTCAAGGGGTACAAGGCCGCGTTTCTGGTCGGCTCGTTCGATAAGCGTTACACCGACATCGCCGCGATTGAGCGCTACGTCCATGACGGCGGTACGCTGTTCATCCCGTGTGACAAGGTGATGGAGGGTTTCTTTACGCCCGAGTTCGCGGGGGTCACATTCTCCGGCGAGAAGGTGAAGGGCACCGGCGCAGTCGCGGGCGGACACACTCTCTACACGGGCACTGCGACGACGGCGAAGCCGCGTTGCCTCGACGATGCTGGCGTCCCGGTCGCCTATGCGCATGATCTCGGCCAGGGTCGCGTCGTCACGGTTGCGATCAAGAAGATGCTCCCCGACAGCGTCCTTGAGAATCCGCGCGAGGGTTGGTTCGATGGCAAACTCAGGAAGATCGTGCGGGGCCAGATCAAGTTCCCGGTCATCGCGCACTTCCTCCGCGAGGTTCAGCGCGAGACGATGCCGGTCTGCGTCGATGGCGATATCCAGTGGGGCTGCAACAAGACGGAGAAGGGCTGGCTGGTGTGGCTGCTCAACAATAACGGGGTCACGAAGTACAACGGCGAACCCGAGGTGCTTGACCCGGCGGCGACCTCGGCCGTGAAAATCTTGCACAAGAAATCGGGCAAGGTCTATACCGCGACGGTGACGGCAGGCGACTGGCAGGTCGTCGAGATCGAAGAGTGAATGGTGTCAAGAGACGGGGGAACTCGTTGACATGAAGAAGACAATCATGATGGCGGTGCTGGCGGCAGCTGCCGGCCGCCGTCAGCCTGCGCGTTCTGATGTCCGTCGACGAATATGAGCGGTTGAAAGCCCTGGGTGCCAAGGATCAGGTCTACAATCTGGAACAGTATGCGCACGACGTGATCTTCACGGACACAACGACGTGGCGAAAGTAAAAGACGGAGGAGATGGCAAAGGTTGGGAGGTCTAGGAGGTTTGTAGCGAAGAGGTTGTTGATTCTCGTTGTGGTTCTTGCCGGGTCGTTTTCGGCCAGTCGACATCGCGGGTACATTTTATAGTACAATGGGGAGCAACGGCGATCCACTGGCCCTCCTCTAATCAGCGCCAGTTAATTTTCATTTCGCGCCCCTCGCCGCATCCGGAGCGGCGGCCTTGTGGAACTCGGCCATCTTGAGCAGGACGCCGTCCACAAGACGTTCGGCTGTGCCCGCCTTGAAGCGGCTGGTGGCATTTTCGTAGCCGCCGGGACCGTAGGCGGACTTCACCGGGAAATAGCCGCGCGCACCGTTGACGGTGCAAGCGGGGATCGTCATCGCGAACGGCGATTGGGCTTTAAGCTCCGTGCCCATCCATGTGAACGGCTCTCCCGGGAAACCGCCAAAGGCGAGCGTCGTCCCGACAGTCACCACGGAAACCCGCAGATCGATTTCATCGGGGGCGTCCTTGAGCTCGAGGATGCGGTAGGCTCCGGCGGTGTTGGCGGTGCGTTCCATACCGTCGCCGGGAATCTCGCTGGCGCGTCCCGACTTGTGCAAAGTGACGTACTTCTCGGCGAGGGGTAAATCCTCCGGCTTGCCCTTGTTCGTAAGGACTTTCACTGCGGGCATCGCCGCACGCACCTTGCCGGACAGCGCGGGCGCGCACGTCCCCCACGCCGCCAGCGCGGCGCCGGCGATCGTGCGGGCCATGTGCTTCGACATCTCGTAGCGTTGCGGAACGATTTCGCCCGGAGCGATTTTCGGATGGAGGTGATTGGTGTCGCCCTGCGTGCCGTTGATCAAGAGCGCCTCGATTTCGTTGCCCATAGCGTTTTCGAGATACGTGCAGGCAAGCCCCGGCCAGTCGGCGGAGAACTTCGTGCCGCTGACGACGTCCGGATGGCACTGGAAGTTGATGAGCGCGATCTCTTTTTTCCCATCGCGGACGAAACGGACGAGCTGCACCTGTTCGTCGGGTTCCCCGAGCGCGCATTCGACCTTAGGGTTGTTCGTGCCGGGATTGGTGCGCGTGGTGCCGTCCTTCATGCGGAAGCGGCGGATAAAGGAAATGTTTTTCGCCTCGCCGCGCCCGAGCAGAATCTTCGCGGGCGCGAGGTCTTCGAGCGCCCGGACGCCGGCATCCGCGCACCGCGAGGCGAGGATGCGGTTTGAGAAGCGGATCGTGTCCTCGTCTTCGGGGAGCGTGTTGACGCTGCCGGACGGCGCGGTCGAGGGCCCCGTATGCGTGTGCGAACAGGCAATGAAAATCGCCTCGGAGGGGACGCGCGTCTTGCGGGTGATCTCCGCCTTAATTTCGGCGATCACCGTGTCCGGGATTTGGAGGTTGTCAACGGAATACACGAGCGCCCGCGATTCGCCGTCCGACAGAGCAAGGCAGCGTGCGTGGAGCGGATCCAGAACGCCATCCGCAAGGCGACGGTTGTAATAGCCCGAGATGGGCGTCCCGAGCGGGGGTGTGATGTCGATCCGGTTGAAGCCGGCTTTGAATGTTTCCGCGGAAGCTGCGCTCTCCGCCCCGTTCGCCATCAAACCGACCAGAATAGCCCCGGCCAATACCGCCTTAATCATGTGTTTCCCCCTTGTGTTTAAGGTGCCCAATGCGGGCACAGCCCGCGAAAAACAATTCAATCTCTCAAAAACGCGCCACGGTCTCAAGCCGGAAATCCACCGTTTTTTGCGGGGTTGACTCTTTTCACTGCCCCCCCGCATAATGGGTGCCGAAATGTTTCCGGGATAAGCCTGTTGGAGGCACCGTGAGGAAAAACGGCATGAAAAAAACGATTCTCTTCCCGCTCGCGACGATGCTGCTTACTGCGGGGGCGGCGGATGTGCCGTTCACCCGCACTGTGTCGCATGCGGCGAAACCGGGCGCGCGGGAGCGCAGGCTCGACAAAACGCTCATCTTCGCGGAACGTCAGCTCTACGGTCCGTACCAGAATCTTTTGCACCGCTACACCGACCGTCCGCTCTTCCTCGACGTCACGCTCCGCGACGATCCCGAATTCGGCAGTTACGCCGCGTTCTTCCGCGACATCGAAATCCTGCGGAACGCAGGCCTCGACGGGTTCGGTTCGCTCGATTATTTCAACGTGCACCGCACACAGCTTCGGCTGCTCGAGAAACGTCCGCCCGCCCCCGGTTATTCGCAAATGATCGTCTTCCCGGGATACTGGGCCACCAACCGCTACGCGGACGTCAAGGGCATGATCCTCGAAGCGGCGAAATCGCCGTTTACGACGCGCCTCGACGGGAAGCTGCTCATGTGGTGCTACGGCAATGGCGCCGACGCCCATGAGGCGTGGGCACGGCGGCTGCGCGCGGACAAAGACATCCCGCCGTTCCTTTTCATCGGCGACATGCCGTTCTTCGATATTTACACGGCTTTCGGCACGTACGAAAAGGGGAAATCCCCGCAGCGGATACCTCCTGACATTCTCGACGCTTTCCGCCGGAAAGTGGCGAAAGCCGCCGAAGCCCTGGACGGTTTCCAACTCTGGTGCACCGAGTATTATCCCGACCACATCGGCGAATACCCGCGCCACTCCCTCAAGACCCGTATTTACCGCGACTACCTTCTGCCGATCGCCGAAGAGGTGATGGGGCGCCCGGAGAATAAGGGCAAGTTCTTCGGGACGTATCTCCGCAACGGATATGTCAATCCCTTCGCCGGAACGACGGACGGCGAATACGGCACGGAAACCCTGCGCAGTTATCTCGACGAGATCCTGCTCGTTAATCCCGACGTGCTGATGCTCTTCGAGTGGAACGAGGCGAACGAGAATACGCATTTCCAGCCCACGGTGGCGCACGGCCGCACATGGGAGCGGATACTCGCCTATTACCGGAGCGTGCTCGACCGCACGCCGCCAGCGCCGCGCCCCGGCGATGACACGACAGTGCCGAACCTCGTTCTGAGCGTCCGGCAGGCGCTCAAACTCGGCGAACCTTACCACCTCGAACTGCTTTATCTGCCCGATGGCACCGTACAAAAAGAAGTGACCGCGCGTGTCACGCTCAAGGACGGCACCGGCTGCACGCTCGTGACCTTCCCCTCTGAAACGATCCCGACAGGCGGGCTCCTCGCGATCGACTACCGCGTTCCCTCGGAGTATCTCGCCCTCGCGGATTCCGTCACGGCCGAACTCGAGACGGAGTACGCCGGGCGGAAGAAAACCTGGCGCGGTTTCGATTCCACCCGCCTGAGCGCCACGACCTGCCGCGACTACCTCTATTCCCACCATCCGCTCCGCGAACTGATCGAGCCCGAAACGTATGGGATCGGAGTCCTCCCCGCCGCCGGGAAGGGAACGTACGCGATTTCCGCCTCGTTCGCGTGCGGCGAAAAACTTGCCGCGCTCGAACTCCTTGACGGTCTCGAAGAGGTTGCCGCCGCGGACAGGGAAAACATTTTCGACCGTTCGAACTACGCGATCCTGCGCGGCCGCTTCACCTCCCTGATCCCCTCCCGTTTCGGCGCGGGCGTGGCCGCGGTCCTGAAAGGGACGGCGAGAACGCCCGGCGCGCCGAACGCGATCCTCAAAAGCGGGCATTACGCATGGGAGTCCTTCGGCGTGCGCGGGAAAACGGGCGACGTTTGGAACGTCACCTGTCATTTCGGCGGCGGTGCCGGGACGTTCTTCGCGCTCGTGCCGAAGGGGGAACTCGCGGGCGCGAAAATCGTTTTCGACTTCGAAAAACTCGGTTCCGTCGAATGCGCGCTCGACGACGCGCACCGGCTGGGCAAAAAAGGGCTCGAACTCAAGGACACCGCCCGCCTCGACGTGGAGCGCCTTGACGATCTCGCCGATTATCCGAAACCGGTCGACGCGCCGCGTGCGGAAATCCGCGTGACCCTTCCGAGCGCGAACCGCTTCCCGGCGTACCAGCTCCGGGCCGTGACGGCCTCGGGGAAAGTGTGGCGGAGCGCGTTGGTTCATCCCGAGACGCACGCGCCTGAAACGGCGACGCTGCAAATTTTTTCCGACACCGCAAAACAGCCGGTGAACGTTTGCGTCGCGAAAGACCGCATCCCCGATCTCGTCTACTCCTTCGATCCGAAATACGGCGCGTGGCTCCCGTGCTCGTGGGAGCGGCGCTTCGACGCGCAACTGGGCGGCTCCGGACGCTACGCCGAACCGATGGACGGCGCCGCTGAAAAGCGGCGCCTGCCGCCGGATTTCGTCCGTCCCGACCCCGAATGGGCCGAAGAGGGCGGTCGGCCAGTGCTCAAATTCTCAAAAGGCTGTTACCTCACCCTGCCACAAGAGGCGATTCCGCGCGGCGCGGTGTACACGCTTTCGTTCGAGGTGAAACCGGAAACGGCGGGGAACCAGGTGCTTCTCCGCTCGCGCGGAACGGACGATCACGACTGCGGACTCCAGCTCGTGCTCGAAAACGGCACGCTGAGGGTTTCGCATTTCGGCATCTTGCTTGTGCCTCGCCATTTCGACACGGGCCTCCCGCTCAAACCGGGCGAGTGGAATACCGTGACCGTCCAAAAGGACTTTGAAACGATACGCTGCACGGTCAACGGGACAACGAAAAAATTCGGCTACGACCGCCGCGCGCGGCGCTTTCAGGCATGCGTTTTCGGCGGCAATGTCGCGCCCGGCCCCGGCATCCCCGAAAAGGCCGCGCCGTTCACCGGACTTCTCCGCGCGCTCCGCGTCAGGCATGACTGCCCGGCGGGTCAGGAATGAAGGGGTGGCGGGTAAGATTGGCCTGTTGCCGGAAACGCCGTTGGGATGCTACTATGCGGAAATCAAGGAGGTGTTTCCGTGAAGAAACCGGTGTTCGGGCTGGCGGCGGCGGTAGGCACGGCTTTCCTTCACGTGTGCGGCCGGCGAAAACGACCCGGGCTGCGCCGTGCTTTTCCGTTTCTTCCGCGGATGGGGCACGATGTTTTCCGTCCGCTAACAAGGATCTCATGAAAAAAAAGGTATGCGCCCTTCTGGCCGCAGGCATGTGTTGTGCGGCTTCCTTCGGAACGCCTGAATTCGCGGTGCCTGTCGCGCGCGAGCTGCCGGCCGTCGACGGCGTCATCGGGCCGCGCGAATACGACGAAGGCGTCCGCTTCGCCGGATTCCTGCGCGCCTCCCCCGAAGCCCTGCTCGTCCCCGGCGGCGAGGGGTTCGCGACATTCCTGACCGACGGCGCGACGCTCTACGCCGCCTGGCGCGTGAAAGCGCGCAACATCGACATCGGCGGCGGGTTGAGGGCTGCCGCCACGGAACGCGACGGCGCCGTGTGGGACGACGACGAGGTGGAACTCGCCGTGGAGGGGGACAATCCCGACCGCATCGCGCACTTCATCTTCAATCCGGTTGGCACCGCGTACGACTCGCTTTCCGCCCGCAACGGCAAGGCGGACGTGACGTGGAACTGCCCCGGGCTCAAGGTGGCGAGCGTGGTCAAGCAGGGCTGGTGGGAGATCGAAGCCGCAGTGCCGCTGGCGTCGATCGGCCCGACGGAAAACGGTCTGCTCGTGAATGCCGCGCGCGTGGGACCTGGAGACGGTCCCTCATCGCTCAACGCCTCGCACGCCCACATCCAGGGCCCGAAAATCCGCCTCGTGTGGCGGGAGGGCGCGGCGGCGATCCAGATGGATGCGATCGGCGTGCCGGCGGAAGGCCGCTGGCAGCCCTCGCTCGCCGTCACGAAAGCGCCCGAAGGCACCGCGGTGCGGGCCGACGTCTTTCTCCGGGAAATCGTCGGCGACGGCGGCAGGGAGGGCCCCGTGCACGTCGCGGAAAGCCGCGTCCTCAAGGCGGGCGAACGGCTCGGCGTCGCGTTCAACACGCGCTCCCGTTCGGAGTTCCGCCTGGAGGTGACCGCACGCGACGCCGACACCGGCCGGCTGCTCTTCTCGCGCGAGCTGTACGCGCGGCGCGGGGCGCGCACGGAAGGCGTGCCTGCCACGGGCGAGTTCGACCTTGAGGGCGCGGCGGAAGTCGTCGCCTACCACTATCCCGGCATGAACCGCGTGCGCTTCAACGTGTTCCCGCTTCCCGAAACGGAAGCGGAAGCGGTGACGTGCTCACTGAACGGTAAAACCGCGGCGCTCGAAAAGCGGGCGGGATATTTCACCGTTCTGGCGGAGGCGCCATCGGCGGAAGGGAAACACCCCGTTTCGTTCGCGGTGACGTCCGCCGCCGGCGTGAAAACGTTTCCGGACGCATGGGCGCTCGAAAAGAAACGGTTCGAATGGGAAGGCAACCAGATCGGCCGGGAGAAAATCATCCTGCCTCCGTTCATCCCGATCCGCGGCTCCGGCGACACGCTCGGCGTGCTGCTCCGCGAATACCGCTTCGGCGCGGCCGGGCTCCCCGCGTCCGTGAAGGCGCTCGGGCGCGAACTTCTCGCAGCCCCCGCGTATTTCGAAGCCGTCGTGGACGGCAAACGCGTGCGGTTCACGGGCACTTCGCCTGACATCGCCGTCACCGGCGGCGGGTACGAGGCCTCGCTCGCCGCCTCTGCCCGGGCGGAAGGCGTGAACCTCGCCGTGAACGGGACGCTCGAATACGACGGCTTCATCTGGAACGAACTCTCGCTCTCCGGCACGGAGGGGAAGACGCTGGACCGTTTCACGCTGGTCGTGCCGCTCAAGGACGCGGAGGCGCCGCTCATGCACATCTGCACGGCAGACTCGATCCGCTACAACCCGACGGGCAAGGTTCCTGCGGGCGAGGGTGTGGTGTGGGACGGGACGAAGCTTCACCGCAGCACGGGTTTCCTCGACGACATGTTCGCGCCGCAAACGGTCCCCTACGTGTGGCTTGGCGCTGAAAAGCGGGGCCTCAGCTGGTTCATCAACAATACGTGCGGCATGCGGCTGGACCCGGCCAAGCCGTCCGTGCGGATCGTGCGCGAAAACGGCGTTCTCCGCATGGAGGCCGACTTCGTGAACGTGCCGTCGCGCCTCAAAAACGGCCCGGCGTTCGCCTTCGGGTTCGAGGCGACCCCGGTCAAGACGGCGGACCACACGATGCGGCGCCACTTCCAGACGGGGCCGGGCCATTTTCCCGAGAACATGATTCCCCGCCAGGGGGTGTCGTTCCACGCCGGCGGTTTCTGGAACGGCTGGGCGCGAATCCCGTACGGGGGCGACTGGACGCTTTTCGAGCTCGCCTGCCGCCGCGTGAACACGGGCGGCGTGTCGAACGAGTACGCCGCCGCCTATGCCGCGACCACGGGCCTTTACGACCACGTCTACGAGCGTTACGCCTCGGATCTGCCGGACATCGGCAAGCAGACGCATTGGGACTGGATAAAGAGCTGTCGCGACTATGCGTACAAGACTGTTCTAAAAAACAGCGTTCCCGCTTATCCGTTCAAATACTCCGATCCCACGCTCACGTGGGTCAAGGAAGAGGCCGTAATCGCCTACGCGAGCGAATGGGTTTCGCGTTCGACCGGTTACATCGGCGCCACGCGCACGTTCCCCACCCCATCCTACATCGACTACATCCTCTACTACCACAAGAAGGAGACCGACTGCGGGATCAAGGGCATCTACTTCGACGACATGTTCCCGGTGACGTGCCGCAATCCGGACACGAGCTGCCGCACCGACGGCGAGGGCCGCGTACACGGCAATTTCGGCATCCTCGAAATGCGCGAACTCGTCAAGCGCGCCTCCGTGATGCAACATCTCGCCGGCGTGGAACCGCGTCTTCTGCAGATCCATATGACGAACTGCCTGCTGGTGCCGTGTTTCGCGTTCGGCACGAGCATGCTCTCGTGGGAAGACCATTTCGGCGAGGAGCTTTTCCAGAAACGGTTCAACGTCGATTACGTCCGCGCCGAATCGCTCGGCTCGCAGGTCGGCGCCGAAGCGGTCGCGCTAGACGGTATCCAACGCCGCGCGTACGACGCAAAGGAGTGGCGCGAGCGGCGGTTCGCGTTTCTCACGCGCACGCAGCAGGCGATCCTTCTGCCCGCGGGCGTGAAACTCTGGCTGCGCCCGGCGGTTCCCTTTGCCGGGGTGGACCGTAAGGAACTTTTCAACATGCTAAACGTTCTTGGACGCTTCGAGACCTGGGCGGACGATTGCGCCTTCACGCCGTTTTACGAGAACGACGGCGCAATCGCGGGCGAGCCCGCGGACGTGCTGGTCGGCTCCTACCGCCGCAAGGGGAAAGTCCTCGCGCTCTTCGGCAATCAGGGCGGACAGGACCTCGCATTCCCGATCAAGGCGGACGCCGCGAAACTCGGACTGGTTGAGCCGCTCGAGTTTGTCAATGGCGAGACAGGTGAAAAGCTGCCAAACGGCGTACTGAAGCTGCCGGCCTACGACGTGCGGCTCATTCTCGTGACGGGAAAGGAAGTGCCATGAACATCGGACAGACGGCCCTGATGGGCCTGCTCTTGGCGGCATGCGCCGCGAACGCGGAGGAAATCAAGTTCGACAACCGTTTCCTTCAGGACGAGGGCGAACGGAACATCCGCGGCTGGGTGTTCAACGCCGTCGAGGGCTACAAGCCCTTCGGCGACGTCACGGCTGCCATGTGGAAAGGCCGCGCCGGCGTGCGGCTCGCGTCCAAGGGCAAGGACACCACGGTTTACCTGAAGGAGCCGATTTCCGTCAAACCCGGCGACCGGCTGACGCTCACTGCCTGTGTCCGCGGTACGGGACGCGGCAGGCTCGGCGTGTTCCAGTACGGTCCGAACTGGAAGTGGATGGGCGTGCAAGGTGAGACATACACACCCGAAGCCGCTTCCGGTGAGCCAGGAAAAATCGTGCAGAGTCTCTTGATCCCGGAGGGCGTTGTCTCGGTGCGCCCGTCACTCACGGCCAATAACGGCGCCGACATCGCGTTTTTTGATCTCACAATCGAACGGGAAAAATGACGCGCCCCGTGAAAACGGCGGTGCAATCGAATCAAACAAGGAAAACAAGATGAACACGGACAGACGCGGGTTTTTAAAGGGGGCCGCCTGGATGGGCGCGGCGGCGGTGGCGGCGGGATGCATCAGCGACAAGAACGCGCCCGGATTCGGGAAGGGCGGGGCGATGCACGGTTTCCGGGTGGCGCCGTTGAAGAAGGTGCGCGTGGGCGTGATCGGCGTGGGCTCGCGCGGCACGGGGGCCGTGCGCCGCATCGCGCAGATCCCGGGCTGCGAAGTGACGGCCATGAGCGACATCAATCCGAAGCGCCTCGATGAAAATCAGGCGTGGCTGAAAGAACACGGATACAGGGCACCGAAGGAATGGAGCCGCAACGGGGACGAGGATGCGTGGAAGGGCCTCTGCGATTCCGATCTCTGCGATGTCGTGTACTCCGTGACGCCGCGGCCGCTGCACGCGCCGATCAACGTCTACGCGATGGATCACGGCAAACATGTTCTCCAGGAAGTGCCCGGCGCGTTCAACCTTGAGGAGTGCTGGGCGACGGTCGAGGCTGCGGAGCGCGACCGCCGTCACTGCATGATGCTCGAGAACTGCACCTACGGCGAAGAGGAGATGCTCGCGTTCAACCTGATCCACAAAGGCAAGCTTGGCGAAATCGTTCAGGCAGAGGTCGGGTATCAGCACGACCAGCGTTCGCTGCAGTACAAACCGCGCGATGGGCGCTTTTGGCGGATCGATCGCCACCTGCACCATCACGGCAACTACTATCCGACGCACGGGCTGGTTCCGGCCGGGCGCTGCCTCGACATCAACCGCGGCGATCGCTTCGAATACCTCGTCTCGATGGAGACGAAGTCGGCGTCCTTCGAACAGTTCGGGCGCGACCACTTCCCGGCCACCGACTGGCGGCACAGCGCGAAGATGGTAAAGGGCGACATCAACATGTCGATGCTCCGCACCGCGATGGGTCGAGTCGTCACGCTCATTCACAACGTTTGCACGCCGCGTCCGTACGACCGCGGCAACCTTTACATGGGCACGAACGGCATCTTCCGCAGCTATCCGTCGCTGCTCATGGCGTGGGAGGAAAAAACCGGCGACAATGGCGCACACGAGTATTTTCCCGCCGATAAAGCGCTCAAGATCAAGGAGGAATACAAGCATCCGTTCTGGAAGGTGGCGGGCGAAATCTCGAAGAAGGTGGGCGGTCACGGCGGCATGGATTTCATCATGGATCTCCGCTGGGCGTACTGTCTGCAGAACGGGCTCCCGCTCGACACGGACGTGTACGATCTCGCGACGTACAGCTCGATCGTGGAACTTTCCGAACGCAGCGTGAACGCCCGGTCGAAGGTGATGGACTTCCCGGACTACACGCGCGGAGGCTGGAAGACGGCGCACCCGTTCACCGTGGACGAAATCGACATGTCGAAGTTCGATTTCACGGGAGGCAACGCGAACGGGAAGACCGCGCAATCAACATGAGCCCTGTTCGTGCCATATGAACCGATAACGGCACGGGAAAGCGAGTCGCTTAAGGTTGCGTTTTGAAGAAAGGGGAGAGGGCATGGCAATCAAACGCCGCACTTTCATCGGCCTCGTTGCGGCGTCGTCCGTCGCGCCGCGGCTTTTCGCCGCGGAAACGGACCGTCTCGCGCCGGTCCCAAACGCGACGGAGATCGGCAAACGGCTTCCGTCCTGGAAGACGGGCGAGCTGGAGCTGCATTTCATCCACACCGGGCGCGGCGAGAACATGTTCTACGTGTTCCCGGACGGCACCACGATGGTGAACGACACGGGCGACTACTACCGCCCGAAGGAAGTCCCGGAAATGCCGTGGCTCCCGCGTGCGGATCTCCTCGGCGGCGAATGCGTGGCCCGGTACATCGGGGCCGTCTGGAAGAAGACGCATCTCGACTACATGGCGCTGTCGCACTGGCATGCGGATCACATGGGGCGGCCGTCGCTCGGATCGCGCCTGACGCCGGACCGGCGTCAGGTGTGTGGCCTCGCGCTCCTGGGCGAGACGTTCACATTCGGCCGCTTTTACGACCACCAGTTCCCGAAACACGGCCAATACGGCTCGCAGGACGGGGACGGCATGGAAATGATGGAAGCCTTTGTCGCGGCGAAAAAGATCCCGCAGGAGCCGTTCCGTCCGGGCGCGTTGAACCAGATCCGGCTCCTCCACGACGCGGAAGGGCAATACCGCGATTCGTTTTCAATCCGCAACGTGTGCGCGAACGCGGTTTGCTGGACCGGCCAGGGCGAAGACGCGGTCGACCACGGCGCCGCGCACGCGAAGGCGACCGGCCAGGCGTCGATCCCGAACCAGAACACGCTCTCCATGGGCTTCGTCGTGCAGTACGGCAAGTTCCGTTACTGGACAGGCGGGGATCTCTCCGCGGACCTCGTGGGCGCGGACGGGACACCCTACAACTACGAGGCGCTCGTCGGAAAGCGCGTCGGCCCCGTCACTGTGTGCAAGACAAACCACCATGCGTGTAAGGATGCGATGAGGCGCGCGTTCGTCGGGTCGGTCCGCGCGGCGGCTTACGTGACGGTGGTGTGGTGTCCTCGCCACATTCAGGACTGCAACATGCGGGACATGAGTTCCCGCGACCTCTATCCCGGCGCCCGGATGGTCTTTCCCACGTACGTGCCGGAATGGCCCAAAAAAGAGTGGCCGTCCGCAGCGTGGTGGAGGGACGTCGCGCCCGGCGGTCATGTGGTGGTGAAGGTCGCCCCGGGCGGCGGCCGCTACACGGTTTTCCTCGTGGACGCCTCGGACGAGTCTCTGCGCGTGAAATCCGTCTGGTCCGGCATCGCCTGACCGTTCGCGGCGTCGATATCCCGGACTTGACGCGCGGCGCGTGGCAGGCGAAAAAGCCGCCCGGCAGCGGTGAAAGAGTGCCGCGCGCTCACTTGTGGCCGCGCTCGCGTTTCCGGTAGGCGACCGGCGTGCAGTGCTCAAGCCGCATGAAGGCGTTGTTGAGGTGCTGGGCGTGGCAGAACCCGGTTTGCGTGGCGATCTCCTTTACCGGCAGGTCGGTGAGGGTCAGCAGCCGCTTGACCTCGAACATCCGCAGGCGGGTCAGGGTCGCGTAGACCGTCTGCCCCAGGACGCGGGTGAAATAGTCTTCGAGCTGGTGGCGCAGGAGGCCGGCGGCGGCGGCGGCGTCCGAGACGCCGATGCTTTTGCCGAGGTTCTGGCGGAAGAACTGGACGACGGAACGGATCAGGGGATCGGCCGTCGCGAAGCCGTCGGTGCTTGTCCGCAGCTCGATGCCGCAGGGGGGGATCAGGATGGGGGATGCGGGCGGCGTGCCGCCCCGCATGAGCTTGTGCAGCAGGGCGGAGCCTTCGTAGCCGATCCTGATCCGGTTGTGCCGGACGCTGGAGATGGGGATGCGCAGGTTTTCGCAGACCAGCACATCGTTGTCCACGCCCAGTATCGCGACATCATCCGGTATGTGATACCCCGCTTCCAGGCAGGCCGTCTCCGCTTTTGCGGCATCGTAGTCGCAATAGCAGAACAACGCCAGGGGTTTGGGGAACGCGTGCAGTTCCCGTTTCAGCCAGCGGTTCAAGGCCTGCCAGTCGTCGATCTCGCTGCCGGGGCATTTTGCCCAGATCAGGCGCTTGGGCACATGTCCGGTCTGTTCCGTGAACCGTTCACAGAACCCTTCCCCCCTCAGCTCCTCCGGGCGTTGGGATCCGGTGGAAAAGTACGCCGCGTGCCGGTAGCCGCGTTCCAGCAGGTGGTCGGCGGCGACGCGGCCGATCAGGCGGTGGTCGCCGCAGACCCGCGCGAGAGGGATGTCCAGGCGGTAGGCACCGAAGTCCACACAAGGGATCTGCTGGTGGCGGACATAGCGGATGATGTCGGCGCGGGCGTTGAGCATCACCAGCATCCCGTCGCCGGACCAGCCCTTTGGAAGCCTGCAGCCGTCGCTGACGGTCAAATACCAGTTCTGCTCGGCCGCATACCTCCCGATCCCCACCCGCATCGGGTGGTCATACCAGTCCATCAGCACAAGCACATGGAAGTTGCGCATGGATGCAGTATAGGCGACGCGGTTCTGTTCAGGCAACCGGTATTTTGGTTTTACGCACGTTATCCGCAAAACATGTAAGACCCGTTACGCGGGGGAGGGATCAAAGCGGGGAAGCCTGCCGCCGGTCGTGTTCACGGTACTCGGTGGGCGTGCAGCGCGCTTCCCGCCTGAAGGCGTTGTTGAGGTGCTGGGCGTGGCAGAAGCCGGTCCTGGACGCGATCTCTTTGACCGACAGTCCGGTCTGGAGGAGCAGGCGCTTGGCCTCGAAGAGGCGCAGGCGGATCAAGGTGGCGTAGACCGGTTCGCCGAGCACACGGCTGAAGTGTTCTTTCAGCTTGTGGCGCGGCAGGCCGGCGGCTTTCACGGCTTCGTCGAGGCCGATATCCCTGGCGAGGTTTTCCCGGAAGAATTTGATGACGGAGCGGATCACCGGGTCGGCGGTCACAAAACCGTCGGTGCTGGCGCGGGTTTCGACGCCGCGCGGCGGGATCAGGATCGGCTCGGACGGCGCGTCTCCTCCGCGCATCAGCCGGTCCAGCAGCGCGGCGCCGTCGTAGCCGATCCGGAACAGGTCGTGCCGGACGCTGGAAAGCGGCACGGGTGTGTTTTCGCAGACCAGCGGATCGTTATCCACGCCCAGGATGGCGACCTCGTCCGGGATGGCGTGGCCGGCCTCCAGACAGATGTCTTCGATCTTGGCGGCATCGTAATCGCTGTAGCAGAAGACGCCCAGGGGTTTCGGCAGCGCCGTCATCATGCGTTTCAGCCAAGCGTGCTGCGCGCGCCAATTGTCGCTCCCGCTTTTTGAATGGAGCGCCCAGGTCAGGTTCTTCGGGCGATGGCCGCCCCCTTCGGCGAACCGGTCGGAAAAGCCCTCGCAGCGCAGTTTGTGCAGGTTCCCGTATTCGGAAGAGAAAAAGGCGGCTTGCCGGAATCCGCGCTCGAGCAGATGTTCCGCCGCCACCTGCCCGAGCAGGCGCTGGTCGCCGGAAATCCGCGGCAGGGGTATGTCGGGGCGGAAGATCCACATGTCCACGCACGGCACTTTCTGGCGGCGGACGTAGCGGATGAAGTCGGCGCGTTTGTTGATTTGAACCAGCATGCCGTCTCCCGCCCAACCTTGCGGGAGCGTGCATCCGTCGCTGACCGTCAGGTGCCAGCGGTGCTCGGCGGCGTAACGCCCGATCCCTTGGCGGATGCGGTGGTCATAGAGTTCCATCAGGACAAGGACAGAGACACTCTTCATGTGGACAGTATACGGATTCACAAGGGACAGTCACAACCTGAACCTTCTTCTTTTTGCGCATGGTATTTTTCAATCATACAATTGCGGATGCCGGGAAAGCCGTGCATAATAGGCCTGTTTCCCGATCATTCAAGAGGCGGAAAATGCGAAAACGACTGTTGACGGGCGGATGCTTTAACGTGCCGGGAAAACCGCCGCCGGGTTCTCTGGACGGTGCGTATGGGAAGGCGGTTTTCTGCCGGAAGGGCAGGCCGCATGCGCGATGGCTCTTTTTTGTCGCCATCGTGTGGCTGGCCGGTTTTTTCCTTCATGAAGGCTGTTTCTCAAGCCGCCTGCCCCAAAATGCGGAACTGACCGTTGTCCACCTGAGCGATCTGCACCTTTCCACCCGCGGTCGGATCACGGACACGCCTTGGACGCATAAAATCGTGGTCGGCGGCTACAAACTGCACAAACCCTGCACCGGGAAATCTTTTGAGCTGCTGGAGAAAGCCGTTGCGGTGGTCAACGGCGAAATCAGGCCGGACGCGGTCGTCATTACGGGTGACATCGTCGATTGCGGGAACGATGGCGAAGCGCTGAAAAAAGGCGCGGAAATAATCCGCAGGCTGAACTGTCCGGTCATCATCGCCCAGGGGGACCATGACAAGGTGGGTGACCGCTGGGAAGCGGTGTTCGGGAACCGTGACGGGCTCTCCGAGGTAAAGGGGTTCTCTTTTTTCCACATTCCGTTCGAGTCCGACGCGGGGACGTTCAAAAGGTTGGCGGAGAGGATAAGCGGGGCCTGGGGGAAAAGCCGGACGAAGTTCCTGTGCATGCACCGGATGCTCTACGCATCGTGGCTGATGAATGCGTTGAGCAGTCGGTTCTACGGCCGGACGGCGTTGTTGTCTCCCGATCGTGAGTCGATCGTCGATCTGCTGGGAAAGACGGCGGACAGGTGGATTGTCCTGTGCGGCCACTCACACACGACCCATGAGGAAACCCATGGGAACATCACCGAGTTCTGCACCTCCAGCCTTGCGGAATATCCGCACGAGTTCAGGATTTTGAAAGTCAAGGGCGGGAAAGTCCGGACAGCGGTGGTGAGCTTGGACGGGATAAAGGATGAATGAGAAGTGCCCCTGACACATCTGCGTCGAAAGAGGTTTTGCTGGTCACGGACTTTGACGGCACCCTGTATCGCGGCTCCTGTCCGTTCCTGTTCAGGGGAATTGCGAACGCCGACCTCATGGGGGTGCTCTGCCTGCGCAACGTTTTCAAAGTGAGACGGCTCTTCCGCCTGCTGGCCGGGGTGGTTCGGCTCCGGCGTCTTGAGCGCAGGGTGCGCCATGCGTACAGGGCGGGGGAGCAGACCCTCTCCGATGCCGACGGACAGCTGGTGAAGTTTTTCGAGACCCATATCCTCTCCGAGTGTGAACGGGCGGATATTGACTGGAGTGCCCGTTTGATTTCCGGCCTTTGTTACCGCGCGGCCTGGCGCTGTTTCGGGGCGCTGAAAGACAGGTGTGATTTTGTCATTGTCAGCAAATCCTTCGAGTTCTTGCTGGAGAAGGTGAGCCGGAGGGCGGCGGGGTACGGGATTGAAATGAGGTATTGCGGCAATGCGGCCGGGTACGGGGCATCGCCTCCGCAGCCGCATTCCGTGATCACGAAAGAGGACAAGCGCGTCAGGATCCAAGCCCTGCTGGCGGGCCGGCCGTATAAGAAAGCCATCGTCATCGGGGACACCGAGGATGACA
Source organism: Kiritimatiellia bacterium (assembly GCA_028700415.1). GTDB lineage: Bacteria > Verrucomicrobiota > Kiritimatiellia > RFP12 > UBA1067 > JALHET01. The sequence continues at coordinate 18,901 of JAQVSS010000051.1, forward strand.
TCGCCATGAGGGACGCTGCGGCGGAGGTGCTGGGGAAACCCAACGTGCTGTTCATTTGCATGAACGCGAAAGACCCTAAGGTTGCAGGGGCCGCCGACCAAGCTTTCACATCGTGGCAAGCGGCGCGCGCTTTTCTTGAACGCGCGGCCGTGTGAGACTGGCCGCAGCGCAAAAAAGCGGTGTCGGGAGTTGGACTTGCCCTTTTTTTCACAAAAGCGTATTGTCGTTTGAACGAAGTCTTGCGATGGTTGCAGTAACCGGTGTTCAGGATGTCAATCAATTGGGAGGGACAGGGATGAAGGATT
>JAQVSS010000052.1 GCA_028700415.1 Kiritimatiellia bacterium
TGGTGGCCAAGACGGTTGAGAAAACGTCCATCCACCCCTACGAATATCTCGCCACGCGCGTCGAACAGGCGTCGGTGGACAAACTGATCGAGGCGAGCCGCACGCCGGATCAACCGGCCGTGCGGCCGGCACCGGCGAAAGCGCCTGAAGGAGCCACCTCCGCGGCCGGCCCCGTAAAGGAGACCATCGACTACGACACCTTTGCGAAGGCGGACCTGCGCGTGGCCAAGGTGGTTTCCGCCGAGTTGGTCGAGGGGGCCGACAAACTGCTCAAGCTCCTGCTCGACATCGGCGAGACCGCGCCACGGCAGGTTTTTGCGGGCATCCGCAAGGCGTACGATCCCGCCACGCTGGTCGGGCGGCAGGTGGTGATGGTCGCGAACCTCGCGCCGCGCAAGATGCGCTTCGGACTGTCCGAGGGCATGATCCTCGCGGCGGGCAACCCCGACGGCGCGCTTTTTGTGGTCTCTCCCGATGCGGGTGCAATGCCCGGCGCAACCGTGAAGTGACGGCCGGGGCCGGCGTCCGGCCCGCCAGAAAAAGGCATGAAAAAAATCGCGTTGTGGTTTGGCGTTCTGCGCCTCTGGTCACTGACCGCGTCGACGGTTCCCGTGCTGGTGGGCGCCGCACTGGCGGCGCTCGACGGCCGCTTCTCGTGGCTGCTGTTGGGCCTGACCCTTTCCAGCGGCTGGCTGTTGCAGACCGCCACCAACCTGTTCAACACGTATGGCGACTTCAAAGCGGGTGTCGATACGGTTGCAACGCTGCCGACCGCTCCGCAACTGGTGACGGGCGAACTCCGGCCTCGCCCGGTCTTTTTTGCGGGCGTCGCCGCGCTGCTTCTCGGGGCGGGCTTGGGCGTCGCGGTCGCCGCGTTGAGCGACTGGAAGCTCGTGCTGTTCGCCGCGGCCGGTGTGGCGGGGGCCGCAGGCTATACCACCGGCGTGCGTTTCAAATATCTGGGGCTTGGCGTTCCGCTGGTGGCCGTGTTGATGGGGGTGCTGATGGTGCTGGCAAGCTACTACGCGCAGACCTGCACGCTGGCGTGGCGGCCGCTGGTCGCGTCGCTGCCGGTCTCGTGCCTGGTCGCCGCGATTCTGCACGGCAATGATTTGCGCGATACGCTCACCGATCATGCGGCGAACATCAAGACGACGGCGCTGCTCATGGGAAACCGTCCCGCGCGAACGCTGTTCTACGTCCTGCACCTTGCCCCCTATCCCGTGATGGTTGCGGGCGTGGCTTTTGGCAACCTTCCGGCATGGAGCCTGCTGTGTCTGCTCGCGTTGCCGCTGAGCCTCGCCGCCGTCATGACCTGCGCGGGCGGCTTCCGCGCGAACGACACTGGGCGCATCGCCAAGCTCGAAGGCCTGTCTGCCGGCACACACTTCATCTTCGGCATGCTCCTCGTCCTCGGCCTTCTCCTCGCGTAGCCCTTCAGGTTTTGAAAAGGCACTCGCGGCCCCGTTGGTAACGCGCATGAACTCAGGTCGCACAGAAATGTTATCGAACCCCTTTCCCGAGTATGATATTTTATTTTTCTTCACTTAGGAGAAAGGCGCAAGTACGATTGCGGCGACACCCGCAAGCCAGCCGGTCGTCGCGGGTGAAGGGTCTCCCGGCCTTTCCAACGTGCTCGCGACGGCGCGGGTGACCGGCATTCCGGGTGTCAACTTTTGTTAGAATGCGGGGTGCGGGAAATGCGAGGCCGTGAGTGACCGCGCGGTCAACACCCCGTCCAGAAGGCTGCGGAGTAAAACGGGGTTATGACGCGAATAAGGCTTTTGATGGGTCTCATCCTGGCGGTGGCCGCGGTGCTCGTGTTCCTCACGTTCTTCCGGACGGAAGAAAACACGGCGGCACCTGACGCGGTCCCTCCCGTTCTTTCCAAGACGGCCCGTGTCCAGCGTGCCCCCGACGCGGTCCGCCGCAGCGGCCGGGCGCGGGAAGCGAAACGGCTCAAGAAACCGGCCTTGGCGGAAAAGGGGGGCAGGAAAACCCCAGAGGCGGGACAGCCAGCGGCCGTGGTGAAAGAGGAGAAAACGGAGGCTGTCCGCGCCACGGACAGGGCGGCCGAAAAGGCGGTCGAGGCATGGGAAACGTTGGTCGACCAGATGGCGGAGATGACGGACGCGCCGACCCGGGAGCGGAGGGCCAGCGTCAAAGAGGCGTTCGATAAACTTGGCAAGGCGTATCAGATGGATGCCATTCAGACGGCGCTGAACCTGTTGCCGGACGAGCAGTTCACGTCGCTTTACGGGATTCTTTTTGACAAGCAGGAGAACCCCGAGGTGTTGGAGGAGATTTTCAACGATGCGCTGAACCGGCCCGAGGAGATCAAAGTCCCGCTCATGAAAGAGTTGGCGAAAGACAAGACCCACCCGATGTTTTTCGAGTCGGCCCGTATTTTGGATGCCACGGGCGAGTTGGACAAAACGGACGGGGAGGAGGAGGACGGCGCGGAGGCCGTCCCGCCGGCGCAATAGGTCGCGAACGCCGAAGTTGCCGGGAAAGGAGCGCAACGATATGAGCAAACGGACGAGCTGTGCGGAAGGTGTGTTTCTCGCGTGTTTCCTTTTGGCGGCGGCCGGGACTGCGGGAGAGGTGGTTTCCGTACCCTCAGCGGTGCGGCCCCTTCAGGCGGCCGCGAAAAGGGCGGAGCTGTCTCTGCCGCATTCGGTGATTGACGGCCTGCCCGACACGCCGGCGCGCATGGCGCTCGGGCCGCTGGATTTGGACGCGGTGGCGAGAGAGGATGCGGCGCGCGCCAGCCGGGAGAAGACGCTGCGGGTGGGCGTGGTCCGCGACGTGCCGGAACCGGTGGCCGTGCCGGGGGAGGGCGGACGTCCCGGCGAGTGGAGCGTGCTGGACAGCGGGGATCGCGTCTGGCGGCTGACCGTGAGGGCCGAGGGCGCGTGCGGCCTGCGTGTGCGCTTTACGGGCCTGTCCCTGCCGGCCGGGTGCGAGTTGCGGGTATTTGCGGCGGAAGACCCGTCAGAAGTGCGCGGCCCCTATACGCAAGACGGACTCGAAGGACGCGCGTCGTTCTGGTCCGGAACGGTGTTTTCTGAGCGCGTCACGCTGGAATGCTATGTGCCGGCGGGTGTCGATCTCGCCGCGGTCGCGTTCGGGGTGGACAAGGTCACCCATGTCTACCGCGATCCCACCCGCATTGCGAAGGAGGGGAGCTGCAACAATGACGTGACCTGTTTTCCGGCGTGGGCCGCCGCCGCCAACGGCGTGGCCGGAATCGGCTCCTATGACTACAGCGATTACATCTGGTGTACGGGCTGCCTGTTGAACGATCTGGACGACGACACCTGGAAAGACTATTTCCTGACGGCCAACCACTGTGTGGCCAATCAGTCCGAGGCGGACGACACCGAGTTCTATTGGTTTTTCCAGACGGCAACGTGCAACGGCGGGGCGCCCGACATCTCCGCTGTGACGACCACGTATGGCGGCGCGAAATACTTGGCCGGAAAGACCGAAACGGCGGGCAGTGATTTCGCCCTGCTTCAGCTTCGCAACCCTTCGCCGGACGGGGTGACGTATGTGGGGTGGACCACGGCGGCTCCGGTTGCCAACGAGGCTGTGGCCTGTATTCACCATCCGGACGGGGCGTATAAGCGCATCAGTTTTGGCAACAACGCGGGCTGGGACTCGAATTTCCTGAGTGTGCGGTTCACGAGCGGTGTGACCGAGCCGGGCAGCAGCGGAGCGCCGCTGTTCAACGCGTCCGGCGCGGTCATCGGGCAACTGTGGGGCGGCTCCTCGTCGTGCGAAAACCCCTCGGGGCTTGACGATTACGGGCGGTTCGACGTCACGTATGCGTCGATCAGCCCGTGGCTGGAAGGGACCGCGCCCGAAGACGGTCTTTTAGATTATCTGTGTGACCCGCAGGACGAGGGGTTGACGACCACCGGTTCATACGACGGCTATTTCTTCAACGAGGAAGCGGCCGGAGGCCTTTTGGCGCGATCGGTCTGCGGCACGTTTTCCCTGCGGGTCACCCGGGTGTCGGGCGCCTTGAGCGCCAAAGCGGTCATCCAGAAAAAGACGCTGAGTTTCAGCAGCAAGATGTGGTGGAAGGTGTTTTCCGACGGCACGTGCCTTGCGATGCTGTCGGCGCGGGGCGGGGAAAGGCTTGTGCTTTATGTGCGGCAGGACCGCATCTGGGGCCAGCTCAGCGGGGGGGTGATCGCCGAGTCCCTTTTCATGGACGGGGCGCGCAACCGCTTTGCGGAACGTGCGGATACGGAGGCGCAGGCCGTGTTGACGGGATACCGTGGCTACTACACGGTCGCGTTGCCGGCGTATGCGGTTTGGTCCACCGGGGGAGCCGGCGTGACGCCCGGCGGGAGCGGATATCTCGCCCTGACCATCGGGAACGGCGGAAGCGCCCGCGTGGCGGGAGTGTTGTCGGACGGCACGCGGGTGTCGCTGTCAAGCCGTCTGGTCTATTACGGCGATTGCGGCGACTGGGCCTGCGTGCCGCTTTTTGCGCCGCTCTACTCGAGAAAGGGCTGGCTGGGCGGTCTGATCTGGTTGAACCCCTCGACGGGCGTGGCGGTGATCGACGCGGATTTGGGGTGGTTTGTCCGGTGGGAGAAACCGGTGACGACTCCGGACGGCTTTGGGGCGTTGCTGTTCCCCTGCGGGGGATACTACAACACGGGTGCGCCTTTGGCGGAGCACTACCGTCTCAACGCCGAGGCACATGCGGTCCGTTACCATGTTTCGGGGCTGGCGGCCGAGCCCCAGCAGGCTGCGTTTCCTGAGTGGGTTGGAGTTGACGTTGTGGGGACGCGGCTGGTGATACAAAAGGGGCAAACGCCTTCAAAAGTCGATGGCGCGTATGCCTACACCGGGGAGAACAGCGCGCGGGCGACGCTGAGTTTCTCGGCCCGCAGCGGAATCTACAGGGGCTCGTTCAAGCATTATTACGATTACATCCTGAACGGGCGGCTGACGCACAAGACGGTGAGCTCTTCCTATGCGGGGATACTGACTCAAACGCGCTCCGCGCTGTTTGACGGCTGGCCGGAAGGGCAGGGGTATTACCTTATAACGGACAACGATCCCGTTTATAAGCCGTACCGGATTAAGCGTTCCTTCTGGATGGATCTTTACATCGCCCCGTGACGCGTGTCTCAGGGTGTGACGGCGGACGCGAGGGTCATCTCTTCCGCGATGGCGCGGGCTGCGGCGCAGGGGTCGGCCGCTTCGAGAATCGGACGTCCCACGACGAGGTGCGTCGAGCCGTCCCACACCGCCTGGGCTGGCGTCGCCACGCGCTTCTGGTCTCCGACCGCCGCGCCGGCGGGACGCACGCCGGGCGTGACCAGCAACGCGCCGGGGCCGAGCACGGTCCGCATGCGCGCCACCTCTTTGGGGGAGCAGACAATGCCGTCCGCGCCGTTCATGCACGCGAGCCGCCCCAGCGCCTCCACCTGCGCCGTCATGTTGCGCGTCACGCCGAGGTCTGCGAGGTCGGACGCGTCGAGGCTGGTCAGCATGGTGACGGCCAGAAGTTTAGGCGCGCCCGCGCCGCAGGCGAGGGCCGCATCCTTGGCCGCGAAGACCATGGCCTTGCCCCCGGCGGCATGCAGGGTCATCAGATCCACGCCCAACGCCGCGCCGGCCTTGACGGCCCGTTCCACCGTGCGCGGGATGTCGTGCAGCTTCAGGTCCAGAAACACTTTTTTCCCGCGCCCCTTGACGGCGCGGACCACGTCTGGGCCTTCGGCGCTGAAGAGCTCCAGGCCGATTTTGTAGAACGAGACCGTGTCGCCGAGCCGGTCAACAGCCCGGACAACCTCGGCGGTGGAAGAGACATCGAGTGCGACAATCAGTTCAGCCATGCTGCCCATCCTTTTGCGTTGCCCGTATTAAGCCAAAAGCAGGTGCGGGTGGCAACAGGAATAGGGCTTCGCGCGGCGGCGCGCGTTGAGGTTTCAAGTTACACGTTACAGGTTCCTGGTTTCTGGTTTCGAGTTTCAGGCAACTCCGGACGCCTCGGGGAGGCGTCCCTACCGCGCGTACCGAATACCTTCGTTGCTGGACTATCGTACCCCTTCGTTTGCCCCATCGCGTCGCCCCAGAAACTTGTAACGTGTAACCCGTAACCCGTAACCAGAAACCAGCAACCAGGAACCCGAAACCAATAGAGGAAATAATCCGCGCGGGCGGCAATAAACGGTTTAAACCCCCGTTTAATGCAACTGTTTAAGAGGCGCGGGAAGCCGGGCGACAAGAAAGTGACCGGCGGCGTCAGAAGGGTGGAAAAATGAAGAACACAACACAGACGGTATTTGGGGTTTTGGTTGCGGCGGCGTGTGTGCTGACCATCGGCACGGCGCGGGCTGACCGCGTGAGTTTCGGGCTGGGGATCAGCGGCGGGGATTGCAGCTTTCTGGCGCTGGGCGTGAATAACGGGGGACACGGGCACAGGGGGTTTGGCGGCCCCCGCCGGGGGTGGCACGGCCCCAGAGGGCCCCTTGTCGGGGTCAGGCTCGGCTTTCCGCGAGCGTGCCCGCCGCCTGTGCCGGTCATTGTTGCGCCGCCGGCCGTGGTGTACGCGCCCGCGCCGGTTGTGGTTCAGCGCGGGTACTGGCAGGAACGCGAAGAGCGCGTCTGGATCGAGGGGTGCTGGGTGGAAACGGTAGACCTGTACGGCCGCCGCTGCAAAACGTGGCAGCCGGGGCGGTGGGAGATCCGCCGCATCCGCGAGTGGGTGGAGTAGGGCGTGCCTACTTTTCCTTGACCCGCGAGATGGCCTGGCCTTCGGGGCCGAGCGCGGCACGGGAGGAACCGCATGCCGCGAGCACCTGGTCGGTGGTGCGGAAATGGCACTTGCAGGCTTTGAGGAGCGCTTCGGGGCCGGACTTCTTCACCAGTTCAATGGCAGAGGCGCGCACCTGCTCGGAGGCGCCCTTGTGAGCCTGGATGCCGAGGGTCTCGCCCAGCCGGCCGAGCCCGCGCAGGAAGGCCTCACGGGCGAGAACGGAGGCCGCGGCGACCGCGATGTCCGACTCGGCCTTGTGCCGCTGCTCAAGCTTGATGGAACGGCCCTTCTTCATGAGCGCCCGCTCGATCACCTGTTTGGCGCCGAACTGGTCCGCCACCGCACGCGGGCAGTCGGGTACGGTCTCAAGAAGGTTCTCGATGCAGCGGGCGTGCGCCCAGGCGAGCAGGGTGTTCACGTTCCGCATTTTGGCGTACAGCCGGTTATAGGCCTCGGGGCCGATCATCACCAGTGAGAACCGCTTGGGCCCGAGAAGCTGGCGCGTCTTGGTGCCGATGAAAAAGACGGCCTTGTCCGTGAGCTGCTTGCAGTCCTTGACGCCGAGATCCTGCATCGCGTGGGCGAGGTCGGGATCCACATAGACCGCGCTGGCCACGAGCGGGCCGAAGAAGTCGCCCTTACCGCTTTCGTCAATGCCCATGTGGGGCGAGACCAGTTCGGGGTTCAGGAGTTCCTCGTACCCCACGGTGGCAGACTGGAGCACATTGGGCTCGAGAAAGAAGAGCACAAAATCTTCGGCGCCCTTCCCCTGGACGAGGCATTTGCCGCTCTTGTAAAGGTTGACGACACAGTCCTGGGCCTCAACCGCGATGACCGTGTGCGGGACCTCTTTCGGTCTGTAATTGCCCATCTTCAGCAGGATTTTCAGTGCCTCCTGCTGCTCTTTGTCCAATACGAACGTGAACGAATTTTTTTTGGTTTCCATCGCGCATTGATTACACCATAAAGCGGGCCGGGGTGACAAGGGGGAAGCGTCCGGCACTTGCGCGCGGGGCGGAAGGTCAAATGGTGGCGGCGGAAATCGGGGGCCGCAGAATCAGGGTCAAGGCGCCGCCGGGAACGCGGCGCGTCAAATGCGCCCACACGGACGGACACGCTTCCGTGACCGCGACCGAACCGGCACAAGGAACGACTCGGAAGATCCTCAACTCGGACAGGCTTTAATGACACAAGGGCAGCCGGTCCTGTTTTAAAAACTACGCGAAGCACCCGAAAACGATATTGACAAAACCGCGTCATTAATATAAAAAAAAGCCAACGCATGAAATGTGCACATGAATTTAGCATCAGGGGTTTTGACTGAAGAAAGGGTTTTTATGAAGCATGTGGTGATGATCGGGTGTTTCCGAATTCCCTGTAGCTCCGCAGGTCAATTCTTGAGTTTTATTCTCTTGCTGCTTCTGACGGTGAACGGGCGGGCGGAGACGGGCGCTTGGCGAACGCAGACGGTTTCCCTTGAGAAGGGGTGGAACGCGGTCTGGCTGGAGGTGGACCCCGAGGCGGCCACACCAGAAGATGTGTTTGCGGGCAAGCCGGTGGACATTGTTGCCGCGTATACGCTGCCGGTGTCTGAAGCGCAGTTCGCAAACAACCCGACGGTGAATGTGCAGACGCTAGCGGGGTGGACGGTGTGGTACGCGCCGCATCGCGCGGACGCGCCACTCTCGCGCCTTGGACGGCTGACCGGAAATAAGGGTTACCTTGTTCACGCTCTGGAACTGACGACACTGGAGATGCGGGGCACCGTTCAGATGTCTGCCGTGCGCTGGACACCGGACAGTTACAATCTGGTCGGGTTCTCCGTGCAGATGCCAGGCGGGCCGACTTTCAAACAGTTTTTCCAGGGATCGCCGGCTCACAACCACAATAAGATTTACCGGTTGCTGAACGGGACGTGGCGACGGGTCCTGGAGCCGGACGCGGAGTCGCTGCGCGCGGGCGAAGCCTTCTGGATCTATTGCGACGGCGCATCGGACTATCCGGGGCCGCTGCAGGTCTCCTCGAGCTCCAAAGTGGGCGTGTTATTGACGGAAACCGGCTCGGGCAACGTCTCGTTTCTGAACCGGACGGTTCATCCGCTCGCCTTTACGCTCGAACAGGTGACGGACGGCAACAGTGACGTGCCCATGGCGGCACTCGTGACGACGTATAAAGACAATGTGGTCGGTCAGGCCGGTGACGCGCCGGTCGGCTTTCCGGCGGGAGCCTGGTCGCAGGCGTTTCCGGAGTACGAGGCGGGAACAGGCGTGACGCTGCCGCTGGCGCTGCGGCCGCAGGGACTGGCCAAGGGGACCTACACCTCGCTGCTGAAGGTGACCACGGATCTCGGCTCCGTGACGTATGTGCCGGTCACGGCGGTGAAAGAGTGAATCCGACGATTGTTTAGGAGATCCATCTATGAACATGAACGCATTCAGCCTGATGAGGAAGCAGAACGCGACACAGATGAAAACTTGGCGCGTGTTCATCCACTGCGCAACGCTGTGCAAATCCGTCTCGATAACAACTGCAGTCTTCTGCGGTTTTTTTGTTGCGTCCCTGTCGGCGTCTGCAGACGGGGTCAGCCCGTACGCGGGGCTGTGGGCTGGGACGGTAGCGCTGAGGACCGTGAACGAGGTCTCGATCGCCAAGGACGCGAACAACGTGGATGTGGCGCCGAACCCCGCCATTCCCACTGTGACGTCGGACCGGGCTGACATGTTGCTGCTCCTGCATGTCAACGGCGCGGGGCAGGTGAGCCTGCTCAAGGATGTCGCGGTCGTGAACCGTAACGTCTCGGGCGCTGCGGCCGCGACGCTCGCGGAGATTGCGGCGGCGGGGTCTGACGAGAGCGCGCTCTCGCTGGTGACAGATCCGCGTCTTTACGCGGAGTTCCCGATGCAGAAGGCGGTTCGCCTGTCGAGCGTGGTGTTCGACTTCGGCGACGCGCAGGCGACGGCGGCGGTGGACGCGCTGGTTTCGAACGTGGTGGCGCAGGTGAAGGACTACGTGCAGAACGTTTCATTCAGCGCCATCGACACCATCGCCGAGCGCAATGAAATCGTAAACACGCGAGGCCAAATCATTGCCGATGCCCAGGCGGGGCTGGTGGCGGCGGCGGACGTGGCGGCGGCGTTCGGCGCTTTTCTAGGCCAGTTCACGCCCGCCCTTGTGCTTTCGGTCGCGCAGGCGCCGGGCGGCGGCGACGCGCAGGATATGACGGCTGCGGCGGCAGACCTGGAAGACGCCTCGTTTTTCGGGGACACGCGCGCGCTTGAGATGGTCGCCGCGGTCAAGGCGGCGGGAACGAACGAGGCGCTCAACGTCGCCGCCTCTTTCGCGGACACGGGGAACCTGTACCAGCGTTTCGTATGCGGCAAGCTTTTCGGTGACGCGCTGTTGGCGGCGGCGTTCGGCGTCTCGACCAACCCGGCGGTGACGCTGACGGAACTGAAGCAAGGTGTCGCCAGTGACGCGACCATGGAGGCCCTGCGCCTTCAGGCACTCGCTTCGGCCTATACAGACACGCGTGCCGTGACGGCGCTGGACACGGTGTTGAATGCGGTGATTGCGGCGGCGCTTGCGAACAGCGGCAAGCCGCCGGCTGAGATTGAGGAACTGTCGGCGGCCGCGGGCAAGGCCGCGCTGGCGGAGCTGGTGGCACGCTACCCCGTGCCGCAGACCGCGCCGACAGGCGATTACACAGCCTTTGTGACCTCGGCGGCTTTCAAAACGGGTGCGCCGTTGACTGCGGCGCGTGCCGCCCTGGCGGCCGCGCTGCTGGAGAAGGCGGAGAACCCCTTGACATGGCAGACAAAGGTTCCGGTCGTGGCGCGCGACGCGGCGGTGAACGCCCTGCAGACGGTCTATTCGTCTGCCGCGCTCGCGGTGCGCAACGAGTTGCCGCTGAAGGGCGCGTTCGGACTGGGCCTGGGCGACCCCCGCTTCACGGCGGATGTGTTGCCGCAGGGTGAACTTGGCCTGGCGGGTCTGACGGGAACGGTTCGGCTACCCGCTAACCACCCGACCAATCCTTTCCGCCACAGGCGGAATCCGGATCACGCGACCGGCTTTGACATCACGCGCAACATACGCATTGATTTCGACGGGAATGCGAACACCAACGGCGTGGTCCCTGCCGCTTTCGGCGTGACCTCAGTCACGGGGATGTATCGCGAGGAGGTTCTGGGGCTGCACAAACCGCTGGGGCCGAACCAGAACATCGGACTCCGGACAGAGGGACGTTTCCAGTTGAACCGGGTCAGCCGGATCGACACGCTGAACGCGAAGTGAAGCGCTGATTTTCAACAGCCACAGGTTGACTCGGGTTTGGAGCGATTCACCGGTGGAAAACTGTGGACAAGAAGGTGTTTCGAGGAGAACGACCATGAAAGCTAAAGGTATGAAACAGGTTGTCCGTATGGCCGTGGCGGGTGCGCTGTCCGTCTTGCCGGTGGCAGGGCTGGCAGACACGGTCCCCATTCCGTTCACGGTGTCCATCACGCCGAAGTCGGATGGAAACACGTATTTTTCGTTTCTGAACGAGTCCACGGAGCCGATCACCGGTATCTTGGTGGAAAAGGACTCCGTCTCTTCGGGATCGACGAAATTCCTGAAGATCAAAGACGACTGTTTGAGCAGCGGCATTGTGGAGACACCCAGCTATATCTCCACGAACGATGTCTATGGGGCAATCCGCGAAGTGAATTGGGGTTTGCCTTTCGGCACGGCTGGATCGGCGATCGACAGCCTTCTCCTCTTGGCTGCGATCAACACGTTTCCCAATGAGTCCGCCACGGACGAATTCAGGGAAGTGACGTCCCGTTCGCAAATCAAAACAGGGTATATGGAAACGCCGCGAAACACGATCGGCTCCTACTATGCTCAGCGGATTCATGCGTATGTCACCATACCGGAAACAGGAACATACCGCTTCAAGATGAGCACCGATGACAAAGGCGTCCTGACTTACGAAAAGACGGCGAGTTCGACAAAGGAGCCCCATCCGCTCCCGTCGCCACCTCTGGTTTGCCGCACCTGGACAACCTGGGAGCATTTCCTTTCCTGCCCCAGCACGACGGTCTTTAACAAGGGCGACGTGGTCTATGTCAATGCTTTTTCTTTTGATACCGGCGGGAATGACCATGTCCGCCTTGGCTGGGTTTATACGCCGACCGCCAACCCGACGCTGACCATCGACGAGTTGATCCCGGTCCGGTATCTCTCCACAAAAGGTGCGAACGGCTGGCCGGACCTGGTGCGGACTCCCGTCAACGTCGTTGATGAACCCTCCTATACGATTCGCATCAAGGAGATTTCCACGCTGGGCTGGGGCGGCACCTACAACCTGACCGCGTTTTTTGCGGACACAACAAAGAAGGCGTCGACCGAGCTTTGGAACCTGCCGCAGACTTGGACACCCACGAAGATCACGGTGTATGGCGCTTACGGCAACCAAGGATCGCTGACGCTGGGGAGTACGCCCTCCACGGATTTGGACATGCAATACGTGTTCAAGACGCTCGACCGTCCGCTGCGACTGATCGTCCAGTCCGTGGACGAAGCCGGGAACGTGATGTCCAGCCTGAATCGTTTCTCGGTGGAGGTCTCGGATCCGACGCTCGAAAGCGGCGTCTTGGTCTCGATCACCAACCCGCCGACGGGAACCTACAACCACCGCTACCTGCGCAAGGGGATGCGGGTGAGAGTCACGGTGCCGCAGGCGGTCTATTTCGACCGCAACGGCGCGTTCATGTACGAGTCCGGCAACGACGGCACGACGCAAACCAACACGTATGAAAGGTATGTGGCTGCCGGCCTGAGCATCAACAACTCGGCCCCGACCGGTGATGCCACCGAGTATGAGGCGGAACTGCAACAGGACCTCACGGTGAAAATCCGTTGGGACCAGCAATACGCGTTGCGGGTGAAGCAGGATTTCTCGCTGACCGCCAGCCGGCTGAGGACCGAGCAGGGGACGCCTTGGACCGGGCCTTTGACCTCCGGCGCGTCCGGCAATCCGACACACGACGCGATGGCGCTGAACTGGATCGATGCCGGAGCCGACGTGGTCGATGAGATCGACGGCTTCATCTCTGACAGCTCGCATGCGGGGATGAATCTGGACGTGCGGTACGTGCCCTACGCCTATGTCGCCGAGGGGAGTGCGCTGGGCGTAAATTGGTCGCCGAACAGCCCCGCCATCAAGACCAACAACTTCTCTGTGGGGCAGACGCCGGCCACTCGCCAGCAGGTGAACGCATTCAAGATGAGCACGTGGGCGACGCTCACCTACCGCTGGAAGGTGCAGTACGGTGTGCGGGTGACCAGCCTGCTGAGCACGGGCGGCGGCAATCTGTCCCGCGTGTACGACGCGAGCGGACTGGTGGGGGCGCTGGACGGCGTCTACTGGTTCGACGAGGGTGCCTCGGTCAAGGTTTTGGCTCAGGCGAACGTGGGCGCGGCGACATCGCAGGCGCTGACCGGCTGGTCACTGGGCGACGGCTACTACTTCAGCCTGTCGGGCGGCAACATCGACACCGTGAGCGGGGCCCTAACCGGGGGCACGACCATCACCAGCGTGAACGGCAGTCCGGTCGCCCGCTGGCTAAAAACGACAACCATGCCAGACAGCCCTCCTATGCGCGGCTTGGAGATACCCTTCTTGGAGCGTCCGGTGTATGCGGCATGGCAGTACGGAGAGCAGGTTTTTACGGATCCCTCTGTGCCTATCGGCGAGTCGGTGTTCCAAGGGATGTTGACATCGTTGCCGGCCAACGTCCGACTCTTGATGCAGTCCGGTGCGCCGGCCTACCTCAGTGATCCGTCCGCTACGGTTTGGGACGCGAATGCGGGGTGCCTCTATCCGATCAAGCCGGGCGACTACACGGCGAAATGGAACGGGGACGGTTTTACCGCGACGGTGAAATTCACGGCGGTCTGGCCAGCCACGCCGCACTATCGGCACATCGCCGGCACACCGGTCGTGGAACTCACGCCTGATGCGGGCGGCAATTTCGTGTTCAAAAAACTGGCTTACACGGAAAACTCGGCGGCGGTCATGCAGACCAGTCAGTTTACGGCGGATTTGGCGGGCAAAACCGTACTGCAGTTTGCCGAGATCAATAAAACCGGACGCGGCGAACCGAAGGAATATGTGAAGATCCGTGTCGTGCAAACGATGCCTTTGGCGGCCAGTCTTGCGGCCAACGCCAACAGGACGGTGGTGATCGGACAGGCTGTCCGCGATCCGCTCGATCTGGCGAACCTCGGCACCGGTCATCTGGTTTATACGGACGGTGTGCGCTACAACGTGAACGTCTACAACGGCGCGCTGCTGAACGGACTCAGAAGCACCTCGGTCTATGACATGGCGAAACTGCGGTCGATCGCCGCCGAAAAGGTGGTGTGCAATCCCGGTGCGTTGCCCGGCCCGGTGATCCCCGTGAACGCCCATCCCGGCGTGCAGGACCAGAACCGGATCACCATCGTTTGGTACGACGATCCCGCGAAAACGGACAGCATCCTCTGGCCCTATGCGGCGCGCAAGTACACGGCGCGCTGGCCGGTGAGCGCGGCCGAAGGCCTCGGGCGCATCGTCATCGCCAGCGAGCATGGCAGCGAGAGCGTGGGCGCGGACGGTTTGGATCAGGTGATCGCGCCCGCGACCAACGGGAATGCGGCCGTGACCACCTACGACCCGTCGCGCTTCAGCGATCTCAAGGTCTATGCGCAGAACGATGCGGCCCTGCCCGGGTACAACCCCAACGAAGAGCATGCGTTGATCGCGCCGTCGCTGCGTTACGCCGCCGTCTCGCCGCGCCCGAACGCTGTCTACGCGCTGCGCGACAACGACCTGAACGTGACCTCTGGGACAGGTTACACCTCTGCCCCCTATGTGCTGGTGCAGTTCTACGACACGCTCGTTCAGGAATACGGCATGCGCGTCTACAACGTACAAAAAGAGGATGCCGCCAGAGGATACCGGTTCGCTGTCAGAAGCCTGATTTCGGTCTCCGGCAAAGACCGTGAGCCGAGCGTGACGGTGCCCGCGAAAGGGACCGATTTGATTGCCGAGCCCCACAAGGAGATCGAGGCGGGCGAGCCGGTGATCCCGTTCTACCCGCTGGGCGTGGTGGAGGGCGCGGTGCCCAGCCCCGAGTCGTTCGGACAGAACATCAAGGGGCAGCTCACGTTCTGGAAGGATCACAAGTCGACGCGCTGGGCGGTCTCCGGCGGCACGAACGCCTGGTTTACCGTGTCCGCTTTCTATCCGTTGCAGGGCGACTTCTGGTGGCCTTCGGCGAACGCCGCCACACTCAACCTCGGCGACCGCCTGCCGTTCCTGCCCACGACGCTGACGCTTACGGCGCCATCGCGCGATCTTCCGACCAAGATCCTCTACAAGAGCGATTGGCCGAAAATCGCGCCGGTTCTGAAGGCAGGCGAGACGCTCACCTATTCCGGCGGCGAGTATCGCTCCGACCGCCCGACCATCGTGGTCGAGGGTGAGACGATCCAGACGCCCGGTCTGCCTGCGGTGGTGGCTTTCGCGGTCACCGAGGTCGTTTTCGACAGCATGAACCCCGAGAGCCGTGCGGACCGCGTGACCGACCAATGGACCGTGCGCGCGGCGCAGGTGTTGGAAACGCGTCGCGCGGACCTGGCCAACACGCGTTTCCCGGACGAACTGCGTCCCGCCGCCAGCAAATCCAGAGAGTACAAAGGCAAGTACTACTTCAAAGACTTGTCCGCTTCGCTACAGAAGCGCGTGGCCTACGATCCGATCGCAGGCTGTTTGGAGATGAAGGGTTTTCTAAACGAGAAGAGCAATGCGGATTCCACGCTGACCGCCTCACCGGGCGCGGTTTATGTGCTGGAACCCAACATCCTCACCGCCGAGGAGCTGCAGGCGCTGCTTGATCTGTCCGAAGACGCGTCTTGGAGAGCGGCCGTCAACGCGCTCTATGACCTGACGCTCAATCCCAACGGGTTGAACGCCGACACGTACGGCAAGGGGAAATATTCGGTCGGCTTGCAGCCCAAGGTCGTGCGCGACGAGTTCGGGATCGCGTCGTACACGCTCGAGAACGGTGTCGCCGTGACGGTGACGGATCCCTTGGTCGCAGAGAACGCGCGCAGCTTCGGCGTCGGGACGGCGCTGGTTCCCAACGGCGCGTTTCTCGATCCGCTGTCGGCGTATCCTGAGATCAGTTGGGTGACGGTGGCGGAGAACAACGACCCCAGCATGGGCGGCTCGCCTGTGACACTGCACATCATCAAGGTCGACCGCCGGCAACGCTACCGCGGCGCCATCAAAACCGTCTTCTCGGACAACGTGTTCGATGAGAACGTGGTTTTACGCCACACCGGTGATTTCGGCGCGAACGCCGATGACCTGGTGTACGAGTGGTGGTACCGGCCGGACGACGGGGCGCTCAACGTGCCGCCGCCCTTCACGACAGACCCCAACTCAGCGGGCGACTGGAAGTTCTTCCCCGACCTTTCGGGCAAGAACGGGGTGGGCCGCAACGAGGTGCTGCTCAAGGGCGATCCCAACGCTCCTGAAGCGCTGTTGGCGGACTCTTGGTGGTTCGTGCGCTACCGCCATAAAAACGACACCGTTCAAGGCAGCAATTGGGCGGTCAAACAGCCCGACAACTCCCCGGAGGTGAACTTCGAGTGGGCTGGAGCGGGGAACAGTGATCCGTTCCACGACTATGACAACAACGGGGTTATGGATTACAAGGCTCAGCTTGCAATGGGCTGGATCAAGCGGGTGCTGGACGCGGTGAACCCCTACGAGGCCCGGATACGCGACTTCACGGGGGATGCGCCGACAACCATCTCGTCCATGCTTCAGCAGCTCGGCCCGCGCTACGAGGGCGCGGTCGCGCTTAATCCCGACAAAAACGTGATCGAGAACGTGGGGTTGATCGAGTTGTACCAAACCATCCTGAACCGGGCCTCCGACCTGAGTATCAACCTCTCGTCGCCGGTCTCCACGCCGGCGATCGCCAACGCGCTGCAGCTTGCCTCAACGCGGCTATCCGATTTTTACATGCTGCTCGGCAACGAGGCGTATGTGGACGCCAAAGACCCGACCATCGGCTATGGCTCGTCGTCCGTCGAGTACGGTGCCGCAGCGCCATCGGTTTTCGCCTTCCAGAACCAGGTCTCCTCGCTGTTGGAGGAAGAGCTGACCCTTCTGCGCGGACAGGACGACAACATGGCGCGTCCAGTCTACAACCGGCTCTTCTGGAATTTCACCAAGGGCGAGGGTGAGGCGGCCTACGCCATGAATTACAATATCAGCGATATCACCAAAGACGGGTTCATCGACGAGGACGACGCGATGGCGCTCTACCCGCAGGGACATGGCGACGCCTGGGGCCATTATCTTACCGCGCTCACCCAGCAGTACAACCTCCTGTGCCATCCGTATTTCAACTGGGTCTCCCGTTCCGAGTTTTACAACCTCAACGATATCGTGATGAAGGTGGATTTTCTCGACGAGCGCAAGTTCGCCCAGATCGCCGCGCAGAAAGCCAAGGCTGGCTCTGAGATCGTGAGCGACACCTACCGCACGCATTACGTCGAGGACGAGACCGCGCAGTGGCAGGGTTATACCGACGTGAACAGGGACCGCGCGTGGGGCGTGCAGGACTGGGCGCGACGCGCGGGCCAGGGCGCGTACTTCGACTGGCTTACGGCCAACGCTTTGCTGCCTGCGGTTCATCCCAACACGACCCTGACGGGCATCCAGAAGGTGGACCGGCAGGAGAACGCGGACATCGCGGTGATTTCAGCCAATCTCAACCAGATTCAGACCACGCTGGATAACGCCAATAACGGGCTCAACCCGCTGGGTGTTTCCGCGAAAGCCGTGCCTTTCGATATCAACCCTTACAGTTGGGAGGATGGCCTGTACGGGCGTACGCACTTCGAGCAGATTTACGACCGCGCAGTGGCGGCGCTCAAGAACGCCAGGTCGGCATGGGATGCCGCCAACGCGGCACAGAACCGCTTGCGCGCCATCGCCAACACGGAACAGGAGTTCCGCAACGATGTTTATCAGGAGAACATCGCCTACCGCAACCAGCTCATCGAACTCTTCGGGCGGCCCTACCCGGGAACGGTCGGCTCCGGCAAATTCTATCCCGACGGCTATCTGGGGCCGGACCTCACGTTCTACATGTACGTGGGCGCCAACAGCATCGCCACCGACAAATTCCCTAAACCGGCCGCTTCGGCCGTGCAATTCGACAGCGCCGGCAATCTTGTCGGCGGAACGCTGAAGACCGTTCTGGACACTTCCAAGCTGCTGACCGGCACGGACACCTACCGGGTCAATGCAAACAACCTGTTGAACAAAGTCTCCGCGCTCTTTGGCGACATCGGCAACACGGAGGGTAACGCCGCGCTGGCCAAGGCGGCTGACGGATGGTATGACGTGTCGGGGGCCGATTTCAGCGCCGACAACAATCCGCTTGAAGACTTCGATTTCGAAGTGCCGGTCTCAGCCAGCACCTACTCGATGCTGGCACCGGAAGCCTGGGGAGAGCGTCCCGCCGTGGGCGAACTCCAGACCGTCATCGCCGACATGCTGCAGCAGCAGATCGTCATTGCGCACACCTTAGGGAGTTACTCGGATATGTGGCTCGACCTCTACCGCGCCATCAACCTGATGACCATCCAGTACGACGCGATGGAGAAAACCGCCGCGCGCACGCAGGATTGGCTGATTTCCAAGAGCGTTATCGGCAGTGTCATGTTGGCGGTGCAAACAATTTGCGAGATCATGGAGGAGACTGAAGATGTGGTGACGAAGACCGTTTCATCGGCCGTAACCGCAATCCCGACCACGACGCCGACCGTCGGTCTGGCCGTCTCTCCGGGCGACATTCTGGCTCCCGTCAAGGGGGCTGTGATGACGGGGTCGGCAGCCGTTACGGCAGGCCTCGGCGCGGCTGGCGTCGCCGCGAAAATCATTGCGCTTGTAAACGAAATCGCGCTGGGCATCGCGGGAGACACGGTTGACATGTACAATGCCGACGACGAGCGCAGGGCGGCGTACGCCGAAATGATCGCCGGCATCGACGACATTCTCGACTCCGAGGGCGACCTGCGCCTCGATCTGTTTGCGCAGTCGGAGCAACTCGGCTCGCTCGCGGCACGCTATCGCACCATGGTCGCCAACGGCTCCATGATCATGGACGAGCGGGAGGCTTTCAACAAACGCGTGGCCGCCATGACGCAGCAGAACCGCTATCAGGACATGACCTTCCGCGTGCAGCGCAACCACGCGCTCCAGAACTATAACCGGTTGCTCGACATTGCCGCCCGCTATGTCTATCTTGCCGCAAAGG
>JAQVSS010000331.1 GCA_028700415.1 Kiritimatiellia bacterium
GCGGCTAATCTTCAACTGCTCTTTCTAGGTTCAAACTTCATGATTCGTCAATCTGCGGTTCGTATAACGTTCTCTACGGCAGGCGGGTTCACATGACCTTCATTTTTGGCAGGTCCTGGATATCGACGTAGCCGGTCAGGCGGCCGACGGCATCCACGACGGGCAGGTCGTCGATCTTGTACTTCTCGAAGATGCGCAGCACGTCCACGGCATAGGCGTCGTCGGTGACGGAGACGGGTTTGTGGGTCATGACCGGGCTGACGTGGCTGTGGAGGATGTCGGTGCCTTCGGAGAGCAGGCGGCGCAGGTCGCCGTCGGTGAAGATGCCGGCGAGGCGTCCGTCGGTATGGGTCAGCAGCGCGGCGCCGCTCTTGGCGGCGGTCATGGCCATGACCGCATCCATGACGGAGGCGGAGAGGGGGAGGCTGGCGAGGCGGTCGCCGGTGCGCATGATGTCGCGGACGCGCAGCACGAGGGCGCGGCCGATGGCGCCGGCGGGGTGGAGGCGGGCGTAGCTTGCCTTGTCGAAATGGCGGGCGTCGATCAACACCATGGCGAGGGCGTCGCCCACGGCGAGGGTGGCGGTGGTGCTGGTGGTGGGCGCCATGCCGAAGGGGCAGGCCTCTTTGCCGATGCGCACGCAGAGCACCACGTCACTCAGCCGGGCGAGCGTGCTGTCCGGGTTCCCGACCATGCCGATGACCGGAATCTCGAGGCGACGGACGGCGGGGATGAGCTTGATGACCTCCTCGGACTCGCCGGAGAAGCTGAGGGCGAGCAGCACGTCGTTTCCGGCGATGATGCCGAGATCGCCGTGCATGGCTTGGATGGGGTTCATAACGACGCTGGTCGACCCGGTGCTGGCGAGCGTGGCCGAGAGTTTCTCGGCGATGTGCAGGTTCTTGCCCACACCGGTGACCACGATTTTTCCGCCTTTGTCGAGGGTTTCAGTGAGGAGTCGCACGGTGGCGAGAAAATCGTCGCCGAGGGCGGCTTGGGCGGTGCGGAGGCCTTCGATTTCGGTCTCCATGACCTGCCAGGCAAGGGAAAGGATCGCTGCGTTGTCCATAAGGATGACCAGTGTAGCGCAAAGGGGTGGGGACATCCATGAGAAAACGCTGACCCCAAGTGGGGAAAGGGCGGTTTGGTTTCAGGTTCCAAGTTTCAGGTGTGAGCCGTGCGATCGTCGAGTGCCGGGCGTCGCGCCCTGTAGCTCCGCCGCTCTGTCGGCGGAGGCGAATGCTCAACGTTCAACGCGCAACGCTCAACGTTCAAGTGGGGAACGAATGTCGAACGTCGGGCGTCGAGCGTCGCAGAATTCAGGGACACGAACGTCCAACCTGAAACCTGAAACCTGGAACCTGACACCTGACACCGTCGGCGGACGGCACGGAGGCCGTCCCTCCGCAGTTAGGCGTTGCGCAAAAATGATAATAATTCTGCGCAAAAGACTCTAGTTTCCGGTTGGTTTTTCGGGTATGTTTTCTCTGTCAAACCGGATCTTCGGGGCAGGGTCAAGCCTAACGGTAGGGGGAGGGCAAACACATGAGTCTGGACAAACGCGGCGGGGGGGCGGCGTCCTACAAGTGGCAACTGGTGGCGTTATTGTGGGTGGCGTTCTTTCTCCACCAGGGCAACCGGCAAGTTTACAACGCCGTGTTGCCCCTCATCAAAAGCGGGCTGGATCTGAGCGATGTGCAGGCCGGTCTGGTGCAAAGCGTTTTCACCGCCATCTACGGCGTGTGTGTGCCCTTGGCGGGTTTTCTTGGCGACAGACTGCGCCGGAAGTGGCAGATCCTGCTGAGCCTTGTGGTGTTCAGCCTGGGCACGCTGCTGACGGGCTTGGGCGGCGGCGTATTGGCGTTCGTGTTGTTTTACGGGCTGGCGACCGGCGGGGGCGAGGCCTTTTATTATCCGCCCGCCACGTCGCTGATGGGGCAGTTCCACGACAAGAGCCGGGCCACGGCCTTGTCCATCCATCAGACCGCGCTTTATCTGGGGATTACCTTCAGCGGCTTTTTCTCGGGGTATCTGGGGCAGAGGTGGGGGTGGCGTGTCCCGTTCTTTCTGTTCGGCGGCGTAGGCCTCGCCTGGGCGGTTGTCATGCTGTTGTTCATGCGCGACACGCCGAATCAAAAACACGACACCCCTGTCGTGCGTGTGCCGGTCCGGGAGACGCTGGCGCATATTCTGAGCAAGCGTTCCGCGATCGCGCTGGCGCTGGCGTTTGGCTGCATGGTGTACGTGGATGTGGGGTTTAAGACGTGGATGCCGACTTTCCTGCACGAGCGGTTCGCGTTTTCCTTGGAAAAGGCCGGGTTCTCCGCCGTGTTCTACCACTTTCTCTGCGCCTTTTTCGGCGTGATGATCGGCGGGCGGTTGACGGACCGCTGGGCGGCGGCGCGCAAGACCATCCGCTTTGAGGCGAACGCGTGCGGGCTGTTGCTGGGCGCGCCGTTCATCTACCTGATGGCCAACACGGGCTCCGAGGCGATGTGTTTTGTGATGCTGGGACTGTTCGGCCTGTTCCGCGGCATCTATGACTCCAACCTGTTCGCTTCGCTGTTCGATGTGATCAAGCCTCAGTATCGGGCTTCGGCCACGGGGCTCATGCTGGCCTTCGCCTTTCTTGTGGGCGCCTTTTCGCCGACGGTGCTGGGAATGCTCAAGACGAACTTCGGCCTTTCGTTCGGGTTGTCGTCCTTGGCCGGGTTTTACGTGCTGGGCGGAAGCATCATCCTGGTCGCGTGCGGTTTATTTTTCAGGAAAGACTATGAGGAGGCAAAGGCGTGAAGGGGTTAGGAGTATGAGGCAGATGTTTTCATTGGAAGGCCGGCGGGCGCTGGTGACCGGTTCCGCGCGCGGGATCGGGCGGGCGATCGCGCGCGCGTTCGCCGAGTATGGCGCGACCGTCGCGGTGCATGGCGTGCGGGCGAGCGACGCGCTCGACCAGTCGCTGGCCGATGTGCGGGCGTTCTCGCCGCGGAGCGTGGCGGTGACCGGCGACTTGGGAGAGCCGGGCGCTGCCGCGAAGATTGTGGCGGCCGCGACGGCGGCGGTGGGCGCGCCGGACATCATGGTGGCCAACGCCTCCGTGCAGGTCCGGCGGCCGTGGCTGGAGATTCCCTGGGAGGAGGCGCTGCAGCAGATGCAGGTGAACTTCCACGCGACGCTCCAGCTTTTCCAGGCGTGCTTTCCCGCGATGGCAAAACAGAAATGGGGCCGGCTTGTTTCGGTCGGCAGCGTGCAGGAGGTGCGGCCCCACAACGAGATGCCGGTCTATGCGGCGAGCAAGGCGGCGCTTGAGAACCTGGTGCGCAACCTGGCCAAGCAGGTCGGCGCGGACGGCGTCACCGTCAACAACCTCTGCCCGGGCGTGTTCGCCACGGACCGCAACGCCGAGGCGCTGAACAATCCCGTTTACGCCGGACTGGTGCGCGGGAAGATCCCGGTGCGTGATTTCGCGCAGCCGGAAGACGCGGCGGGCGCGGCGCTCCTGTTGTGTTCGGACGCGGGCCGGTATATTACGGGCGTCACGTTGCGCGTGGACGGCGGCATGGGCGTGGCGTAGAGAAGTTCTAAAGTTCGAGAGTTTGAGAGTTCTAACGCGACACCGCAACCGAGATTAACCACGAAACACACAAAAAACACGAAAAAGACTGTTCCCTTTCGTGTATTCCGTGTTTTTCGTGGTTCCAATAAATTCGCGCAAACAACGTGTTTTTTAATGTCTTTGTTGGTTCGTAAGGCACTAAAGTTCAGGAGTTTCAAAAAATGAGCGGGGAAAGAGAAGAGGGTCTGTTGCAGAAAGAAGCCAAGATGATGAAGCTGGAGAAGCTCATCGCCGCGCGCGAGGGCGTCTCCGAAAAACCGTTTTCCATTCCGGTCAAAGAGCTGCTGGCCCGTTACGAGCAGCTCTACACCGGCGCGATCAGCGACGTGCTGCGCGAGTTCGCCTTGCTCGACCAGTCGCTGCCCGGCCACCTGCGTCCGCTGCGCGACAGCGACACCGTGGCGGGCATCGCCTTCACGGTCAAGAGCGCGCCGAACGTGAAGATCACGGGCGAGATGACCTTTCGCGGCCAGATGCTCGACGAGATGGGCGAGGACCATTTCGTGGTGTGGGACACCTCGAACGACGAGAAGGCCACGCTGTGGGGCGGCGTGATGACCGCGACCGCGTACGGCAAGGGCGTGAAGGCGGCCTGCATCGACGGCGGCATCCGCGACACCCGGCAGATTTTGGAGAAACCGTTCCCCGTGTATTATAAATACCGCATCCCGAACGGCTCGCTGGGGCGCTGCCTGATCACGCACTACCAGATCCCGGTCAAGATCGGCGACGTGGTGATCAAACCCGGCGACGTGATTTTCGCGGACTGCGACGGCGTGGTCTGCGTGCCGCGCGATATCGCCTGCGACGTGCTCCTGCGCGCCGAGGAGATCCGCGAGAACGAGAAGAAGATCTTCGGTTGGGTCGCGAAGGGCGAGAGTATTCATCAGATCACGGAAAAAGGCGGCTACTTTTAAAAGGGATTTTTTTATTTTTCCCCCTTGCGCGCGAAAGGGTGCTTTGGTACAGTCAAATTGTCTCGAAACCCTCTAGGGGTTGCGGGCGGGTGCCCGTGAGATCCGTTGAATTTTTTTAATTTCACGGGTTGACAGCACAAACCGTATGTGCTAAAGTGACGGCGTTTTTGGAGTTGCCAGCGATGTTTAGGAGTCGTCTGGCAACAACAAAAAAGAGAAACAACAAAGGAGTACTCATGAAGAAGTTGATGATGTTTGCTGCCGCGATGACGATCGTTGGTGGCGCATACGCTGACTGCGG
>JAQVSS010000332.1 GCA_028700415.1 Kiritimatiellia bacterium
GCCCTTCCGCGTACGGCACCTTGCCGCCGGAAGCCGTGTGTGAGTCATCAAAAATCTTTTTTGTCTTCACGAAGCGGTCGACGAACGCGTTTTTCTCCGCGCCCACGGCGAGGAGGTTCGGGCTCGGCTTCACATCGCCCCGCAGGAACATCGCCGAGCATGCCGGCAAATGCGCGAGGACGTCGGTGCGCGCGACCATCGAGAAGAAATACTCCACATGGTCCGGCTCGGAATCGGTGCGGTTATCGTAGGAATACTGGAAGACGCCGTTCCAGTCCTGAAACGCGCCGTAGGCGCGGAGGAGGAGCTGACCTTCCGCGCCGTAAGAGTTCGGATAGGGTGTGTTAAATTCGCTGATCGTGAAGGGCTTCCCCTTCACTCGGCGGGACGCCGCCCAGACGATGCAGTTCGCGGCGGGATCATTCACCATCGGCGCGTCGAGAATCTTCCATTCTTTGTTGACGGGAGAGGGATGGCACCAGTATTCGTGGTGGTCGAGATAATCAAGCGCCGCCTGCACATGGCACGGCGAATATGTGGCCTGCGACGCGGCGATCGGCGCGGCTGTGGCGATCTCGTCCTTCAGGCACCGCTTCATCTCTTCGAGATACGCCGACTCTGTCGCCATGATGAACCGGACGAACGGCGCCTTCCCTTCCTTCACGGACTTGTAGCAGTTGTTGAAAATCGCGTCTTCGTTGTTGAGCTCAATCATCGCGACGACGGGATCCTTCGCGTAAGAAAGCCCCGTGTAGGGGTTGACGTGCGAGAGGAGACGCCGCGCGTAGTCCTTTTCGGAATCGATGATTCCGCGGTCGAACCATGTGGCACCCTTGAGCGCCACCAGCCGCGCCACATGCAGGTTCACGTTCACGTAAATGCCGCGCTCCTTGAATTCGTTGACGAGATAGTCGAGCTTCTCGAGCTTCGCCTCGTCGAACGTGAACTCCGAAACCGACGCTGCGACGACGAGACATGCCTGCGTCGTCTGCATGAAATTGCCATACCCGTAGGCGGAATCCATGAAATGGAGCCGCACGCAGTTAATGCCGAAGCGCGCGAGGCGGTCCGCCATCCGCTCGGCGTAGTCATGCGAGGGAAAATTCGCAGGTCCCGTGAGGTTCGTCGCATTGAAACGGATCGGCCCCTTCGAGGTCGCAAAGCGCCCGTCCTTCACGAAGACCTGTCCGTATTTCCCGGCCGGCGCGTCGAGGATATGCGCCATATTGACGGCATTCGTTGGCAAATCGTAGGAAACGACGAACGGAAAGAGAACAGCGGCTGCGGCGCTGAGGAACATGAGCGTCTCCCTTTATTTGAGCAGGCGGATGTCGTAGGCGGGACCGGTGAACGTGTAAGCGCCGCCCGCGGAGACGGTCGCGTTCGCGGAAACGAGCGTGTCTGCGGGCGTGGCGGGGAGTTCCACCTGCACGCCTTTACAGTCTTTACGGAAATTGAAAACACAGAGGTAGCGTTTGCCGTCCGGCGCGGTACGGATGAAACTCGCGACGGCGTCCGGCCGGTCGTTGTCGATCCATGTGAGCGTTCCTGAAGCGAATGCGTCGTCCGACGCCTTCAGCGCGCAGAACTTTTTCAAAAGCGCGGTGCGGGCTTTCGCCGCGGACGTGGAGGCGTCAGACCAGTCGATCCCCTGCTTGTTCGTGAACATCGAGTGGGGCCGGATATCCGCGAATTCCTGCCCGTTGTAGATAAACGGCACGCCGTCGAGGGCGAAACAGAACGCGAGCGCGGCATCGTGGAGCGGCACGCCCCAGTGCTTTTCGTGGTCGCGGCGCTTGTCGCCGTCGTCGGTGGCGCAGTCATGGTTGTCCGTGTAGCGGAGCAGCCGCGCGCCCTTCGGAAGAACGGCTTCCAGGCGAAGCCAGACGCGGCGGAGTTCGGAAACGGGCGACTTGCCGTCAAGGACGGGGAAGAGGACCTGATTCGACCATTCGAAGCAATAGCAGCAGTCGAACGCGTTCACCTGCTCGAGCTCGTGTCCTTTGCCGGTGCAGTTGCCTTCGCAGAGCATCGCGAAATTCCCGGGACGGAGCGCGTCGAGACGCTCGCGGGCCTTCTCCCAGAAGTCGAGCGGGGTCATCTCCGCGACGTCGCAGCGGTAGCCGTCGATGTCGAAGGCGGCGGCCCAGTAGGTCATGATGCTCATCAGGTATTCGCGGCAGGCGGGCGACTCGAAATTGAAGGCCGGAAACCCCCAGGGGGATTTGACAATTTTGCCCTCGGCATCGTGCTTGACATATTCGGGATGCTTGTCGAGGAAGACCGCAGTGGGACCGCAGTGGAGGAAGACGAGATCGAGCATCACGCGCAGGCCGAGGTCATGTGCGGTCTTCACGAATCCGGCGAAGTCCTCGCGCGTCCCGTATTCCGGATCGATGTTGAAATAATCCTTGAGGCGGTAATTGTTGCGGGGATTGCCGGTCTTGGAGCGTCTCTGACGCGGCGACCACAGGGACTCGTCCATGTCGTCGTCGGAGACCACCACCGGGCAGATGTAGATGATCGTCGCGCCTAGTTCCTTGATGTGCTTCAGTTTCGCCGTCGCGGCCTTCAACGTCCCTTCCGGCGTGAACGCCCGCGGCTGGATCTGATAGATGACGCCCTTCGTCAGCCACTCCGGGGCCTCCCGCGCCTCCGGATTGTATTTGTCCGCCGCCTGCGCCGTCATCGCGGCGAGCGCCATCGTCAACATGAGCTTTTTCATTTTTTGCTTTTCCTTTTTTCGGTTTCGGCTTTCGCGGCTTCGAGACCGGCTTCGAAACGGGCGCGGAGACGTTTGACGAGCGTCTTCCATAAGTGGTTTGACGCGGGAGGATTCGCATACCCCACTGCGCATACAAGCGTTAAGGTGATGAACACTGTCCTTCTCATAAAACCGCTTCCCTCATGTGAAGTCCGTTTCCACGGACACCTGAACATTGGCCAACGTTGGTGCCCTGATGATGAACACCGTCGCCGGAGATACCATTCCCGGACCGGCAAAACCTCCTCACATCTCCAGCCCTCAGTAGAGGCGAACACTCAGCCCCCTAGGGCTGAACGGGCACTCGTAGCAGCCGAGATCGATGCCGCCGAACTTGACGCGCGGATTCATTAGAAGATCGGTCGCGCCGACGCGTAAAAGGTAATCCCCATCCGAAAATCCCTTGTCCCGCGCGGGCGACGTCCGCGAAAGCGTGTAATCCCCGTTCTGCGCGTCGGTGAACTTCGGATCCGTCAGGGCGAGGCAGTCGACCGCCTTGTCCGCCGGCGGCGTCGTGTTCTGCGTCACCCAAAGGCAGTTCGTCATCGGTGCATACTGCGCCGCGACGTCGTACGGATCATTCTTCGCGAGAATCGTGTTGATCGCGACGCAATCTTTGTACAAGGTCGAAGCGTACGTCTCGTTCCAGTAGTAATTGGAAACGATTGTGCAGTTGAAGAAAGACGACGACCCTCCGATCGCGGCCATGTTGTGCTGCCCGGCGGTGTTGTTCGCGATGAAGCAGTTGATGTTGGTGGAAGCGGTCAGCAGGGACACCGAATTGGCACCCGTGCCTCTGTTCCCGGTGAAGCGGCACTTGATGAACGTGCCGCCGGAAATGATCGGCTGCGTCATGACATTGTCTGCGAACTCGCAGTTGACGGCCTCTTTGCACGAATATACAACGCGGACGCCGCCGTTGTTTCTCTTAAAAACGCAGTTCGTCAGCGCATCGCACGTCGTGACCGCGCTACCCGATGCCGTCGCCGTGTTGCCGACAAATTCGCAATCCGTGAAGAGAAGCGGCACCGTGCCCTCCTGACGCACGGCACCGCCGTCTCCGTTCGTCGCGGAATTGCAGTAGAACTGGCAGTTCGTGAAAAACGTGCTGTAATAGGCGACGCCGCCCTTTGCGGAGAGGTTGTTTGTGAAAACCGAATCGGCCACCCAACTCGTTCCGGAAACGCGCAACGCGCCGCCGCCCGTCTTACTCGAATTCGAAATGAATGTGCAGCGCCGGACCGTTGCCGGACAGTCGATGGCCCCGCCGAAGCTTCCCGCGTAATTGTTCGAAAAAACGCAGTCGGTGAAATAGGTCGTGGAGTTATTCGCCGCACCGCCGGAGCCGGCCGTATAATAGCCGCATGCGAACGTGAGATTCGAAACCGTGATGTAGCTTTTGGCGAACGTGATGATCCGGCGCGTGCCGTCCTCCCCCCCCGCGCCGCCGGCCATGATGACCGTATCCTCCGGACGCGCTCCTGTGCCTGCGATGGCCCCCGTCCATGTACTCATATTCAAATGTGTACCGGAGGCCATCACAGCGTTACTCACGTAATAAACGCCGGGTGCGATCCAGATCTTGTTGTAATTGGCAGTCGCCTGCGTCAGCGCGTTCGTAAGCTCGTCAACAGTCGTGACCGTGAACTCCTGATTGGGGGACGCGGCCCGCAGAACACCCGCCGAGCACGCGGCGAGCAATGCGGTGTACACCGCACGAAACGCGGAACTTTTTTTCATGAACACACCTCCTAACGCGGGCAGAGCCCGCAACCCGAAATTCTCACCACGAAGTCACGAAGGACACGAAGAAGAAGCGAGTCATTAAAAAACTTCGTGCTCTTCGTGTCTTCGTGGTGCAGCAACTTGTTTTTCACTTTGAGACCTTCACGATTGCTGGATCCGAGACGATCGCATATTCGCCTTCGAACATCCGACGGCCAAGGTTGACCGAAAGAGAAACACTGGTGTCGAACGGTTCCCCGCGGAAATAAATCACCGCTTCGCGCCAGCCGTCCTTGTCGGGCTCGCCCGAGAAAACAGAGACACCGTTCCCTTCC
>JAQVSS010000333.1 GCA_028700415.1 Kiritimatiellia bacterium
GAACCGTTCGATTTTTAGCTTGACTTCTTTTTCCGAGCCTGTCCGGCACATGATGCAATAGGCCTGGAGCTGCTCAGCGTTTTCGCTACTCATCCTCAGACATCATGCGCTTCTGGTCAGTTTGAGGTTCCTGGCCAGGCATTTGGTTAGGCAACGTCGGGGCCCTCAGTTGTGGCTCATTCCTTCTGTGCTTCTTGGGAGCCGAATAAAACGGATTGTCTGGTGATGTTGGCGCCTGTTTGCGTCTCCTGCGGCTTTTTGCATCCCGGCGAGACGGTTCCTGGTTCTGCGCCGAATAATGGCCATAATAGTAGTAATAATAGTAATTATCGGCATCTTCCTTGATACCGTTCAACACATAACCAAGGACGTTCGCCTTGACTTGCGTCAGCAACGACGTTGCATGTTGCAGCTGTTTACGATCGACACCACCAGCCCGAACCACATAGACGATCCCATCGACCTTAGTCGATATGATCGCCGCATCCGTTACCACGTTGATCGGGGGCGTATCCAAAAAGACCATGTCGAATTCGCTCTTTGCCTGTTCAATGATGCTGGTAAAGGTTGCGCTCATTAAGATCTCAGCAGGATTCGGCGGAATAGGTCCTGATGCGAGCAAAAACAAGTTCTCCGTCAGGGTCTGTTGCATGAACTCCTTGTAGTCACGTCCAGAAACCAGCACATTGGTCAGACCACGCCGGTTGGACAAGCCAAACAGCCGGTGCGTTGTCGGACGACGAAGATCGGCATCGATCAAGAGAACTTTGCGACCCGCCTGGGCATAGGTAATCGCCAGGTTGCCGATCAGAGCTGTTTTACCTTCACCCTGCAAGGTGCTGGTCACCGCCAATGTACGGATCGGCTTGTCGATAGAGGAAAACTCAATATTTGTCCGGATGATCTTGATCGCCTCGGTAACATGAGACAATGGGTCAAGATGTGCCACCAAGTCCTGGTCGTATAACTGGCTATGCAATTCCATCCCTAGTGCCTCCCTTCACGTTTGGATGTGGAAAACTCAGGGACAGCTCCTAAAATTGTATAGCCCGTGATTCGCTCAACATCCTCAGCCGTCTTGACTGACGTGTCAAAAAATTCAATCAGGAAGACAATCCCTAAACCGACCATGATCCCAAGCACAAGTCCGATCAGGATATTCATCGGCTTGTTCGGGGCAGACGGAGCGGTTGGCACGATCGCGTTATCGATGATATTGACCTGGCCCGCGCCCATCTTCTCGACAACCACACGTGAAAAAACATCAGCCACCT
The DNA here is from genome assembly GCA_028700415.1 of Kiritimatiellia bacterium. Classification (GTDB taxonomy): domain Bacteria; phylum Verrucomicrobiota; class Kiritimatiellia; order RFP12; family UBA1067; genus JALHET01. The sequence continues at coordinate 1,275 of JAQVSS010000333.1, forward strand.
TGTTGGCCAGGGCTGCTGCGAAAACAGGATCCGTGTCCTTAACGACGATCGTCAAATGACGTGTGTTGGCCTTGTTCCCGACCGTGATCATGTTGCGAAGTCGGTTAATACTGTCTGCAGGCAAGCCAAGCTCGTCCGCCACAATGCCGGTCACTAGGCGGCTCTTGGCCAGCTCCTGGTAATCGTTGACCAGCTGGGCGAACAGCTGGAGGTCGCTGTAGTTAACCGCGTCCTGTCCGGTTTCGTCCTTATCCTGCCAGATATAAAGCAGCACATCCGCGCTATATTCTTCCTCGAGCACAAAATAGCTGATCACGCCGCTTAGTCCGACGCTCAGAAAGGCGATCAAAACGATGATCCATAAGCGCTTGCGCACGATGCGCAGCATCTGCATCAGGTCAATGGTTTCGTTGTCCAATTTCCTGGTACTCCCTTCACTGAAAAGGCTGGCACAAGCTTAACCGAGATATGTTGAATTGTCAATTTATTAAGCACCTAAAACTAATAATGGTCAGTAATACAGAAAAGCCTGCAGTTTTTCCACGTTGGTTGTGACATCGAAGCGATACATCTGGGCACCGCGCACGATGATCAGGTCCATGCTGTTGCTAACTGGAATAAGAAGCTGCTTAACCGGGTAATTACGCCAGTTGTAGGCATCCGTTATCAAGCCCAAAAGCGACGATCCAGAACGGCTGCTCCTGACCAGAGGCAGAATTTGGCGGGCTAAGCCATCCAATTCACCAAGGCTCATGCTGCGCACCTTGCGGATCAAGGCCTCGATCACAGCCCGCTGGCGACCGGTACGTGTGAAATCAGAATCAATTTTCCGGATTCGGGCATAGGCTAGCGCTGCTTTGCCGTCAAGCGTGTTTGTTCCAGCCACTAAACTTGTTATTTCTAGTTGCTCGTTGAGATGTGCAGCTTCAACTTCGCTCAAGTAGATATTAATCCCACCAATGGTGTCAATAGCCTGTCTAAAACCAGAGAAATTTATCAGAATATAATCATGAATCGGCACCTTAAAATTCTCTTCGATCGTCTTGATCAGGAGATTGGCCCCGCCCCAGGAAAACGCGGCGTTGATCATTGAATAGCCCTTGCCAGGAATCTTGACAAACATAGCCCGCATCAGCGATACAATGTGAATCTCATCGGTTCGCTTGTTGACCGATAGGATCATCATGGTATCCGAACGGCCATTAAGTTCATTTCCCCTATTATCCGTACCGATCAACAAGATGTTGTAAACCTGCTTATCGCCGATCATTTTCAGGTTGGCTTGTTCGTTTTCTATATTGGCGATGATTTCGATCAGCGGATCGACCGTCGTTTCGATTGGTAGCGTGGTAGCTACTGTTCCGCCGGGTTTGGTCGGCAAAGGCCCGCCGGATGGACTGGTTGGATCGGCGGTTGATGCGGTTGTTGTCGTGACATAATCATCGGGTTCGAAGATATCGGACTCATCCAGTTCCATATTGCCGGAATAATCGTCTTTTTCTACCAGGTTAAGCAGCGATGAAACATACGAGCCGCCAGCGATCAGAACCACGGCCAAAATTGCCACCGGTATTATAAACAGCCACCGGTTTGCTTTTTTCTTCTTGCGATTACTTTTCATCTTTTTCCTTTCAGAACATCAACCCAGTCAAAGCCAATCAAACTTCATTTTCTCATTATAACCCACAACCGGCTGTTTATGTATCAGGAACTCGTCTATTTATTCATATCCGGTGTTTCACAGGTTTTGAGCGCTTCCTGAACTTTACCAAGCAACTCGCGCAGGGCATGGCAATCCCAGCCGATAATCGCCTGCAACGTGGCAATTTCATTTCCAATCGCGTCACAATCCTGAACCGGTTTCATGACAAAGATTTTTTTGTGGCGCGTGCTGTCCATCTGTTCCAGATCGAGGCACAGCTCTTCATACATCTTCTCGCCAGGACGCATCCCTGTGTAGACGATCTCCACATCGGTATCGGGTTCAAGCCCGGACAGCCGGATCAAGTCTTTCGCCAAGTCGATGATCTTGACTGGTTCTCCCATGTCCAGCACAAAGATCTCTCCGCCTTCAGCCATCGCCCCGGTTTGGATGACCAGACTGACCGCTTCCGGGATGGTCATGAAATAACGCGTGACGTTGGGATCTGTCACTGTCACTTTGCGTTCATGCTGGATTTGTCGCTTAAACAATGGGATCACGGACCCGTTGCTACCCAGGACATTACCGAAACGTACCGCCATGTATGTGGTTAGGGGGAACTGCCGGTTCAAGTATTGGATGGTCAGTTCGGCCAGGCGTTTGGATGCCCCCATGACGTTAGTCGGATTCACGGCCTTATCTGTTGAAATCATGACAAATCGCTTGACATTATGTCGTCCAGCCATCAAGGCCGTTTGGTAGGTCCCCAACACGTTGTTCTTGACCGCTTCACTGGGGCTGTCCTCCATAAGGGGCACATGCTTGTGGGCAGCGGCATGGAAGATGATGCTGGGCTGGTATGTCCGCATCACGGTGTCCAACCGTTCCGCATCGCGAACGGATCCGATCAGGACAACCAGGTTGAGCGTGTGGCCGTATTGGCTGAGCAACTCCTGCTGCAGGTCGTAGGCATTATTTTCGTAAATGTCGAAGACGATCAGCTGACTGGGGTTATACTTGATGATCTGACGGCAGAGCTCTGAGCCGATCGACCCTCCGCCCCCGGTGACCATCACCACCTGTCCGGACAAGTAACGGGCGATTTCCGTCAAATCAAGTCGGATCGCCTCTCTGCCCAGTAGGTCTTCGATTTCGACTTCCCGGATATCTGAGATGCTGATCTTGCCGCTGATGATGTCGCTCATCAGGGGAACGATGCGCAGCGCACAATCCGTTTGGTGACAGATATCGACGAGTTCACGAACCGTTTGGCGCGTCGCGCTGGGGATCGCCAGGATGATCTCATCGATGGCGTATTCATTGACGGCCAATAAAATACGGTCGCGCCCCCCGATCACAGGAACACGTGAGATGAACAGGCCTTGTTTGTTCGGATCATCGTCAATCAGGACAACCGGAAGATGATGACCTCGGGTCTCAATCATCTCCCGGATGATCTGGTTTCCGGCATACCCCGCCCCAATCACCATGACGCGAATCTGTTCCGCCGGCTTGTTGTGCCGGTAAGGGAAAGATTGCATTAAAGAACGCTGGATACGCCGGTTGACGATCACGCGGTACAGCAAACGGTAGAAGACAATGGCCAGGAGCAGGACCATCCAGAAAATCACATAATAAGCCGGATTTTGCGGCATCTTGCCGAATACGGACCCTATTACAACAAAGCCGGTATAAGCCAAAGTGCCAAACGCCAACGTCAGGTATTGAGGGATGCTGGCAAAGCGCCAGAGCGGCCGGTAAAAGCCAAAGGCGATGTAGACAGGAATCGAAATGGCACCCGCACTTAACCACATCAAGAACAGGTCGCCATCACCAAATGGAAAGCGAAAAGAGATGACATGCGTATCAAGGGTATGAATCAACAGATCAGTCAGCCAAA
>JAQVSS010000053.1 GCA_028700415.1 Kiritimatiellia bacterium
CCTCATGCACCATGTTGTTGCCGGAAACCGTCGTGCTCCACAAGGAAGGATCATACGCCTCGGCGGGGACGGCGGCGTTCAGCATGAAGTACTTGTCCGCAGCCATGCCGTGGTCGGCGATGGCCGAAGACACGACCATGTTTCCGAGACTGTGCGCCATGACGACCTTTTCTCCTGAGAGGCTGTTGACGTAGTCCGCGAGATACGGGGCGGTCAGGAAGGCGCTATCAACGTTCTCATGGTAGTGGAGAGCATTGGGAATGCCGATGTCGCCCCTCCACGTCACGCCGTGGAAGCGGGCGTCGGAGCCGGACTGCCAGAGCCGCTTGAACATCTCGCTGTGCCACATCCTCGCCTCTTCCGGCGTGACGTTGAAGCCGTGCAGGAAGACGGCGTTCTTGCCGTTGGATGGCGGGAGATACCCGCCCTGCGAGACGCTGAACGCGCCGTTCACTCCGTTGACACGGTCGTACATTTCCTCCACGGAAGATATCGTTAGGGGGAGGGACTTCTCCAGGACCTTCTTGCCGCCGCGCCGGATTTCAAGGACAAGGGGTTCGGAGGTCTCGGCGCGGCCCTCGATCAGGATGACGCCCTTGGACGGGTCGGCGCGGACCGCGTCGACGAAGGAGCCGGGGAGCGTCACGCCCTCGGCGGTGATCTTGCGGGTGGCGGCGGAATCGAGGCCCGCGACCTCCGAGACGAGATAGGAGCCGGCGGCGTTGGTCGTAAGCCCGGTCTGGACGTAGGCGAGCGCGTTATGCTTGTTGCGGAGCCTGACCGTCACGCCGCCGCCGCCGGGCATCGCGTCGAGGAGGGCGAGGGCTTCGCCGATGTCCAGCCAGACGGGGAAGAAGTCGAGCAGGTCGGCGCGGCCGTTGACGCGCCCGTCGCTGAAGTTGGCCTGTGCCCGCCAGCCGGAGGACTGGCCGGGCAGGTCGCTTTCGCCTTCCGCGACGTCGTTCTTGTCCGCGTCGTCGTTGATCCAGAGGCGGAAGGCGTCCGCGGACGCTTCGGCGGCACCAATCCCCCGGTCGCGGTTCCGGTCGGGGACGAGGCCGGCGCGGATGACGGTGATCCGGGCGGTTTTCCCGGCGGCGCGGAAGGTCGAGTTCGGGAAGTCCTCCACCGTGGTGACGATGTTGTCGGGGTCGTCGACGAACACCGCGAACCCGCCGGCCTGCGGGGTCTGGATGTCGAGCGTCCAGTCGCAGTTCGGGAACCCGTATTCCCTCATGAATTCCGGCTCTGTCGCGATGTGCTCAAGACCGACCTCGTAGGTCGCCCCTGCGGCAAGCCTGACGGTGAGCGGGTCGGGCTGGCCGAAGGCGCGGTTCACCAGCGTCCAGCCGGGGCGGGTGTCGCCGGAGACCGGGGTGATCGTCAGGCGGTATTTTTCGGAGTGGCTGCCGCTCGTGTCGCCGAAGAGAACCGTGACGGGGACGGCCTCGCGGGGCTGGCTGTCGTTTCCGTCGAGCGGGTCGGATCCCTGGCTGATCTCGTCGCCGTCCGTCACGCCGTCGCCGTCGGTGTCGGGGTCGAACGGGTCGGTGCCGTCGGCCTCCTCCTCGGCGTTGGTGCGCCCGTCGCCGTCGGGGTCGCCGTTGATGCCGTTTTCCTCGTCGGAGCCGGCGGGGACGGACGGGTCCATGCCTTCCGCCGCGTGCGCGGCCTCGAAGACGTCGGAGAGGCCGTCGCCGTCGGTGTCCGGACTGAAAGGGTTGGGGTCGGCGGCGTCGCCCGTCCCGTCGCCGTCGGTGTCGGCGCGGAGCGGGCAGGCGCCGGTGCCGAGATGGTAGGCGACGGAGAGGCCGGGGAAGACGGCGGGCTGACGCTCGGAATGCGTGAGCGTCACAAACGGGGCGCGGGCCTCCAGCCGCGCGTCGCGCCCGTCGCCGCGCCCGGCGGCGGCGGGGAAGACGACGTCGGCGCGGTCCGGGACGCCCTCTTGGAAAACGATCTGGAACGAGACGAGGTTGGCGTTCGTCGCGCCGCCGGAATAGAAGCCCATGTCCCTGTATTCGATCACGCAGTAGCGTGCGCCGTTGGTCGCGACATCGGCGAGGGTGATCGCTGAACCGAGTTCGGCGGGATAGGCTTTCAGGTCGTCGCGGAAGGCGTCCAGCTCAAGGACGGTTTCCGACAGATAGCCGTAGAGGGCGGACGGGCCGAGTTCGATGTAGCCGTCGATCCCGACACACACGTTGGAGCAGACGGAGCCCTGGATTTCGACCGGGAACGGCAGCGGCAGGACGGTCTCGGCCCAGTCTGTGCTGTCCATCAGCGCGAGGACGTCCGTGCCGCCGGAGACGGCGAGCGGCGGGAGTCCCGCGCCGATCCAGCCCGCCTCCCCGTTGTCGCCGAGGCCGTCGCCGTCGGTGTCCTCCGAATGCGGGTCGGTGCCCAGCGCGGCCTCGCGCAGGTTGGGGATGTGGTCGCCGTCGGGGTCGGCGTCCGGGTCGGGGTCGGCGGCGTCGAGCGGGTCGAAGCCGTGGTCGACCTCCCACCCGTCCGGGCAGCCGTCGTAGTCCGTGTCGTCGTTCCAGGGGGCGGTGCCCAGCGCGGCCTCCTCGCTGTCGGAAAGCCCGTCGCTGTCCATATCGGGGTTCAGCGGGGAGGAATACGGCGCACCGTTGACCTCCGTGCCGTCCGTGCGCCCGTCGCCGTCCGTGTCGGGGTTGCGCGGGTCTGTCCGGTAATCCTCCTCGTCTTCGTTGGAAAGCCCGTCGCCGTCGGCGTCGTCGGGGCCGTCGGACGGGTCGGACGGGTCGAAGCCGTGGTCAACCTCCCACCCGTCCCCCATGCCGTCGTTGTCGGTGTCGGCGGCCCGCGGATCCGTTTCGGCGAGAATCTCGTCAGGGTCGGACAGGCCGTCCCCGTCCGAATCGCGGCTGCGGGGATTGGTCCCGAGCGCGGCCTCCGCGCCGTCCGGGATGCCGTCGCCGTCCGTGTCCCAGTCGTTGGGGTCGGAGGTGTACCCGCATGTCCCGAGATATTCCTCCGCGAAGGACAGGCCGTCGCCGTCGTCGTCCGACCCGCCGTCGGAGGGGTCGAGCGGGTCGAACTCCGGCATGTTCCAGGACTCCCAGTCATCGTCCAACCCGTCGTTGTCCGTATCGGGGTCGAGCGGGTCGGTGCCGACGCCCGCCTCCTCGCCGTCCGAGAGGCCGTCGCCGTCCGTGTCATCATCGAACGGGTCGGTGCCGAGACCGATCTCCTCGCCGTCCTCCAGCCCGTCGTCGTCGGTGTCGGGGTCGAGCGGGTCGGTGCCGGTCCCGAAGCGGTATTCCAGCGCGAGGCCGTTCGAGACGGAAGCGGTGTTATAGGAATATTGGAGTGTTTGGACGGCGGTCCGCGCCCCCAGCGTTGCCTCGCGCCCGTCGCCATAGCCGTTGGCGTTCTGGTAGAACACGCTGAAGCGGTTCGAGACACCCTCCTCGAAGACAAGCTGGAACGAGACCCGATTGTTGGTCGTCGCGCCGCTCGACCAGAAGCCTATGTTTTTGTACTCAACGACGCAATACCGCGTGCCGTTCGTCGGCACGTCCGCCAGCGTGACGGCGGAGCCCAGCACGGGGTACAGCTTCAGGTCGTCCCAGAGCCCGGCGGCGAGCAGGTCGCAGCCGTCCGGCATGTCCGCATAGTCCATGTCGTCATTGGAGTGCAGCCCGGTGCCGGTCGTCCCGGCCCCCGGGAAAAACCCGGCGATCCCGTTCGCGTTGGCCGACAGGTTGGTCAGGACCCGCCCCCCGAAGAAGACCGGAAACGGAAGCGGCGCCTCCGCGCAGCCCCCGTCCGTGTCGGACGCGAACTGCGCGGTCAGCTCCGTTCCGCCTGACGCGTCGAACCACCGGAAGACCGTCTCCGCGACCGACGGCGGGCCGTGTTCCTCCCCGTCCGTGAGGCCGTCGCCGTCGCTGTCCCTGTCGTACGGGTCCGTCCCCAGCGCGGCCTCCGCGGAATTCGAAAGCCCGTCGCCGTCGGGGTCGGCGTCAGGGCCGTCGCTCCCCTCGAGCGGATTCAGCCCCAGCGCGATCTCCACGCCGTCAGAATACCCGTCGTTGTCCGTATCGGCGTCGTCCGGGTCGGTGAGATAGACCCGTGTTTCCATCGCGTCCGAAAGGCCGTCGCCGTCCGCGTCGGCGAGCGAGGCGGCGAGGAAAAACGCGGAGACGGACACATCCCCATTGAACGGTGCGGCAACGTTCGTGTAGGCCACGCCGGAGACATACAGAGAATCAACCGTGTTCGTCATGACCGGTCCCCCGACACCCGCCTTCTGCGCGGGGGGGAGCAGGTTCAGAGGAATCGAGTTGGATGCGGCGCCCGAGGATGGCTCGGCCGGAATCCGAGCCAGCGGCCGCCACGCGACCCCGCCCGCCGCGTTCGTCGAATCGAGACGCGGCGAACAGAGGATGTCGACAAGCCCCCCCGGCAGCGGGTGGCCGTCCGGCCACGCCAGAACGAGCTGAACGGCATTGGAGTCCACCCGGATGTCCGTGAACCGCAACCCGTTTGTCCCGCCCGCCCCGCCTCCGCCCGGCGGGTTCCAGAAACCCTGCCGCGCCTCCGCATAGGCATCGCGGTTGGTCGCGTCGACAAAATGCCATTCCATCTCGACGTGCGACGGCAGCAGCAACAGGCGCGTGTAGTCCAGCGCGGACTGGGAGACACCGTTCGTCGGCGCGTCCGGCACGCCGTGCAGTTCCGCGATCCAGTTCGGGGTGTAACCCGCGCCGAGCAGCGGCGGCAGAGTGTCGAACAGGAAGCCGCCCGCGTTGTAGAAACCAATGGTGCCGCTCGCGTCGTCCGTGCGCAGCGTGACAGGGAAGATCTCGACCCCACCGAAATTCGTGGCCGTGAGCCCGCCCAGAAACTCCGCGCCGAATCCGTTCGTGGAGGCCGCTGTCCGGTCGATCATCCCGCCGCTGATTGTGAACGCCCGGTTGGTCGAGGGAAAGATCAGCCCGACGCCCGACGCCTGCTCCCACTCGTACGCCAGCACCAGCTCCGTCTCGTTTTGCGGCCCGCCCGCAAATCCCGAAGGAAAGCTTCCCTCATCCGCCCGCGAGAACGTCACCAACGCAAAACAGAGACGCCCGACGACAAGCACGCTCCCTTTTGCGCTTTTCTTGCTCATATCTACATCATCCGGATCTTCACCGGCTCCTTGTTCAGCACGCCCGCCGTGCGGATCTCGCTCAAGGCCGCGTCGATCCCCGCGCCCTTGGCCGCATGCGTCAGGATCACCACCGGCACATACCCCGCATTCTCCAGCTCCTCGGGAGGCGCCTTCTGCGTCGCCGCCAGAATGCTCACCCCGTGCTTGCCCAGAATCGTGGTGATCACGCCCAGGGAGCCGGCCTTGTCGATCACCATCAGCCGCACGTAATAGCGGCTCACGATATCCCCCGCCGCCCGCACGCGCAGCTTGCCGTCGTTCGTCAAACACACGCCGCGCCGGTACCGCGACTTGCCCGCCATCAGGTTGCGCGCGATGTCGCCGATGTCGCCGATCACCGTGCTGGCCGTGGGCTCACGCCCGGCGCCGCGCCCGTAGTAGAGCGTGTCGCCGCTCAGGTCGCCCCGCACCATCGCCGCGTTGAACACGTTGCTGACCGAGGCCAGCATGTGCCCCAGCGGCACCAGCGTGGGATGCACGCGCACCTCGACCTCGTCGCCCTCGCGCCGCACCACCGCCAGCAGCTTGATGCGGTACCCGAACTCCGCGGCGAACTTCACGTCCATGCCCGAAAGGTTGCGGATGCCCTCGATCAAGACCTGGCCCATCGGCACATGGAACCCGTATGCCAGCGACGCCAGAAGGATCGCCTTGTGCGCCGTGTCGGTCCCGTCGATGTCTAGGCTCGGCTCTGCCTCCGCATACCCGGCCTTCTGCGCGGCCTTCAGAACCTTGTCGAAAGCCAGCCCCTCGTTCTCCATGCGCGTCAGGATGTAGTTGCAGGTGCCGTTCAGGATGCCGTGGATGCTCTGGATCTCGTTGCCCGCCAGCCCTTCCCGCAGCACGCGGATGATCGGGATGCCGCCTCCCACGCTCGCCCCAAAATAGATGTCCACGCCGTTGCGTTCGGCCGTCCCGAAAATCTCCTCGCCGCATTCGGCCAAGAGTTTCTTGTTCGCCGTGACGACCGCCTTGCCCGCGTTCAACGCCGCAAGAACAAAGGTTTTGGCCACGCCTGTCCCGCCGATCAACTCGACAATGATTTGAATGCCCGGGTCGTTGATCACCGCCATCGCGTCCGTGGTCAACACCGCCTCGTCAACGGCCACGCCCCGGTCGGCCGTGATGTCGATGTCCGCGATACGTTTGAGCACGACCTCCACGCCCAGCCGCTGCGCCATCACCTTGCGGTTGCGCCGCAAGCCGTCCACGACGCCCGCGCCCACGGTTCCAAATCCTATCAGGCCCACACCGATCTGCTTCATAAACGCCCTGCTTTCCTGACCTTCCGTCAAAAGAGAATTATGTACTATAGTGAAAACAGAGGGGGCCTTACAAGCCCGCAAACGGGCACGTAAACGCGTAACGGCCGTACACGTCAATCGAACCGGCCGCATAGCCCTTGCTGGATATCTGCGTATAGCCGGGATCCTTCGCGACGAAGACACCGACGGCCTGCCCAACCACCTCTAAATCCGTCTCGGGCAGAAACATCGTCGCCTCCCGTCGGTGAAAATGAAATCGGCCTCCTTTCCGTTTCCGTAAACATTAGGGTTGTTAATCAACCGTACCCCCGCTGCCGCCGACAGCGCGGGAACCCCTTTCGCCAGAATCGCGTTGACCGTCGCGGGCGGGATGTCGGGCTGGAACATCTCGACCGGGAAGTGGCTGAACACGGCGTTCGTGCGCAGAGCATCGGGCAACGCCGCGTTGGCCTCCGCGACCGTATGTCGGAGGATGAAGTCGTCGCCGACCTGAACCGTGTCGAATCCCCATCCCGCCCACGAGGTGCCACCCGGACATCCGCCGAGTCGCATTGTCCGGCATGTGCCTCACGGCGGAAACCCGAGGTCGCGAGGATTCAGAAGATTTTTCGTCGTATCGGCCTCAAGGTTCGGATCGTTCTCGTTGGGATTGAAATAAAAACGTATTTTCAATTTGTTTTCTCGGGTGATCGCGAGTTTACCGACAATTTTCGCATAGTTCGCTTTCTTCAGATTGCCGTGGCCATCACATTCCGTGCGAGTACGTAATACGAGATAGTCATCGGGCGTCAAATATGTATCCGTGTTAATTTTTTCTGCCGTTCGATCATAAACAAATGCAAGTGTTCTGGCGTATACCGCATTTGTATCAGCCTTGTAAACTGTACGCATCGCGCTTCCTGAGTCATCTGTCTTCATCCTGTATACGCCGTCCAGCACATTCGTGAATGCGATTGTTAGCGTCGATTTAATCTCAAGCCTGTTCGTGCCCACTTGTCTCACATATCGGATAAAGAAATCTGCCGTTTTCCCTTTTCCCCACGGCATTACCCAGTCAGCAGTTTTCATGTCATAACCGATCAGACAATCCTCATCTGGCAAACTTGACCGTGCCTCATTCCACGCCACGCACATCGCCACGGGATTGACCTTTCGCTTGAGAACCACCGTGTTTGTCGCCCCGTACGGCTGCCATTTTCCGTCCTTGATAGAAATAAAATTTGGATTCCACAAGACTTTTCTGCCTTTTGTCCGATAATACCCTTCCTTTGTAACGGCAAAGTGATAATCATCGGAACAGGTTCGTGTAACAACACACACGCCATTTGAATCCGTATTCATCGAGTACGGGTTCCCCTTACGCGTGTCGTTCCAAAAGTTACCCTCAACCAGTGCCTTCTCAACCGGTCTGTCCCGAACATCAATTACACGAAAAACTACACAAGCCTCGGCTCCGTGAGTTAGTGCCTTTTGCTCCGCTGCCGTCGGTCGCCGTACACCGAAGGCCAGAATCGGAAACAACACAAGAAACAAAACGAAACGGTTCATTCCAAACCTCCTTCATTCACGATACGGTCAAACAATTTATAGACGTAAAAGTATGCCATGTCTTTCAGATCGCTATGCAGCCAGCGGTCTTCATAAGTTTGTGAGGTGGAACGTCCCCACACCCCTCCATCAGGCTTACCCATTGTGTTCATATCCCAGTCACTCATCACCTCTGTCCCGAAATCTGTTATTCCCGCCGCAGCCGAAAGCGCGGGAAGCCCTTTCGCCAGAAGCGCGTTGACCGTCGCGGACGGAACGCTGTTTGTGAACATTTCGGGCGGGTTTTTTCGGAACACGGGGGATTCGACAATATTCGTAACGGGCACACTGTTTGCGGCCGCCGCGTCGGGATAGAGGATCGACTCCTCATAGGTGCTTTCCGGGGCGGTTCTAAGGAAGCCCCACCCCGCCCATGTCGTGCCGCCAGGAATCCCGCGTCCCTTGAACAGTTCCTGTTTCTGCCACGCATAGCGCTCCAGATGGAAGATCCCGCCGGAAAAGGCGGTCGGCATGGCATTCCAGATTTCAAAGATCTCGTCTCCCGACGAATAGTAATTGTACGCGACGGGGAGGACGTTCGGGAACCGATCCTTCCACGTCAGCCCGGCCCGGCCGTCAGGCGCGGAGAACAGGCGGTGCCATGTCGAGCACCATGTGTTGGAACCATACCCGGCCCATTCGTCGTGGAGCATGTGGTTCCCGTCCGCCGCATCGTTGAAGACGGACGAGTCGTAGCATTCCGCCGCCACGGCGGCGTTGAGCATGAAATATTTGCTCACGCTCAGACCGTAATCCTGAATGGCGGCGGACACGACCATGTTGCCCAGACTGTGCGCCAAAACGATTTTCTCGCCCGTCACCCCGCCGACCCAAGCGCAGAAGTTGGAGGTGACGGCGAACGCGTTCGCCGCGTTCGCCTGATAGTTGAGGGAACTGCCAGCGTCCCCTTCCCACGTCATGCCCCAGAATCTAGCCTTGGATCCCGACCACCAGAGCCGCTTGAACATCTCGGCGTTCCATGCTCTCGCCGTATCGGCATCCACGTCGAACCCGTGCAGGAAAAAGACGTTCTTGCCGTTGCTATCAAAATTCGGCGCGTTCGCGGGTTCCCCGACCGATGTGACCCGTCCACCGCTTGAACGCAGGTTGACCCAGCTGTACATATCCTCCACCCCCGAGACGACCAGGTGCAGGCGTCTGGACGCGATCGGGTCGCCGTACGGATCGACGATCTCAAGTTCAAGCGATGCCAGCGGGGAGGAACACTCGACCAGCAGCACGCCCTTGTCGCCGTCCGCTTTTATCAGGCTCAAAAACGCCTCGGAAAGCTCCACGACTTGGCTCCCCGAGCCCTCGGCAGGAGCGAAGGTTGGCGCCCCGTGTGCGTTCTGGTTGAACGCCGGACCGCAGACGGCGCACTCCTCGCGCAGGTATTTCCCGGCCTCGTTTTTCGTCAGGGCCGTATAGACGAACCGCAACCCCGAACTCCTGAACCGGAACGTCACCCCCGACTGCGCGGGGAACGCGTCTAGCGCGCCTTTCAGGTCAAGCCACACCGGAAAGAAGTCCAGCAGGTCGCAACTTGTTGGTGGCGTTGGAAAGCCAAGCATTGAGGGTCACCGCAATAGATTTACGCCTTTGGCACGCTCAACATTGCGGGTGCCGTCCGGATTGATGGCGTACGAAAAACTCACCGACACCCGGCCATCGATCTCAATATCCGCCCTTAAATCACCAAGCATTGAGCCGTAATACGCCCGCTTGAGACGGCCTGTCCCATCTCGTTCCGAGCGAACCCGAAAGTATGCAATTTGCGATCTTCTAGGTTCGACGTTAATATTTTCGTCCCGTCTGAATCGTTTCCGTTTGACAAAGAAATATTCGGCCTGATAACCATCTGCGGGCGTTTCGTGGTCGGTAACGAGCAAACTGCCCTGATAACTCTCATTATGAACAGGCACAGAATTTGTCACTATTCCATCACCACTGTTACTAAAGGTCACCCGCATCTGAAGATCATATTCCCTGTATGCCCCATATCGCGTTTGGATGTTCGACACAACTCCTGTCACGTTGATTACCAAATCGGAAATTATGCCTAATCCATATGGGGCAACCCAATCGCCTTTCATCAGGTCATACCCGATCGGCTTCCCTTGTTCTGGGAGTATGGTTAGCACATTTTTGGAATACATGGGGACCGGCTTGCGTATGTGCTTTAAAACAACTGTTTTTTTTGCGGGCCATGGTTGCCACCGTTCTAATTGACGATCCAGTGTCATTTTGTGCAAATCGGAAAGCCCGAGATCGTATGTCTCCAGAGTCTCATAGAAACCTTCCTTTTTTACGACGAAGTTTAAGTCGGAGTAGACTGCAAGTCTTACAGTTGCACATCCGTTGGTGTCGGTAGTGACACGAAACGTTTTCAGCTTTCTTGCGGGGTCTGTTTCCAGCGCCTTGGGCGGCCACCAAGCGCCGCCATGCATGAGCGCATCGGCAACCGGAACGCCTTTTTCGTCAATAACCTTAAAGTTAAACTCGGCTTCACCGCGTTCGAACGCCAACGCATGGTAATCGGCTAGAACAAGAAGCACAACTAAGAATGTGTTCATTCGTTTTATCATTCTAGATCTCCTCTGTTAACAATTTCATCAAAAATCCGGTAGGTAAAAAGGTATGCCATGTTACGAATGTCGCTGTGTAGCCAATCGTAATCCGTTTCATCAGGATCAGGATTTCTATCTGGCCAGCAACTGGGCTTGATGCCTGAATTGTTTTGGCTATCGACAGGTTGATTCATATTCAAGTTGCGGTAACTCCCTAACATATCTATCCCAGCCCTTCCCGCCGCAAGGCTTCTGGCGGGAACCGCGCCCGCGAGAACGCGCCATTCATTTGTGGCGTTGGAAAGCCAAGCGTTGGCTGTCGCGGCGTTGGTGGTGAATAGGCTACCCCGGTATTCTCCTGAACCCATTCCGAAGAAGGGACGCGTTACCAATTGGACGAGGTTGGACGACAGGTTCGAGGCCTGTGCGGGCGTGGCAAACGCGTAGACGTCGGGGTCTTGGGTGACGAGGAGGCTCCAGCCATCAGGCTCGTTCTCGTTGTTGAACCGCCAGCCGGACGAATGGCTGAAGGTGTAGCTGTCGCCGCCGGCGTAAGTGGCACTGCCTTTGCGTTTCTCCTGAAACGCCCACGCGTAACGCCCGTCGTTCACATGCCAAAGGCCCTCAAACACATCGGGGGCGTTGTCTTTCAGGTGGATGTCGAAGACTTGGTCCCCGGAAGAGTAGAAGTTGACGGTCTTGGACGAGATAGAGGCGAACCTGCCCTGCCACGTCAGGCCGGAGCGGAGGTCGTTGGTGCCAAACAGGGCGTGCCATTCGGAGGCGCGCAATTCGGCGGGCGAGGCGTAGGACACCCAGTCGCTGTGCGTCATATTGTCGTTGGCCTGTGAGGCGTCGAACGCTTCGGAGGCCACCGCGCCGTTCAGCATGAGGTAAACCGAGGCTGCGTCCGGATCTAGTGCCAGAGCGCAGGAGGCAGCCATATTGCCGAGGCTGTGCGCCATGAGGCAAACATGCGCGTTGCCCTGCCGGAGGGCCGCCAGATAACCCCGTAGCGCAGGCGCGGTCTTCCACGCGTTAAGAACATTGTTGTGGTAGTTGGGACATTTGTAGAGGGAAGTCCAATCCTGACTCTCGTTGCCGTACCATGTGATGGCGTGGAAGCGTGCGCCGTTGCCGGACCAGTATAGGCGCTTGAACATTTCGGCGTGCCAACCACGTGCGCCCTGCTCGTTGACGCTGTATCCGTGGAGAAAAACAGCATGTTTGCCGTTGCAGAGCCCGTCCGGCCACTTGGGCGTGGTTGTCCGGTCCGCGACACTGACCGAGCCGCCACCCGCCGCACGCAGATTCTTGTGGAGAAACATCTTCTCAACGCTATCCAAGCTCAACGCAAGTTCACTCGAACACACCGTGGTGCCGTCGGTTTTCTGAACCTCGACGACAAGTTTGCCCGCCGTCGAGGCCGTTCTCCCCTCAAGGAGAATGACGCCCTTGCCGTCGTCCTTCACGGCGTTCAAGAAAGCCGCGGGAAGTTCGTAGCCGACGTCCGATATTTTCTGAACGGTGGCAACGCGATGGACGCTCGCGTAGTTATAGTCCCGGAGATGCTTCGCGGCGTTCGTCGGGGCAAGATCGGTTGCAACATAGGCGTTAACTGCTCCGTCGGTATGTTTCAAAACATACTTGTAACCGCTTGTCCCAATCACATCGAGAACGGATTTCAGGCCCACAAAAACGGGAAAAAAATCCACCCAATCACGCTCGCCGTCAACGTATCCGTTCTCCCAGTCCGGATCGCGCCCGTCAAACTCCAGCCATCCGGAGACAGAACCCGGAATATCTTGTTTTCCGGCCTTGGTGTCATCCTCAAAACCGCTATCGTCATCGTCGTTGACCCAGAACCGGAAGATTTTACGGACGTCAGCCATGCGCATATCCGAGTCGCCGATCTCCCCGTCGCGGTCGTAGTCGGGAACCAATTCCGCCGTCAACACGTACACGTCGATGGGGGCGCCGGCGTAGCCGCCGCAGGAGACCTGCGTGTGGCCGGGAGCCTTCGCGACGAGGACGCCCAGCGCGTCGATCTCCCCGACCGACGGGTCGGAACTCGCGAACCGCTCGATGACGCCCACGGCCTGATCCGACCCCATCATGAACTGGCGGATCACGCCGGACGCCGTGAACTGCGCGGCCTGGCCAACCGTCAAATACACGGGGCCGCCGCCGTTGGGCCCCGCCAGTTGTGTGACGTCCAGTTCCTCCCATGTCCAGTTGGGGCACGAAAACCCTTTCATTTCGCCTTGCCCCGTCAGATCCAAACGCTTGTCCCCATCCACGGCGTACCCGCCCGCCTGATCCCCCGCGTGGATCACCAGGGTGCCGACACTCCACAGCTCCTTCCCGTCCCCGTTGCCGGACCTGTAGACCAGTTCCTCTCCGGAAAAGACGCTCACCACAGTCGTCAAGGCCACGGGAGGGTCGACGGTTTCCGTGAAATGCGAGACGGATATTCTGTATAACCCGGCAACGGCCGCCCGGTAAACAACCGTCTGCGACTCATGGTAAGGGACGCCCGGCTGCCACTGCTCGCCCGTTTCCACAAAATACCCGCCGGCGGCGTCAGGCCCCGGATTGTAGTCGTACAGCCCGTTCACGTGGAGACGGTATGTTCCGTCATTGCCCGGGCAGGCCATGTGGATGCGCAGCGTATGTTCCGGGACGCGGAATGGGTGAAAAGCCGTCCGCGTGCCGGACGCGGTCCTGACCGTCACCCGGTTCAGACCGGGAAACAGTTTCACGTCCTGCGAGAACTGCCCTCCCTCCGCGGCCGTCCGGCGCACGCATCTCGCGCCCGGGCGCATGCTTGATGCCTCCACCTCGATCTCGACCGCCGTGTCGTCCGCCCGCCCGTTCCCCGCGACCGTCTGGATTCTCGCCTGCCCGAACTCCGGGAGAACGGCAGAACCGTCCCGCGCCGCGCAGAGGAGCGCGCACAGAAGAAGCGCGAAAACCGGCCCCCTCCCGTGAGTCCCGTTCCCCGCTGTCGCGGGGTATCCCGGAACAACATCCCTGTTTTCTGGCTTTAACCGTTTCATGGCTGTGTCACCTGCACCGGACAGGCATTCCGTTGGGCGGGTAAGTGATGACGACCGTGCCGCTCACACCCGGGTCGTTGGGGGCCGGGTCGGAGGGGTCGGGGACGCCGTCGCTGTCGGCATCGTCCGGATCGGTATAGGCAATGTCCGTGCAGACGACATCCACGGTGTCCGTGCCGCTCCGGTTCAGGCTGTCGACCGCGACGGCCTGGATGGCGTTCGTTCCGGTGGACGAGAGGGTCACCCACGCGTACCGGACATACCCGTCCCGTGTCGTGGCCGTCCCGTTGACGGTCACCGTGTCATTCGTGGAGTCCGTCCACACGGACACCCGGACGTTCGCGCCGTTGAACAGGTCGAGGTCGGCGGGGCTCAGGATCGTGACTTCCGGCGGCAGGGCGTCGACGGTGACGGCCACGGACTTTTTCGACTCCAGCGAGGGCGATCCGGCGGCCAGTGCCCTGATGGTAACCACATGTTCCCCGTCGTCAAGAATCCTGTTTGTCGAGAACGCGTAGAGCCCGCCCCTGAGGCCGGCGAGCGCGACACCCTCCCCGTCGACCAGCACGCCGGCCAGTTCCCCATCCCAAGCCACCGTGCCGGAAACGGCCACGACGGAAGACGTGAGCGCCGCGCCGTCCCCGGGCGAGGCGAGTTCGATCAGGGGACCCCGGGTCAGCGGCATCTGGTCCTCACCATCCAGCACGCCGTCGCCGTCGCTGTCCTCCGCGTTGGGGTCGGTCCCGCAGCGGTAGGTCTCCTCCCAGTCAGAAAGCCCGTCGAAATCACTGTCCGGCTCAAGAGGTTTGGCATCGAACAGCAGCGTCTCGCGGCCGTCGGGAATGCCGTCGCCGTCGCTGTCGGTGTCGCCGCGGGCCAGACGGAAGAAAGCCGACCCGCCGCCCGGCGGGACGTCCCACACGCTGAAGGGATCGCCCGACTCGGAGGATCCCGTCAGGAACCAGCGGTTGGAGACCGGCGGCAGCACGCCGCTCGCGAAGATGTCGATGGGGATGCCCCCCTCGGGCGAATAGAGCCACAGGCGCAGAACCTGTTCTCCCGCCCGCCCGATCCCCGCAAACGCGAGCCGGTTGGTATCGGGGGGAAGCGTGGGCGGGGGTGTCTGCGGCGCGGGCTCGTTCGTGGAGGCAGACCGGAAGGCATCCTGAAGAGTCTCCCAGTCGCCGGACGCCACGAGCGTCAGGCCGAGACGCATGCGCGACCGGTCGCGGTCGGCGTACCATTCGTCGAGCGCGTCCCCCTGCAACCATGACGGCGCCGCGCCGTACGCCCCTTCGACCCATTGAGAGGGGTCGAAACCGGCCGGCACCGCGTTCGTCCGGAAAGGCGCCTCCGCGGCTCCCGCGTACAGCCAGACCCTCTCCTCCGCCTGGGTCTCCGTGACGCGGACGGTCCACACGGGGATGCCCAACCGGTTGTCCGCCCCGAAAAGATTGGTCGCGGCCCCGATCTCGCTGCCGGGGGGGAACGTGAAGTATCCTGCGGAGATGGCGTAAGAGAACGCGCCGGGGGGATAAAGCCACGCATAGTTGGTGAAGGAGGCGTAGTTGTCCGCCACAACCGCGTCGAGATCACCCCACGTGGAGAGGGGGACAGGCTCCAGCTCCCCGGCCGGAACCCGGATAACCAGCGCGGCAAGCACCCCCGCCGCCGCCCTGCATCGCCACCGACCCTTATCCATACGCGATGCCCTCCAACAGAATAGCACCTGATATTGATGTTCTTATATCACCGCTTGCGAGAGGAGTCAATCGCTTATTCGGACAGCCCGCAAAAAAACGACCGGGGGCACCGCGCGGGGAGAGGAAACGGGCGTGCTACGCCTCGTACAGCGGCTCGGCGTTTTCCTGCGCCGCGCCGCCTAGGATCTCTTTCACCGCCGCCGAAGGCTCGGGAGCCCCCTTGGCCTGTGGTTCCCCTTCCGCCGACTGTTCCGCATCACTTTTCTTTTTCTCCCGTGTGTGGACCGCTTTGCGCTCGGAGATTTTCGACCGCTGGAGCGTGGGATCCAATTCGTTCAGCTCCTTGAGCGTGCTCAGCCCGAAATGGTCAAGGAAAGTCGGGGTCGTGCCGTACAGGAAAGGCCGCCCGGGCAGCTCGCTGCGCCCCACGATGCGGATCAGATGCAGCTCCATCAGCGCCTTGACAATGTGATCCACCGCCACGCCGCGGATCGACTCGATTTCCGACCGGGCAATCGGCTGCCGGTAGGCGATGATCGCCAGGGTCTCCAGGGCAGGCCGCGACAGCCGGTTCGGGCGGTCGGCCTTGAGCAGGTTGCGTACCCACCGCCCGCAGCACGGCTGGGTCTGAAACCGGAACCCGCTGTTCATGTCCGCCACCTCAATCCCAAGCCCCAACCGCTCCAGCTCCTTGGCGATGCTCGCCACGGCGTCCCCGATCTCGCGGGGGGAGGCCTCGGCAAACAGCTTGAGCGTTTCGCCCTCCCCCTCTTCGGCCGTTTCCGCCACACTCGTGAGGCAGGCCCGGATATCCTCAACCGTCAGCGGATGATCCGCACCGAACAGCAAGGCCCCCACAATCTGCTGCAGGCTCGACGCCATGGGCAACTTGACCTCGTTAGGATTCGACATGTTCGCCTCCCCCACTCACCGGTGCCATGGACGGCTCCCCGGAAAATTCTTCCACAGGCAGAATCAGGATCTCATGAAAAGGCGCATTTTGCCACAGCGTGATCTGGCGCAGCCGTATCAGCTCCAGCAACGCCAGAAACGTCACGATCACCTCGCCCCGATGCGACTCGGGATTGAACAGCGTGGAAAAGGCAATCCGGCGACTGGCCTTGGCCAGGGCAAGAATCGACTCCATCTTGTCCGGCACGGACCAGCGGATCGGCTCGATATGCCCCAGCGGCTCCACCGGAGCCCGCGACAGCACCTCCTGCAAGGCGCTCAGGAGGTCGAACAGCCCGATGTCGCCCAGCGCCTGTCCCGCCTCCGCCGGCTCTTTCGCGAAAACCGGCTGCTCCCCCCCAAAGGTGAACGCCTCGCCCTGCAGCGTCTCCAGCTCCAGCAACTGCCCGGCGGCGTCTTTGAACTTTTTGTATTCGATGAGCTGCCGCACCAGATCCAGCCGGGGATCCACCCACTCCTCGTCGCTCTCATCTTCCGCCGCGCGCGACTCCACCGGCAGCAGCATCCGGCTCTTGATCATCATGAGCGTGGCCGCCATCACCAGGAACTCGCCCGCGATGTTCAGGTCCAGCATGCGCATCACATCGAGATACGCCACGTACTGCGCCGCGATCGTTTCGATCGGGATGTCGTAAATGTCGACCTCTTCACGCCGGATCAGATAGAGCAACAGGTCGAGGGGGCCTTCGAAGACCTCCAGGTCCACTTTGTAATCGTCCTGCAGCAGCGCTTCGACCGACATGTCATTCCCGCTTCTTAGGGGGCGCGGACCGCCGCGCCCCGGCGACACCTACACAAGTCCCACCGCACGCCGCGCGCGGTCCACCGTCTTGGACGACTCGACCCGCGCCCGCTCGGCGCCCTTGCGCAACACCTCTTCCACATAGTCCATGTTCTTCCGCAGCTCGTCGCGGCGCGCGCGGAACGGCGCGAACGTCTCCTCGAAAATCGCCGCCAGCGCCTTCTTGGCGTGCCCGTACCCGTAGTTGCCGCCGCGGTAGTTCGCCTCCATCTCCGCCCGCTGCGCGTCATTCGCAAACAGCTTATAGAGCGCGAAAATGTTGCAGGCCGCCGGGTCTTTCGGCTCTTCCAGCCCCTTGCTGTCGGTCACGATCTTCATGATGCGCGCCTTGGCTTCTTTCGGCTCGCCGAACAGCTCGATGGTGTTGCCGTAACTCTTGGACATCTTCTGCCCGTCCAGACCCGGCACCACCGCCACCTCCCCGGGGATGAAGGGCTCGGGGATCGTGAAGACCTCTCCAAACTCGTTGTTGAACTTGACCGCGATGTCGCGCGTCACCTCCACGTGCTGTTTCTGGTCACGCCCGACCGGCACAACGTTCGACTGATAGATCAGGATGTCCGCCGCCATCAGCACCGGATAGGCGAACAGCCCGTGCATCGGCGCGATCCCCTTGGCGGTTTTGTCTTTGTACGAGTGACAGCGCTCCAACAGCCCCATCGGCGTAACGACCGACAGCAGCCACGCCAGCTCGTGAACCTCAGGCACATCGCTCTGGCGGAAGAACACCGTCCGCTCAGGATCCAGGCCGCACGCCAAGAAGTCCAGCGCCACATCCAGCGTGTCCTGTCGCAGCCGCGCAGGCTCATGCACCGAAGTCAGGGCGTGATAATTGGCGATGAAGAGATAGGCCTCGCCCTTTTCCTGCAGCTGAAGGGCCGGCCGCATCATCCCGAAATAGTTTCCCAAATGCAGTTTGCCCGAAGGCTGGATGCCCGAAAGGATTCTCATGGTGTTGCTCTCGTTCGCGGTTGAATGGGATATAAAAAGGCCGGAATCATACCCTCCGGCCCCTGTTTGCACAAGCCTTACCTACTCCGCCGTAAACTTGAAATACCGCACCGCGTTGCGGAAACAGATGTCCTTCACGACCTCGCCGGTCCAGGCGATGTCGTTGGGGATCTTGCCCTCGGTGATATCGGTGCCCAGCAGGTTGCAGAGGAGGCGCCGGAAGTACTCGTGGCGCGTGTAGCTCAGGAACGAGCGGCTGTCCGTGAGCATGCCCACGAAACGGCTCAGCAGCCCGAGTTGCGAAAGCGCCTCCAGCTGACGCGTCATGCCGTCCTTCTGGTCGTTGAACCACCAGCCGCTGCCGAACTGCATGCGGCCGGCCTCGGGCCCGCGCTGGAAGTTGCCCAGCATCGTGCCGACCATCTCGTTGTCCCGCGGATTCAGCGTGTAGATCACCACGCGCGGCAGCGCGTCCGCCTGCTCCAGCCGGTCGAAAAGGCGCGACATCGGCACGGCCACGTTCCAGTCGCCGATGCTGTCGAACCCGGTGTCCGGCCCGAGTTTCTGGAACATCCGCGTGTTGTTGTTGCGCAGCGCGCCGTAGTGGAGCTGCGCGCTCCAGTCGCTCCGGGCGTCCATGGCCAGACTCTCGAACAGAAAGGCGGAACGGAACTGGCGGACCTCCTCCTCCGTGGCGGCGCCGCCCCCGCGGACACGGGCAAACACCGCCCGGACCTCGGCTTCCGTGTAAGGTTCGGCGCAGACGGTGTCCACGCCGTAGTCGGAGAGGCGGCACCCGTTCTGCTCAAAGAACACATGGCGTTTCTGCAGGGCGCAGAGCAGCTCGTCCCACGTCTTGACCGGCAGCCCCGCCGCGTCGCCCAGCCGGTCGAGCCAAGCGTTCCAGAACGCGGGCCGGTCAATGGCCAGGGCCTTGTCGGGACGCCAGGTCGGCAACATCTGCGTGCCGAAACCCGAAGCCTTGACCCGCGCG
>JAQVSS010000334.1 GCA_028700415.1 Kiritimatiellia bacterium
ATATTCGATGTCGTCGAGGAACATGGCGTCCTGTTTCGGGGATTGCCAGGGGTTGAACCGCCACCAGCCGAACTGGAGCGGCAGATAAAGGCCAAGATCCTTCATCGGCCCGAATTTCTCGATCTCGGGCCAATAGCCGCCCCAGCTTCCGTGCTGGTATTCCTCGCCCGCCTTCATCGAGGCGATGCGGACATCCATAAAGCGTTTGTATCCGCGCGTAACCATGTCCCAGGCCTGGTAGCGGCTGCGGTAATGCCACCAGTGGTGAATCATGCCCGCGTACTCGAGCCCGACCGGCTTTTTGAGGTTTCTCATCACCTCGAACACGAATTTGTCGCCGTAATACCAGTAGTTCTCCTTGCCCCACATGTATTGCAGCCCTTCGATCGCGTCGAGGTAGATGCCGTCAAATCCGCATTCATCCACGATTTCCGCTGTGTGCCGGGCCACTTCGTCGAACAAGGCCGAATGGGGTTCCGGTATATACATGCCGTTCCAGAACGTCTTGAGGATGCCGACACGGGCGCCGGCCTGGTGGGCGGCGGTTTTCGTGCCGTGGAACCCGCGCTTGCACCCCGTGAGGGTGTAGGGCGCTTCCCGCGTCACATCGGTGAACTCAATGATTTCGTCCCCGATGCGGAGGGTCCGGTTGCTGGTCTCCATGCAGCCTTTCCGGGTGGAGACCTCGTGGGTCGGCTCCTTGACGACGATTTCCGTCGATTTTTCGTCCAGAGGCGCGGACAGCGTGAACGTGGACAGAAGGTCAAGGTCCGGATGCGGTACCGGCGTGACATATTTAGAATTCCGGCTGATATAGCAGGTGTAGGTGTGGAAGATGGAGGAGATCCCCGCCGTGTGCAGTTTGGCAATGCACCGTTTATATGACTTCCATCCTTCGGGGAATTTCTTCGGATCGAGTTCAAAACTGCCGAAATTGAAAAAGCCGCCCGCGCCGTGATTATCGATCTGATTAAACCCCAGGGATTTGCAATACGCGATCCACTGATCCACGGTTTCCTCGGTGAGAGCCCCGAAATTCATGAGGTAGGAGCCGTAGCCCTCCTTTGCGCCGAGCGCCCAGGCACCGCCCTGGTCGCAGAACGGGACATCGGGCGCGGCCTTCTTCATGACGTCCCGGATCACGGGCAGGATCTGTTTCTGAGGGACGCCGATCATCGCGGCGCGGGCGTTTTTGAATCCGAACCGCTGGTAACAGCTTGCCCAAAGCTCGCGGTGCAACGCCGGAAGCTGGTCGACGCGCGTGTGCAGATTGAGCGAAAGCGAACACGCCGCAAACGGCTCGGTCGGGAGGGCGTCGAGCGTCAACGGCACATTGACAAACGTGAACGAATCGGGAGCTCCGGTTACATCGGCCACCTCGAAAATCAGGCGGGTCTTCTCGTTTTTCACCTGGACAGACGCGGTCACACCCGCTTCCGCAAACGTCAGGCGGAGCGTGCGGTTGTCAAAAGTGACCGACGAGGGAACGTACGTTTTTGCCCCTTTGGTCACGGATGCGCAATAGGCCTTTTCCCCTGCGACCGCCTTGAGGTAATCTTTTTTCTGCGCCGAATCAGTGAACGCGATGTTTTTTCCCGACGGGCTGATCTCGTAGCAGAACGTGTCGCACGTCAAGGCGATAGGATCCCCGGCCGCAAAAGCCCCGCCGGTTAAAGTGATCCCCCAAACAACAAGGGCATAGAACCCCGCCCGGCACTTCAGTTCGCATACTTGCATAGAAACCTCCCCGTGTGTTTTCTGCTAGACGGACTCTCATTATCCCTGCCCGCGCATCCGTAACCGTCCCGCGTCAAGCGGGTGTTTTATGGGGGAAGGGGTGGTAGGCCTGGCGGGAGTCGAACCCGCGACCCCCAGATTAGGAATCTAGTGCTCTGTCCTACTGAGCTACAGGCCTTTAATCACCCTGAAAATAACACAGGCGGGTTGATTCATGCAAGCCTTGGAAGTGTAAGTCAGTTGTCGGCGCGTCTTTTTCGGGGTTGACGGGGTTGCTCCCGCCGTTTATATTTCAAAGAGGTTTTCTTGCTATAGCAAAGACTGTTTACGTAACAGTGGCGCGGGGATTATCAGGTAAATAAAGGAGACCGTGATGAAGAGAAAGATGCGTTCGGCGGCCCTGGCGGCCGCGGTGGTTCTTCTGACAGGGGCGGGAGCCTCCGCGGAACCCTCCGCGCCGGTCCTGGTGGACAGCGATCTGCGGGGTGCCCATTGGGGAACGGCGTTCACGAACGTCATTGATCTGACGTGGGACTGGGGCACGAACGCGGCCAAGGCGCGGCTGGACATCGTCGGCATGGACGGGACGGCGTTCACCACGAACTTCACAAAGTCCGTGTCGAATTACCTCTGGCGGGCCTTCGCGTCGGACGTGCCGGCGGCTGAGGACGTGTATGACCTGACGCTGACGTTCTCGACGGATGGCAACGTGACCGTCGGGGCGCTGACTTCCCGCCTGGCCGTGGTGAACGGCGCGTTCGGGGCAACGGCCGTCAACGCGGTCTCCAACAGCCCGGCGTGGACGAAAGTCAAGGAGAACGTGCTGATCCCTTACGATGCCGCGTACTCAGGCACGGCGACGAACGCACTCTGCGCGCAGCTCGTGATCGGGCGGCGGGGCGGCGCGGTGCTGACCAACGCCTTCGCGGACGTGGCCGGCTACTACGGCTGGAAGATCCGGCGCAGCAGCTGGGGCTACGGCACATTCGACCTTGCGCTGTCCTTTTCCGGGATGACGAACGTCTGGACCGCGGAGCTGCTGCGTCAGGCGGACGGGATGGTGTTCGGGATGCGGTGAGGCTGGAACAGGGAGAACCGGAAATGAAAATGGCAGAGGCGGGCGGGATTGTGGTGCCCGGGCTGGCCGTTCGTCTGGCGCTGGGCGCGTTTGCGGACGGTCCGGGCAATCCGACAGCCGGGGGGAACGCAACGGCTTCCGTCTTTTTTACGTCTTGCCCTGATCTTTTTTATTGTAACTGAAAGGAAACCTATGATCGCCGGTGTCAAAAAGGGCACGCTTGCTTTCATCGTTTCAGGCGTGTTCGTATCGGTCAGTGCCGCGGAACGTATCGAGAACCCCTATGCGGACGTACCGTGGGACAAAACCGAATACCTGCACTCGTTCTCCCACCAGCACGGACAGAACCCGCAGATTTTCTGGGACATGGGTTACCGGCACCTGCCACTTTCGAACTACTATCCCTCCCAACCCCTTTACCCTCTGCCCGAAGCGTTTGCCCGTAAATATCCTGATGCGATCGGCGGGCCGAACGCGGAGCAGCACGGGTTTCTCGATTTGGGCATCCATTTCAACGCGATCGGCAGTCTCTATGCCACCGGCTACGGGTACACTCCCCGTATCAAAGCGGGCACGGCACCCATCGAGCATGTGTTCGGCGGACTTAATGCGTACAACCCGCAGCAGGCCCCGTGGCGGGGGATTTATCGGCTGGACCTGGAGTTTTCCCCGGCTGGCGCGGGCGGCGCGGCCTCGGCCGCGCTGACGGTCGAGGGCGCAACGCGGGTGAATGTGCGCACGTTCGCACCCATCGGCGACGGGAACATGCGGGAACTGCCGCTCACCGTAAAATCGCCGAAAAGCTTCTATCTGAAAGCCCTCTCCGACTCCATCCGCGTCATGATCGGCTTCGATCCCGCTATGACCAAAATCACCAAGTTCCGCATGATGCAGGGCATCAACCGCCCGTGGCGCGACGCTTTCCACGCCGCGCTCGACGGGACGCTGGAGGATGCGCAAGGCAAGCGGATCGAGGGGCTCCTGTATCCCGACGCGGGCGGGATCACCATCAATCACCCGACCTGCGGCTTGGAGGCCATGCTCACGCTGCTGGATTTCGATCCGCGTGTGCTGGGGATCGAGGTCTGGAACCACCACACCTACTTTGGTGGAAAATTAGGCCGCCCGGACGCCATGCCCTTTTATGAGCTGTGGGACGATGTCCTGCGGACAGGCCGGCGGTGCTACGGTTTTTTTGTAAAGGATCATTGTCTCTTTGGACGCGGGCGAAACGTCCTGCTGGTTTCCGGGCTGGAGGGACTGACCGCCCGCGAAAAAGAGCGCGCGGCGCTGCGCGCTTACCGCACCGGATGTTTTTTCGGCTTGCTCGGCGCCATGTCCGTTGACGCGTCAGGAAAAGTTGTGCCGCCCTACGACAACAGCGCCTTCCGCTTCACCCGTATCGCGGTGCGCTTGGATGCGCGGGGCGAGCCGGCCGGGGTGGATGTGGCGGTGACCGGGGCCGACCGGGCCAAGCGTCCCCATACGCAAATCCGGTTTGTCACGGACAAGGGTGTGTCCCGCGCCGAAAAAGGCGAATCCGCCTTTTTCGCCTTCCCGCGTGACGCCGCCGGCGCGATCAGTTGCCGGTTTGTGCGGGTCGAGGCGTTCGCTTATCCCTCCACGCATTTGAACGGGAAACCCCTGACACATGACGCCGTGGCGGCGATGAACGTTTTTCAGATCGCGCACCTTCATGACCGGGTGGGGGATCTTTCGCAAATTTATCTATATCCCAAAGGCGAGGAGCCCATCGGCATCGCCGACATGATTTTCGCGCAGCCCATTCTCGTGCGGCACTGAAAAGGGGGGCGGCTCACTCGGTGCCGTCTGCTGGCCCGCGCAACTGTTCAGCCGATGCTTCCATTGCCGCAAATCAAGTCACGAATGCCCGTCTTTCATTATCAAGTCTTCGCTTCAATCGGCTTTCGACAACCTCACAAACGAAACCCCGATCGGATCGAGATAGAATCTGACCGTCGACAGAC
>JAQVSS010000335.1 GCA_028700415.1 Kiritimatiellia bacterium
TCTCCTTGAACTTGACCTCAGCCTTTTGCAACATGACCGTCGCGTTCGGGTTGAGCTTCAGGAGCTGCTTGAAGCGGTTCTCCGTCAGCGCCGTCTCAGCGAACGACTGCGTCGGCGCTTTGCTGTCGAGCTGCAACGGGTTCTTGCCTTGCGCGGCGAGTTCCGGGTTGTAGCGGTACAGCGGGAAGTGCCCGGTCTCGACCGCGAGTTTCTGGTGATCGAGGCCCGTGGCCATGTCAAAGCCCTGCGCGATACAGTGCGAGTAGGCGATGATGATGGCCGGTCCGTCGTACGCTTCGGCTTCGGCGAAGGCTTTCACCGTGGCGGCCGGGTTGGCACCCAGGCTGACCTGCGCGACGTAGATATTCTTGTAAGTCATTGAAATCATGCCGAGGCTTTTCTTCATCTGCTCCTTGCCGGAGGCCGCGAACTTGGCGACCGCGCCGAGCGGCGTGGACTTGGAGGCCTGCCCGCCGGTGTTGGAGTACACCTCGGTGTCCAAGACGAGGATCTTGATGTTCCGCCCCGAGGCGAGCACATGGTCAAGACCGCCGTAACCGATGTCGTACGCCCAGCCGTCGCCGCCGATGGCCCACACGGACTTGCGGATCAGGTAATCCGCGACGCCGAGCAGGTTCTTGCAGATGACGCAGCAGGAGCCGTCGCCGATGAGCTTCTTCAGCTCGGCGACCAGCGCGCGCATGGCCTCGATGCCTTCGCCGCTCTTCTGGTCCGTGTCTTTGATCTTCTGGGCGACCGCCTTGAGTGCGGCGGGGGCCTGTTCGGCGGCGATGATCTGGCCGATCAGTTCGAGGGCATAGCCGTTGAGTTTGTCGGCGGTCAGGCGCATGCCGAAGGCGAACTCGGCGGCATCCTCGAAGAGCGAGTTGGACCAGGAGGGGCCGCGCCCGTCCTCGCGCTGGCAATAGGGCGTGGTGGGCAGGTTGCCGCCGTAGATCGACGAGCAGCCCGTGGCGTTGCCGATCAGCAGGTGGTCGCCGGCGAGCTGCGTGAGCAGCTTGAGGTAGGGCGTTTCGCCGCACCCGGCGCAGGCGCCCGAGAACTCGAAGAGCGGACGCTTGAGCTGGCTGCCTTGGATCGTGGTCGGGTTCAGCTTGGAAGCGTCGGCTTCCGGAAGGTCGAGGAAGAACTTCCAGTTCGCGGCCTCGGGGGCGCGCAGCGGGATCTGGTCGGCCATGTTGATCGCCTTCTTGGAGGGATCAGCCTTGTTCTTGGCCGGGCAGCGCTGGACGCAGAGGCCGCAGCCCGTGCAGTCTTCCGGCGCGATCTGGATGGTGTACTTGAAGCCCGGGAAGGCCTTCCCGACCACGCCCTTGGCATCCGCGCACTTGAAGGTGGCCGGGGCGCCTTTGAGGGCTGCCGGATCATACGCCTTGCCGCGGATCGAGGCGTGCGGGCAGACCAGCGAACACTGCATGCACTGGATGCAGGTGTCGGGGTCCCACACGGGGATCTCGGTGGCGATGTTGCGCTTCTCCCACTGCGTGGTGGCGGTGGGCCAGGTGCCGTCGTTCGGGATCTTCGAGACCGGCAGATCGTCGCCGCGCTGGGCCATGATTTCGGCGGTCACGGCCTTGACGAACTCGGGCGCCTCGTCGGCCACGACCTTCGGCATTTTGACTTTGCCCGCGGGCTTGGCCGGGTAGTCCACCTTCTTCACCGCGTTGGAGGCGGCGTCGATGGCGTCCCAGTTCATCTTGACCACGGCGTCGCCCTTCTTGCCGTAGGTCTTTTTCGCGGCCTTCTTGAGCGCCTCGATCGCCTCGGCCTCGGGCAGGATGCCGGAGATCTTGAAGAAGGCGGTCTGCATGACGGTGTTGATGCGTCCGCCGAGGTTCAGCTCGTGGTCAAGCTTGAGCGCGTTGACGATGTAGAACTTCAGCTTTTTGCCGATGATCTGCTGCTCGACCTCGTCGGGCATTTTGTCCCAAACTTCGTTGGCCTCGAACGGCGAGGCCAGCAGGAAGGTGCCGCCGGGCTTGATGTTCGCGAGCATGTCATACTTCTCGAGGAACGAGAAGTTGTGGCAGGCCACAAAGTCGGGCTTGGTGCAGAGGTACGGGCTGCGGATCAGCTGCGGGCCGAAGCGCAGGTGCGACACGGTGATCGCGCCGGCTTTCTTCGAGTCGTACACGAAGTAGCCCTGCGCGAAGTTGGCGGTGTCCTCGCCGATGATTTTGATCGAGTTTTTGTTCGCGCCGACCGTGCCGTCCGAGCCGAGGCCGTAGAACATGCACTCTTTGCGGCCCTCGTCCGCGAGGGTGAAACCGGCGGGCGTGAGCAGGCTGAGTCCGGACACGTCGTCGGTGATGCCCGAGGCGAAGTGGTTCATCGGCTTCGCGCTCTGGGCGTTGTCGAAGATGGCCTTGACCATGGCGGGCGTGAATTCCTTTGAGCCCAGGCCGTAGCGGCCGCCGAACGTCGGGATCCAGCTTTTGATGTTGGCCAGCTTGTCCTGCATGGCTTCGCCGATGGCGGTGCGGACATCCCCGTACAGCGGCTCGCCGACGGATCCCGGCTCCTTGGTCCGGTCCATCACGGTGAGTGTCTTCACCGTGGCCGGAATGGCGAGCGCGAAGGCCTTGATGTCGAACGGGCGATAGAGGCGGACCTTGATCAGGCCGTACTTCCCGCCCTTCTTGTTCAACTCCTCGACGGTCTCGTGGACGGTCTCGGCACCCGAGCCCATGATGACGATCACATGCTCGGCATCCGGTGCGCCTTCATAGTCGAAGAGCTTGTACTGGCGGCCGGTGAGCTTGGCGAACTTGTCCATGCACTTCTGCACGATCGCCGGCGTGGCGTCGTAGAAGGGGTTAACCGTCTCGCGGCCCTGGAAGTTCACGTCCGGGTTCTGCGCGGTGCCGCGCATGACGGGCTTCTCCGGGTTGAGCGCGCGGGCGCGGTGGGCGGCGACCAGGTTGTCGTCGATCATGGCGCGGATGGTCTCGCGTTCGACCTGGTCGATCTTCTGCACTTCGTGCGAGGTGCGGAAACCGTCGAAAAAGTGGACGAACGGAATGCGGGACTCAAGCGTGGCGGCATGGGCGATGGTGGCCATGTCCATGACTTCCTGCACGCTGTTGGAGCCGAGGAAGGCGAAGCCGGTCTGGCGGCACGCCATGATGTCGCCCTGATCGCCGAAAATCGAGAGGCCTTGGCAGGCGAGCGCGCGGGCGGTGACGTGGAAGACGGTCGGCGTCAGTTCGCCGGCGATTTTGTACATGTTCGGGATCATCAGGAGCAGGCCCTGAGACGCCGTGAAGGTGGTGGTGAGCGCGCCGGTGGTGAGCGCGCCGTGGACCGCGCCCGCCGCGCCGGCTTCGGACTGCATCTCCATCACGTGCGGCACGGAGCCCCAGAGGTTCTTCATGTCTTTGGCGGCCCACTCGTCAGCCCACTCGCCCATGGGCGAAGAGGGGGTGATGGGGTAGATTGCGGCGACTTCGCTGCATGCGAAAGCGACTTCTGCGGCGGCCTGGTTGCCGTCGACCATGATTTTCTTAGCCATGTGCATGTCTCCTTTAAATGGTGAAGCGCGTCCGGGAATGCCGGACGCGCTTATAAGGGGGGGTTATTTCTTGAGTGCGGCGCGGACCTCGTCGACGTGCCCGGCCGAGCCGAGCAGGACGTTCTTCGCGGCGATGAACTTCGCGTACTCCGGGATGAAGACCTTGCCGGGGTCGCGCAGGTCGAACTTCTCGGGATGGTCGCGGAAGAACTCGCGGTGCACGCGGCACCACACCAGGCGGCCATCGGTGTCGATGTTGATCTTGGTGACGCCCAGTTTGGCCGCGCCGAGGAACTGGGAGGCGTCCACGCCGCTGGCGCCCTTGATGGCGCCGCCGGCCGCGTTGATGCGGGCGACCTCGTCCTGCGGGACCGAGGAGGAGCCGTGCATCACCAGGGGGAAGCCGGGCAGTAGCTTCTGGATCTTCTCGAGGATGTCGAAGCGCAGCTTCTGGTCACCCTTGAATTTGAACGCGCCGTGCGAGGTGCCGATCGCGCAGGCGAGGGAGTCGATCCCGGTCTGCTTGACGAAATACTCGGCCTCTTCCGGCTTGGTGTAGACGTGCTCGGCGGCGTGGACGTCCTCTTCGATGCCCTTGAGCTGGCCGAGTTCGGCTTCGACCACGATGCCCTTGGCGTGGGCGGCATCAACGACACGCTTGGTGATCTCAATGTTTTTCTCGATCGGGAAATGCGAGGCGTCGATCATGACGGAGCTGTACACGCCGGAAGCGATGCAGTCCATGCAGGTCTCTTCATCGCCGTGATCCAGATGCACCGCGAAAACGGCGTCGGGGAAGATCTTGTCGGCGGTCGTCATCATCGACTCGAGCATAAGCTTGTGGGTGTAGGAGCGGGCACCTTTGGAGAGCTGCACGATGAACGGCGCCTTGCTCTCGACGTTCCCCTTAAAGAGTCCCATCGTCTGCTCGAGGTTGTTGATGTTGTACGCGCCGATGGCATATTTGCCATAGGCCTGTTGGAAAAGTTCCTTTGTGGTGACGATCATGGCTGACTCCTAGGGTTAAATCCGGCCGGCCCGGCCTGCACAGGCAGACCCGCCGATACCGCGTAAGAATGGGCATATATATTACAAAAAAGGGCGGGGGGAGACAAGCCCAATTACGGGTGGACGATCCCCACGGGCGCATCCCCGTTCCGTTGACTAGGGTCAAGCGGCAGAAGCCCGCAAGAGGGAGTCGATTAAGATTAGGATGAAGATTACGATTATGAAAGCAGCCGTTCCATCTTGCCTATAACTCCTAAACCG
>JAQVSS010000336.1 GCA_028700415.1 Kiritimatiellia bacterium
AAGACCAGATCCTGCGGCAGGATTTACTGGAAGACGAGCAGGTCCCGTCGACCAACCAGATAGCCGCGCTGTACCGGATCAACCCCGCCACCGCGGCGAAGGGCATCGCCCTTTTGGTCGACGAGGGTATCCTGTACAAGCAGCGCGGCATCGGCATGTTTGTCTCAGCCGGCGCACAAAAGCAGATTCTGGTCAAGCGCAAAAAGGATTTCTTTGCCCGTTATGTTGAGCCGATGCTGCAGGAGGCCAAAAACCTAAGCATCGATCCAGAAGAGATCTACGCCTACATCCGGTCCCGAAACGGGGCCGGGAACTCATGAAACCGAGGTGATCGAGATGAACGCGATATTGGAAATCGAAGCATTGTCCAAGTCATACGGATCAGTCGAAGCGCTTAAGTCCTTGTCGCTGAAGCTGGAGGAAGGCAAAATCTACGGCCTGCTCGGACGCAACGGCGCCGGCAAAACCACGCTGCTCAACCTGATCACGTCACGGCTGTATGCCGGCAGCGGTTCAATCCGCCTGTTCGGCCAGCCGGGCGTCGACAACCAGAAGGCCCTGGAGCGTATCTGCTGCATGCCGGAAAAGAACCTGTTTCCGCCGGCGATGCGCGTCCGGGAGATCCTCCGGCACGCCGCATCCTTTTACCCCTCATTCGACCGGGCCTATGCGGAGGCGCTCTGCCAGCGGTTCTCACTGAACCCGCAGCTCAAGTACAAAGCGCTGTCGCGCGGCTATGAGTCGATCCTGCGTGTCGTGATCGGGCTATCTTCGCGCAGCGACCTGACGATCTTCGACGAGCCCGTCCTGGGGCTGGACGCGGCAGGGCGCGACTTGTTCTACCGGACCCTGATCGCGGATTACAGTGAACATCCGCGCACGTTCATCATTTCCACGCATCTGATCGACGAGAGCGCGGATATTTTCGAAGATGCGATCATCATTAAGGAAGGCAGCCTGGTCGCCATGGACAGCGTCGAACAGCTCAGAAAGCGGGCAGCCGTCTTGTCCGGACGACAGGATAAGCTCGAGGAACTGGTTAGCCGGTACCACCTGACTGTGCTCAGCCGCGACGATATCGGCCGGCTCAGCGCGATGACGGTTGCGGCGCCGCTGCCGGCCGATTGCCTGGCCGAACTGCGCGAGAAGGAAATCGACCTGGCGCCGGTATCGCTGCAAAAGCTGTTTATCCACCTGACCGAGCCGTCGGTCGGATCTTTCGAAAGGCAGGTGTCCTGACATGACCGCCAACCATCGTCTGCTGCGCTGCACCCGCTACCTTTTAGCCAGTGTCATCAAACCATGCCTGGTTTTCCTGGGCATCTACCTGCTGGCGGCCTTCGGCCTGCCTCTGCTGCTCCAGCTAACCGCCAGCGGAGGTATCACTTACACGATTTTTGGTCCGGACAATATGGTTAGCAGCGTCGTGTTCCTTTTTGCTGGCGCTATCTTCCTGTTTGTCGGCGGATATGCCGGTTTTCGCGAAGACTACAACTTCCTGCTGGCGATGAGCAACACCTGGCGCAACCAGTATGGGGCGGCTCTTCTGCGCACGGCGGTGGTCGCGGCCGGATTTACCGCAGTCAGTTTCCTGATGGGCTGGTTCGAGCGCCTGTTCAACCAGATGGTCAACCAGATGGCTAACCTTAGCCGGATCACCGATCCGGGTGTCGTCAGCACCTTTGTCTACACGCTCGGCGGGCGCCAGCCCTATTCTCTGGCTGGGGAGATCTTGCTCGTTTTCGCTGCCTTTCTGACGGTGTTCCTGTTCGGTCAGACAGCGGCTGTCTATTCCTATCGCTGGGGTGTCCGTTTCACCGTGACGTTCTGGATTCTGTTCGGCACATCGTACATCTTCCTGCCGATCCTGGCCAGTATAAGTGAAGGCTTCCGCCGCTTCGTGATGTGGTTTTTGAGCGAGGGGGAAGGAGACACGCTTCTCAATATCGGCTGGCATTTGCTGGTCATTGCCGCTATGCTGATCGGCCTGACGGGCCTGGGCATGCGCCGGCTGTCCCAGAACGCCTGATCAGGGACCACTAAGAGATTCATTGTTCTATTCTCCGGGAGGTTGGCGAGTCTGGTCAATCTCCCGGAGTGCCTATAGGGCGACTTATTGATGAACGGTTTGATGTATTGTCACTTAGAGAACCAGCCAGATCACGGCAGAAGCCAGAACCGCAGCCGGCAGGAACAGATGGACCAGCCGGCTGGCGCGTTCCGGCTTTTTCGCCAGCAAGGCCAGAACGGACGCAACCAGGATCGCGGCCATGACCGGCTGCAGGGCGATCAGGCCGCCAGTCAGGCCGAGCAGGGACAGTCCGGTAAAGATGTGGCGCCGATTCGCCCGCTCGCTTTCCGGAAGCAGATGCAGTGATTCCAGGAGCCACCAGACGGCAGCAGCAAAGGCTGCGCCGGCCAGGTGCAGCAGGATCCGGTCGGGCTGGATCGCCAGGCGCAGCAGGGACGGGACCAGGATGAAGCCATACAGGGTTTGCGGCGGCAGCTGCCCGTCAAAGAGGATCATCGACCAGACCAGCAGGGCCGAGAAGGCGGTCAGTACGCAAGCGATGGCCAGCGCGCTGTATCCGGGATCCGGCAGGAAGGCCAGCCAGGCTGGTTTATCCGCGGCGGGCGCGAACGGTCCGCTTCCCCAAAGGCCGGCGGTCAGGGCGAAAATAAACCCCGTCGCGGATTCGATCCGGGCATAGCGCGGTGAGATGGGCTGCGCGCAATAGCGGCAGCGGCCGCGCAGGAACAGGTAGCTGAAAATGGGGACCAGGTCAGCGCCGGCCAGCTCATGACGGCAATGGGGGCAATATGAGTGCCCCCGCACAATTGTCTCATGGCGCGGCAGCCGGTAAATGCACACATTGAGAAAGCTGCCGATGAGCAGGCCGAACAACGCGCCGAACACGATTCGGTAAAGGACCCAAAACAAATCGGACATCGTTAACGCTCCGCCTATGCGTCAGCGGTTATGCTGCGCCTGTCATGCTCAGCGGCGACTTCTGCCGCCGTCTTGTCTTGCCGGCGCGCTGCGCCGCGGTAACCGCTGTTGGTCGGGATCAGGTTCCCCTTGGCGAAGGTTTGCTTTGCGTCTGCGATGGCCTGGCCGTACTGCGGCAGCCAGGCTTCCTGGGCGATCAGCATCTCGTCGACCATCTGCCAGACCTCGGGCGGATTGCATACCGCACCGGTGAGCGGATCGAGCAGCGCCGCCTGCTTGAGCCGGGTGACATCGCCGAAAACAGCCGCTTCCACGGCCAGGCGCTGCACCCAGACACTCTGGCTGCAGACGGCTGCGCAGCCGCCCGGAAGATCGCCGACCTGCGGGACGGAAATACCGTTGCCGTCCACGTAACAGGGGACTTCGACAATGCAGTCGTCGGGCAGGTTGGTGATGCAGCCGTTGTTGACGACGTTAAAGTGACCCCGGTAAGGGCGGCGTGTTTCAAGCCCCTCCAGAATGTAGGAACAATGCTCGCGTCCGCGCTGGCTGCCGTCGTATTTTTTTGGCGGCAGGGCCAGGATCTTGGGGTATTCGGTCTCGAACCAGTTGCGTTCCTCGCGGGTGACGCGCAAATACCCGCCGGTCTCGCCGTGGATCCAGCTGTCCAGGCTGATCCAGTCCCTGATTTCATCCGGACGCTTGCGATACCAGGCGACATACTCCGAGAGGTGGCCGTTACTTTCGGTGGAGTAGTAGCCGAAACGGCGCAGGATGTCGATGCGGACCTTTTCCTGTTCCCGGAGAACCGGGTGTTTCTCGAATCCTTCCAGCAGCTTGCCGCACAACTCCTGTCCGCGGTGCTTGACGCTGACATACCAGGTCTGGTGGTTCAGCCCGGCGCAGACAAAATCCAGCTCGCCGTGCGGGATGCCCAGCGCTTCGGCGATCTGGTGCTCGCCGTGGATCTCCCCGTGGCAAAGCCCGATGGTGCGCACCTTGCCGTACATGTTGCAGGCCCAGGTGGCCATAGCGTTGGGGTTCGAGTAGTTGAGCAGCAAGGCCCCCGGTTCGGCGACCTCGCGGATATCTTTGCAAAAGCCGAGCAGCGCGGCGATAACACGCTGGCCGTACATAATGCCGCCGATGCACAAGGTGTCCCCCACGCATTGGTCGACCCCGTATTTTAGCGGAATGTCGATGTCCGTTTCGAAGGCCGGCAGACCGCCGACACGGACCAGGTTGATGATGTAACGGGCGTTCGTGAAGGCCTCGCGCCGGTCGGTGGTAGCTTTTATCTTCGTCGCTATCCCGTTGGCTTCAAGGTCCCGTTGGCAAAGGCGTGTGACTTTTTCCAGGTTGTCGGGGTTGATGTCGGTGAAGGCGATTTCAATGTCGCGAAATTCTGGAACTGAAAGGATGTCCGTGAACAGGTTGCGGGTGAACACCAGGCTGCCTGCTCCGATGATGGCCAGTTTGAAACTCATGACGGTACCTCCCAATATTCTGAAAGTCTCATGCAATCGCACCCTGACGCCATTGTAGCACGCCCGCGGCAGCGCCGCCACGCGTTCAGCTCACAAGGCCGTTTTAAAGTCAAAAAAAGTCAAAATATAACTGAAAAACCGCGTTTGCGGTATCGCCTGTTCCTTTACAAGCACCGGCGGCTATGTTAGAATCTTGTAGCATTTGCAGAATTGGCCGATTTGTGCCGCTTGGGAGGAATAATGTAATGGCATCAGTGCTGGAGAAAAAGGAAAACCATCAGGTCGTCCTGACCATAGATTTACCTGCCGAGGTTTTTGAGGACGCGTTGCAGCGCTCGTTCAGGAA
>JAQVSS010000337.1 GCA_028700415.1 Kiritimatiellia bacterium
CGAGGATCGCCGACCTGTCTCTGGTTTGTCCGGCTTGGGTTGTTTTCATAATCCCTATATTACTAGGGACTTAAGGAGAAAACAAGAACAAAATCGCACTTCTCAAAAAAATCAACCTTGCACCCGCGTTCAGTTCAGTCCGCAGCAGGGCCGACAGAAGGAACGCCGTGACGAACACAAAGGCCAAGCCCTTGTAAATGGACCATTGCGTGTGTGCGGCAACACCAAGCGGTAAGAAACCCAGAAGCCGGTCGGACAGAAGGATCCATAAACCTGCCAACACGACGTAAGGCAGGATAATCCGCAGGATCGCTCGTGAAACGGGGTTTTGTAGGATCATGTCAATTCCGGGTTTCATCATTCAGGGGGTTCTGATGGCTGCGTGCTGCCTAAAGGGTATTCGATATTCTTACTCATCACCCAACAGCTTCACTTTACAATGTTTTTGTGTCTTATGCAAGATGACAGATAACAGTAATCGGTTGGCAGGGGTACGCGAAGATCGTGCGTTTCTAGCGAAAAGATGAGCAAGACTGGGGGCGCGGACGGCCTCGTCCGCGGAAAAGGCTGTCAGGAGTGTGCTCCGGGCATTCGCCAACATGCAGCCTGCTCATTGGCCTTGCACTCGGCTTCTCATCGCGGACGAGGCCGTCCGCGCCCCCAACGTTCCGTCCAAAACACGCATTCAACTTGCACATCCCATTAACCGATTGCGCGGCAGTCGGCCGTTTTCCTCAGTGCTCTGTGACCACCGCTCAGGCGCATGCCGCTTCAACCGCAGTCACGCGCAGTATGCGGATCGGATTGCTTCCTCGATGCGCGTGACCTCTTCGTCCGACAAGAATTCAAAGTGGCTGGTGCGCTTCCGCGCGGAGAGCCGACCGCCATTCTGCAAGCATGCTTGGATGAAGAGATCAATCTTGCGGTCCGGCATGTCAACGATCTCCTGGATAGCCTTCTTAGTTTCGTCGTAGTTCGCCAGGAACGCCAGTTCTTCCACAAGTTCAGTGTCGATGGTCTGCTCGACAAACCGGAACAGGGCTTCCGCCTGTGTCGTCATGTCGATGAACCTGTACCAGTTGGCCGTTTCGTTCTGCACGGTCATCCGGCCTTGCTCATCCATCGAGTATTCCACGAGCATCATCAGCGGGCGGGAGAACGATTCCAGCGACCCGTCGTAGTCGGCAAGGTTCTTCAGCATGGCCGCAGACACGGGGAAGATCAGGCCTGCGGGGGTGAACTTGCGCCGAGCAAGGATGTTGTGGATCAGGAACCGGTGAATGCGGCCGTTGCCATCCTCGAAGGGATGCAGAAAGACAAACCCATACGCCACGGCGGCGGCATGGATCACGGCAGGTACGTCTCCCGTGTCCATTCGCTTGTGGGACGCAACCAGTCCCTCCATCATCCCGACTAGATCGCCGGGCTTGGGGCAGACAAAGTGAACCTTCTCTTTCTGAGGCCCGACAGTCTCTCCGACGTAGTTCTGATCGGTACGATAGTCAGTGTCCCGGAATCGCGGATCGACGATACGGTTCTGCAAGTCGAGCAACCGGCCCTTCGCGCAGAAGTCCTCCTTTTCGGCCAGTTGAAGTAACGCAATGAACCGCTCGGTCCGGGTCGAGTTGGGCTTGATGTGCTCGATCTCAAAGGATGACTTCGTCTCCTTCGTGTAGAGATAGCTCATGGCGCGCTTCAGTAGGTGCGGCGAGTAACTCGACACGATCCTTTGGCATCGCGCAGGCAGATCCGTCTTCTCGAACCCGCGTAACACATCGGTCCGCCGAATTGTCGGACAGAATCGAGCATCACCCAGCAGGTTGTCATTGATCCGCTGGCGGCGGACTGGATGGGCAGAACCCGTCGTGTAGTACTCTTCCGGATCGAGAAGATCGACGTAGTTTCCCTTCGTCAAGTCTTCCACGGGCAGTTGCCTGCCGGTCAACAACTCGTACAAAAACCACAACCGGCGGGCGTACTTTCCAATCGGCCTCGACTTGACGTAGTCCAAGACATCCTCCATTGCGATGACCTGGAACAACCTGGCAAGGATGGCGAGATTTGTGCCGTCGTACTTGAGTGCGAACTCAAGGTGATCTCCGGCCTCATCTCCCGGCCAGTACTTCGCTGGATACACCTCCTCAACGAGTTCTGCGGTCGATGCGACTTTGTGCATGCTGCCGGACGCGATCACGGACCTATGCCAATTAGAGATCTCGTCCAAGCCGAACCGCTCTATCAGGGCGGCGTACCCAACTGGTCTTGTCAACGGCTCCTTCATGGTGCTTTCGCTCATGGCGTTCCTCCGAAAAACGGTTACAAGGCGATAAATATAGTTACCGTACGGATATAATCAAGAAAAACGTTTACCGACCATCGGGTGCTATTCGTCCGAGTCACAAACGGAATAACGCTTACAAATTCACTTCTCATGATAAGTGAATGGGGATGCGCCCCGCGCTGGATGTATGTCCCGCATTTTGGTATCCTGGTTCCGTTCTATGGAAGAACTTCTGAAAGATTCAGCGGAGACGGTTGCCGCAGGGCTGCTTCAGAACCGCAATAGGGAACTCGGAAACCTTCTGCTCTCCGAACGGGCGGCCGCGTACGTCACGGTTCTCGCCGAACTCCTCGCGTTCCGCCGCAAGCACGAGCTGGAGCCGCTGCACGAGGATCTCTGCGCCGCCGTCCGTGAGGCGTTTGGCGGCGAAGCCTACACGCCCGACACCTTCAACCAGGACATCCGGCAACTCCTGCTCTGGAATCTGATCACCGACCGCCTCGAAAAAGAGCGCCTGCGCGGCTACCGGGACACGCGCCGACGCAAATTCCGCTACCGCCTCACCGACGAAGCAACCGCCTTTCTCCTTTGGCTCGAGGCCCGGCGCCGCGACGACCTCGAACCCAACGACGCCGACACGCGCGACCTGCTGTCGGAACTCATCGGCACCCTGCGCGAGACGGCCCGCCTGTTCCACAAGACCGGCGCCGACGCCATGGACTACGAGACCGCCCGCGGCGTCTGCTACCGTCTCGCGCGCATGGGCGCCCTCACCGACAGCGTGAGCCAAACCCTCGGGGACTTCAACATCCGTCTCCTCGGGTTTGCGGCCAGCCGTTACGATGCCCCCACGGCGAGGATCATTCTCGCCGAACTCGACCGCTTTCTGAAGCGTTTCCTCAACCGCATCCACACCCTGCGTACCGAGATCACTCCGGAAATCAGCAGGCTGCGCCAAGGGCGTCTCACGGCCCGCTGGCAAGCCTGTCTGGCCAAGATGGAGGAGGAGAGCCGCGCCACCTCGCACCTCATGCGCACCCGTCTGCCGCATCCCGAACGCACGCTCGCCGACCTCGCCGCCTTTTACGCCACCGAGGGTGCGCTTGAAAAACTCTGCGCGCGCGTCAACACGGCGGGCCTCCTTGTCTGGCGCAAACTCTATACCCACCTGCGCGAGCTCGAACGCCGCAGTCACCGTCTCGAAGACCTCCGCGCCCGCGCCGCCGAAATCGCGCGGCTCCCGACAGACGCCGTGCCGTCCGTTTACCTGCGCCGACTTCTGGCCCCAGCCCGTTGGGTCGGCGACATGCACTTCTGGGACGAAAACGAAAAGGCCATTCCGCCCCAGCCGCGCTGGGAACGGCATCGCCTCCGCGGGGAGACGACGCTCTGGCTGGACGTCAAAGCCCGCGCGGGCGGCGCGCCGGCGCAATCGCTGGAGGAGACGCGCCTGCAGGCCTTCGACGCATGGCTGCGCAGGCGCGGCCTCAGCGATTCTGACGGGAACGCCCGACGCGTGTCACAGGGCACGTTTCCGGAGTTCGAGGATTTCCCCCGTCTGATCGAACTCGGCCGTAGCGGGCTGCTCGGCCGCGGCGCACGTCTCGCCAAGCTCGGCTTCGTGCTCGACCCCACGTCCGACCCCGCGCGCGTGGAGGCCGAGGGCCACGCGCTCGCCTTCCGAGACCTCGTCGTCCGTCCCCAATCACCCGATCCGAAATCTCCACTCTAAAATCTCCAATTCCCTATGTCCTCCTTCGACGATCTCCTTCAAAAACAGAAGCCCCGCGTACAGGCCGTGCTGAACATCCTGCTCGAGAGCCCGTATTTCTACAAGACCGACCACGAGGAACACTTCCTCTTCCTCCGCCGCTATCAGCGCGATTTCGCGACGTTCTTCGAAGACACCTTCGGCTGGCAGCTCGTGCTCGATCCCAAATGTGCCCGGCTCTACAAAGAAACGTGGTACAACGACCGCATCACACCCTCCAACCGCGACCTGTTCAATTTCACCAAGCGCGACGAGTGTCTGGCCTTCATGCTCCTGTTGGAGTTTTTCGAGAAGAAACTGGAGGAGGAGTCCGCCAGCGTCGAGGAACCCGACAACCTCCGTTTCCGGTTCGGCGACCTGCTGCTCTTTGAGCGCGAGCGCTTGCTGGAACTCTTCCCCGACCAGGCCGACGGCTATTCCGAAGAGGACGTGCGCCGGATCATGCGGCCCGTCATGCCCCAACTCGAAAAGTACCGCTTTCTCCTCAAGATCGACCCGCCGGACGATGAGGCCGTCGAGCCCGACGACACGATCTACGAGTGCCTCCCCGCGCTCTGGCACTACAGCGTCCAGCGCATCTCCCGTCCTATCGGTGAAAACCCTTTGGACGAGCGGCACCCGTCGCCCGTTGACCCGCACCCTAACCCCAACCCCTGACCCCACCTTCCCCCCATGGATTTCTACCGCATCACCAAAATCCGCCTGGTCAATTTCCATAACTTCACGG
>JAQVSS010000338.1 GCA_028700415.1 Kiritimatiellia bacterium
GACATTGGGACGCCCAACAATCACCACAACCCGCGCTTTCGCCTTTTTCTGTAAAATCATGCGCCCAGTATACCTGTATCGGCCAGCGCAAACAAGCGTAAGCGCCAGAAACGGCAGTCGCAAAGCAGCAAAGCAGCAATTCTAATTTTGCAAGAGTCACAGTCGAAATCGCCATCGCTATCCGGATCGCTATCGAATCCCGTCGCATTTCATCGATTCCGGTCCCGATAGCGATAGCGATCCCGGGGAAAAATGCCATAATGAGAATTACTGCCCGCAACGCCCATGCGCTTGACGTGCCACACCGTACCCCGTAACATACGGAGCGTTCCCATGATAGTATGGAAAATCGGCCATGGTGTATTTATACGCGATCTTCAACATCCTTTTTCTGCTGTTCTGGCTCCGCCTCTGGTCGGCGCCGGATAAGGAATTCTATTTCAACCCCTTCCTTTCGGGAACGATCCGGCTGACAGATGCGGTGCTGGCTTTTTTGCGCCCCGTCCTCTACTTGCCCCAGCAAGCGGCCGCCTTCGTTATCTTGTTCTTTGTGACACTCTTTAAAACGCTCCTCTTCATACGCCTGAACCTTCCCTGGAGCATTATACTGGGCACATATTTCCAATTCTCTCCCGTCGGCACCACCGACCATATCCCCAACCTGTTGCTTTTCAGCGCCCTGCAGGTGACGGCGTTCCTGTTCAAACTCTGGACGGTCTTCCTGTTGGTCCGGCTGATCACTCCGCCTTTTCACACCACCCGCGCAACCGAGACACTGGCCTTCTTCGCGCGCCCCTTTTCCCGCATCCCCCCGTTCGCGCAACCGTTCGTCTTGATCGCGTTGCACGCCGCACTGGCTTTTGCGGTCTCGCGGATAGGCGTTCTCCATCTTCTCACACAAGTGACAGAAGCGCCTAAACCCGCAGCGGTATCGCCCTTCCTGGACGGCCCGTACTATGCGCAACTCCTGAGGCTCGGCTGGCTTGCAGCGCTCTCGTTGGCCGACGGCTTGGCCTTGCTTGTACGGATGCTCTTCGCCCTCATTATCGGAAATCTCGCGGCCGCACTCCTTCAGGCACGCGGAGCAATGTTGGTCTGCAGCGAAGGCGTTGAACTGCTGCTCGGGCGTTTCTCGCGCCACGGTGTGGGAGGCATGGG
This sequence comes from Kiritimatiellia bacterium, assembly GCA_028700415.1. Classification (GTDB taxonomy): domain Bacteria; phylum Verrucomicrobiota; class Kiritimatiellia; order RFP12; family UBA1067; genus JALHET01. The sequence goes on from JAQVSS010000338.1 coordinate 1,159, forward strand.
GTTTGATTTCACCCCCCTCATCTTCTTTTTCGTCGTGGATCTGATGTATAACAGCATTTGCCGCGGTCTCTTCGAACTGATTCACTCCCCCCTCTTCCGATGAGGGAAGGCCTCCCGCGACGGAACGGCCGCTGAACGCAAAACGACAGAAAAGGGATTTATGGGCTGGCTCCTTCCCACGCAAGACGGCTGCATCGTGACGGTGAAAGTCACTCCCCGCGCCAAGAAACCGGAGATCACCGCCGCCGATCCGGATTGGCTGCGGGTCCGCCTTCAGGCGCCGCCCGTCGACGGCAAGGCCAACGCCGAACTCATCGCGTTCTTCGCGAAAACGCTCGGCATCCCCAAGCGCTCCGTGGAAATCCTGACAGGGGACACCTCGCGCCTGAAACGCGTCAAGCTCCACGGAGTCTCCGCGGACACCGTGTCCGCTTGTCTCGCGCCCTGACCGCAGAGCGCACGTCCGCAGCTCACACCGGGCTTTCGGCCGCCGCAGCCGGCTGTTTCTCTTTGAATGCCATCGGAACGACGAGCACCGGGCAAGTGGCCTTACGCGCGACCTTGCCGGTCACGTTGCCCAGCAACCACTGCGTGATGGCGCCACGCCCCTGCCGCCCGAGGATGATCAAGTCCACCCCCTGCTGTTCCGCAAAGTCGAGGATCATCCGCGCCGCATCGCCAATCCGCATCTCCACCTCAAAAGTCACTCCCTCCGGCACGTGCGGACGATACCGGGCATTGATCGTCTGGTCAATGTCGGCGCGCGCCTTGGCATCCATGTCGCCGACCTCGTAAATATACCCTTTCCAGAACTGCGCGTCCGGCGCAGGTATCACATGCAGCAGGCAAAGCGTACACCCGGCATTCCGGATGGCCGCGTCCACCGCGAAATCGAACGCGAAATCCGCATTCGCAGAGAAATCTGTGCAAAACAGAATCTTCCGGTAATGCCCATGTCGCATGCCCGACTCGTTCATGACGTCCTCATCTCCGGTTATCTCACGATCTGTGGCAGCCATGTCGCCAATTGGGGAAAGGCCATCAGCAACCCGCACGCCGCAAACAACGCGAACAGGAACGGCATCGCTCCGCGGAACACCGTCTGCAAAGGGATGCTCCGGTCGATCCCGCTCACCACATACACGTTCACCCCCACCGGCGGGGTGATCACGCCCATCTGCGTCACCAGCACGATGATGACGCCAAACCAGATCGGGTCATACCCGAGCCCAAGGATGACCGGATAGAAAATCGGTATCGTCAAAAGGATCAGCGCGAGCGAATCGATGAAGCAGCCGGCGAACAGATAAAAGGCGATCACCATGAGGATGATCACCCACGGCGGCACCGGCAGGCCCGCCAGCCAGCCCGCAAACTGCGTGGGCAGACCCGTCACGGCGAGGAAATGGCCGAACATCGTCGCGCCCGCCACAATCACCATCACCATGCTGGAGGTCCGGATGGTTTCCTGCGCGGCCTGCCACAGCATCTTGAACGAACAGTTGCCACCGGCCACGGCGATCACCACACTGCCGATCGCGCCCATCGCCGCGCCCTCGGTCGCCGTGAACCAGCCCGCAAACATCCCGCCCATCACAAACACGAACAGCACCAGTGTTTCGATGACCCCCAACAGTGTTTTAAACCGTTCACGCCACGCGACACGCACGGCCGGCGGCGCCAGCGTGGGGTTGAGGTAACACTGCACGCTGATCACCGCGAAGAAAAGCAGCGCCACCAGAATGCCCGGGACCACGCCCGAAATGAAGAGCTTGCCGATCGACTGCTCCGTCAGGATGCCGTACACGATGAACACCACGCTCGGCGGAATCAGCATGCCGAGCCCGCCGCCCGCCGCCACCGTGCCGCTGGCCAGCGCGTCGTCGTATTTGTACCGCTTCATCTCCGGCAGCGCCACGGCCGCCATCGTCGCCGCCGTGGCGGGGCCCGAACCACAAATCGCGCCGAAAGCCGCGCAAGCTCCGACCGTCGCCATGGCCAGCCCACCCCGCAATCCGGACAGCCAACTGTTTGCGGCCGTAAACAGCCGGCGGCTGATCCCCGTGTGAAACGCCACCTGCCCCATGAACACGAAAAGCGGGATGACCGTCAGGTTATAGTTCGAGAAGACGTCATACAGGTCAGCCGACAGCATCGCCAGCGCCGCCTTGCCGGAAATGACCGCCGCATAGCCCGCCACGCCGACCAGCCCCATCGCAATCGCGACCGGCAAGCTGCAGGCCAGCAGAACCAGCATCGAGACAACCCCAAAAATGCCGACAACCAAAGGCGTCATGACCTGACCATCTCCCGTCCCTGCCCCACCCACACGACCGCACTCCAAAACGGAGCGAGCGGTTCTCTTACCGGCTTCTGCATGTCGCTTATTTCCCTTGCGCCGCGCGGGCTTCTGCGACAGACGTTTTCAACTCATTGAGAAAAGCCTCGCCGGGCAGACCCTTCTGCGTGGCGCGTGTCGCATAGTCGTTAAGAAGAGGCGTGACTTTCTCCACCCACAGCGTCTGCTCGGCGGCATCAAGCGGCACGATTTCGCGTTTCAGACCTTTGACAAAAGCGAGCCCCTCGGCATCCGCGTCATTCCACGCCTGACCGTGTTTGACGACCCACTCGGCAGACACCGACTCAATGGTTTTCTGCACGTCGGCCGGCAACGCGTCCCATTTCCCCTTGTTCATCGCCACAAAGAACGCCGTCGTATAGCCGATGCACCTGGAGTCCGTCAGGCAGTTGACGACTTCGCCCTGCTTCCAGCCCTTCAGCGTCTCGACCGGGCAGAACGTCGCGTCGACCACGCCTTTCTGCAGCGCCTCATACGTCTCCCCCTGCGGCATGCTCACCGGCGATCCGCCAAGGCTCTCGACAACCTTTGCGCAAAAACCCGTGGCGCGGATCTTGAGACCTTTCAGATCCCCCAGCTTCGCGACCGGTTTCTTCGTGGCCAAGACCCCGGGACCGTGCGCATGCACATAGAGCATTTTCGTGTCCTGCGTCTCGGCGGGTTTGAATTTCGCGGTCAGCGCATTGGCCATGCGTGTGGCGCTGATGCCGTCCGGATAACCGACCGGCAGATCCAGCCCCTCGAGCAGCGGGAAACGCCCGCGCGTATAAGCGAACGCGCTCATGCCGATGTCGGACACGCCGTCCACCACGCCCTGATAACACTGATCCGCCTTGGTCAGCGCGCCCCCGGAAAACACGGTGATCTGCACCTGCCCGCCTGTGCGTTTTCTGATCTCGTCAGCCCACTCGACAGCCAGTTTGGCCTGAACGTGAGTGGGGGGGAAGAACACGCTGTAAGTCAGTTTAACCGGCTTTTTGGAGCCGGGCGCGGCAGGTGCCTGTTTGCCGCACCCCGCCGCCAACACCGTACAGGCAAGAACCACCAACCACAATGAGTAATTTGTTTTCATTCTTAAAGTTTACTCCACGCCGTACCCGCGCACAACACGTTTTTCAAGACCGGTTCCAGCCCCTTGCCCCCACTCTCACGGGCACACATGTTTGAGAGCCCTACCGCCTGCGTTCCGGAATTTCCCGCGGCTCCCGGGTGATGTCCACCTTCACGTGCATGGGGAACATGAAAAATCCGG
>JAQVSS010000339.1 GCA_028700415.1 Kiritimatiellia bacterium
GGCAAGGGACAGCTCATCTCGCTCGCCAAAGAGGCGGTGCCGCAGCAGTTCGCGGCTGATTACGGGGTCGCCAATGACGCGCAGGCCAACGCGTATGTCGCGCAGGTCGGGCGCAGGCTGGTCGCCACGCTGAAGCCTTCGGATGTGGTTTTCCCCGACATGCCTTTCAGCTTTCAGGTGGTGAATGCCGTTTACGTCAACGCCTACGCGTTCCCGGACGGCACGATCGCGGTCACGCGCGGCATGCTGGCCGAGCTGGAGAACGAGGCGCAGTTGGCCGCCGTGCTGGGTCACGAGATCGCGCACGTGAACTGCGGGCACACCGCATCGGCGATGAGCAAGGGCACGGTCTACGACGCGCTGGTCGCGGGGACGAAAGGATATTTGGCAAGCCAGGGCAGCTCGTGGGCCGATCTGGCGGGCACGGCGGGGCAGTTGGGCAGCGCGGTGGTGCTCGCCAGCTACAGCCGCGAGCAGGAGCGCCAGGCGGATCAGGGCGGCATGATGTACATGGTGCGCGCGGGCTACGACCCGCAAGGCATGATCGGCCTGATGCAGTTGCTGGTGCGGATCAGCGGCGCCAACCCCTCGGCGCTCGAGCAGATGTTCTCCTCGCACCCCATGAGTGCGGAGCGCCTGCAGGCCGCGCAGGCCCGCGCGGCCGGAGAGTATGCGGGACAGAACAAAGGGGTCGTCAATCAGGCCGCGTTCTTGGCGGCCACGGCCACTATCCGCAAGAACAAGGAGGCGTACAAGCGGTTCTCGGCGGCGGAAACCCAGCTCGCGCAAAAGCAGTACGTGTCCGCCAAAACCTTGGCGGAACAGGGGCTGCGGATCGCGCCGAACGACTACGTGGGGCTGATGCTGGTCGCGCAGGCCAACCAGAAAGGCGGAAACGTGGCGGCCGCGCAACAGGCCGCCGCACTCGCCGCGCGGGTCAGCCCTTCCGGCGCCCGCGCGCAGAGTGTGCTCGCGCAATGCGCGTTGCAGAAAAGGGATTACGCGGGAGCCTTGCAGCATCTCAATACGTTTGAGCGGCAGGTTCCGGGTGAGCCCCGCACCTCGTTCTACAAAGGGCTGGCCTATGAGGGACAGGGCCAGAAGCAGCGCGCGGCGCAGGCCTACCAGTCCTACGTGCGGCGCGGCGGCGCGAATTCGGCCGAGGGACAGTACGCGGCGCGGCGGCTTCAGAATCTCGCGCCCGCACCGGGCGCGCGTGTTCAGCGCTGACGTTTCACGTTTCGGACGGCGAGCGGTACGTATGATTCAAAACACGACCTTCACGGTTGCGCTTCATGAGGCGGGGCAGCGCCTCGATCATGTTGTGTGCGCCCGTTTCCCGACCTCGACCCGCGCCTTCTGCCGCCGGGCCGTGGGGGACGGCACTATTGCGGTGAACGGCCAGCCGTGTTTCAAGGGGCGCAAGCTGCGCGCGGGCGATACCGTCACGGTCGCGCGTTTGAAGGAGGCGTGCGATAACCGCGTGTGGCCGGACGCTTCGGTCCCGGTGCGGGTCGTTTTCGAGGACGCGTGGCTGGTCGCGGCCGACAAGCCCGCGGGCCTGCCCGTCCACCCGCTGGCGTGCGAGGAGCACGGCACGCTGATGAACGGGCTGGTGGCGCGCTATCCCGAACTCGCGGCGCTGGGCGACCAGCCGCTCATGGCCGGCGCGCTGCACCGCATCGACACCGGGACCTCGGGGCTGGTGCTTGCGGCCCGCACGGCCGCGGCGTTCGAGAACCTGCGCGCGCAGTTTTCCGGGCAGACCGTCGAAAAGGTCTACCTCGCGCTGGTGGAGGGGCATGTGGCCGTTCCTGGACGGCTGACGCACGAGCTGGCGCACGATCCCGCGTTGCCGCACTGCAAGATGGTGGACGCGCGCACGCTCGTTGCGCCGGACCGCCGCATGAGGGCGGAGACCGCCTATGCGCCGCTGGAGCTGGCCGGTCCCTACTCGCTGCTGGAGGTCACCATCCGCACGGGCGTGACGCACCAGATCCGCTGCCAGCTCGCGCTGGGCGGGTGGCCGATCGTCAACGACACGCTTTACGGCGCGCGGCCCGTCGACGGGTGCGCGCGCCACTTCCTGCACGCGTACGAGATCCGGTTCGCGCATCCCGCCAGCGGGTTGCCCTGCCGGATACAGGCGCCGCCGGCGAAGGATTTTTTGGCTGCGGCGGGCCGGTTGGCGTGACGCGGCCTTGGGCAGTACGGACAAAACGGAATGAGGGTAGGGGATAACAAAAGAAAGGGATGAAGATGAAACGGTTCAAGGTTCAACATGGGGTCAGGCTCGGTTTGGCGTTAGCGTTGGGGTGGGGACTTGCGGCATCGGGGGATGTGCGTCTGCCCGCCCTCTTTTCGGAACATGCGGTTTTGCAGCAGGGGGTGCCTGTGCCGGTCTGGGGCTGGGCGGACCCCGGCGAGGAGGTGACCGTCGCGTTCGCCGGCCAGATCCGCCAGGCGAAAGCGTCAGCGGACGGCACGTGGCGCGTGTCGCTCGACGCGCTCAAGCCGGCACAGGCGGCGGCCGAATTGGTGGTCAAAGGCAAGAACACGCTCACGGTGAAGGATGTGTGGGTGGGCGAGGTCTGGCTCGGTTCCGGGCAGTCGAATATGGCGATGACCGTCAACCGCTGCAACGCGTTCGAGCAGGAAAAGGCTGCGGCGGGGCTTCCCGGCATCCGGATGTTCACGGTGTCCCGTGTGGTTGGAACGGAACCCTGCGCGACATGCCAAGGGTCGTGGGTGGTCTGCGCGCCCGACACGGTCGGCTCGTTTTCGGCCACGGCGTATTTCATGGGGAAAGAGCTTCACCGGAAGCTGGGCGTCCCCGTGGGGCTGATCAACTCCTCATGGGGCGGCACGCCGATCGAGGCGTGGACGAGCAAGGAGGCGATGGAGGCTGTGCCGGCGCTTGCGGGGTTAACGGGGTCTTGGGCTGAAAAAGTGGCGGCCCCGTGGGACGCGGCCAAGGTGACGGCGATATATGAGAAGGCCACGGCCGCGTGGAAGGAGCAGGTGAAGAAGGCGAAAGCGGAAGGCAAGCCCGCGCCCCGCGCGCCCCGGAAGCCGGGCGAGCCCCGCCTCAGTTCGCACCGTCCGGCCAATCTCTACAATGCGATGATTGCGCCGCTGATCCCGTATGCCCTGCGCGGCGCGGTCTGGTATCAGGGCGAATCGAACGCCCGCGACAGCGATGCCCATCTCTATGGCGTGCAGCTGCAGACGATGATCCAAGACTGGCGCACGCGCTGGGGCACGGCGTTTCCCTTCGCCTGGGTGCAGTTGCCCAATTTCCGCTCGTCGGACCGCAACTGGCCGCTGGTGCGCGAAGGCATGCTTCAGGCGTTGTCGGTGCCGAAGACGGGCATGGCGATCACGATGGATATCGGCGATCCGGCCGACATCCATCCGATGAACAAGCAGGACGTCGGCCTGCGCCTCGCGTTCTGGGCCTTGGGCACGGTCTACGGCAAGCCGGTGGAGGCGGTCTCCGGGCCGTTGCCGGCCGGGCACACGGTGAAGGGGAACGCGATCGTCTGCTCCTTCACCCACACAGAGGGCGGGCTGGTCGCGAAAGGGGGCGCGCTGAAGGGCTTCGCGATTGCCGGCGCGGACCAGGTGTGGCGGCCTGCGGACGCCTTGATCGTGAACGGCACGGTCGTGGTGTCGCATCCCGACGTGAAGGCGCCTGTCGCGGTGCGCTATGCGTGGGCGGCCAATCCCGAGTGCAACCTGTTCAACGGGGCGGGGCTTCCCGCGTCGCCGTTCCGCACCGACACCTTCGCGTTTCCGGTCGCTGCGCCGGCGAAAAAGTGACGGCGCGCGCGGGCGGTTTCCCGCAGACCCGGGGTTAGCGCGGTTAGGGTTTAGTATCGACCGGGCGTTGCTGACATGGCAAACTAATGTCACTTCATGACACGCGGCGGGGCTGGGGGAGAATGCGAAAGGGTGTGCGTTGAGCAAGGTGATCAGACAGTTTGCGGGTGCGGCGCTGGCGGCAGCTGTGGCGGTGTGCGCGGTGCGGGCAGATGAGCTGGAGACTGCCCGTGCCGCCCTGCACGATAAACTGTACCGGGTCGCGCAGGCGCATGCCGAGAAGGCCTTGGCGGGAGAGTCTCCTGATCAGGCCCTGCTGGTGTTGTTGGAGGCGTTGGCCGGTCAGGGACTGTACGCGGAGATGTCGCGCCGGCTGGACGGGGCTGACGGCGTGGAGCGGCAGGCGCCGCTCTCCCCGCCGTTCGCCTATTGGAGAGCCGTGGCGCTGCTCAGCACCGGGCATCCGCTCGATGCGGCGCGGGTTGCGGAAGCCGCTAAGGGCGAGGCCTCGCCGTACGCCGACGCTTTGCGGCGGGTGGCGGCGCGCGCGAAAGTCTCGGCGGGGGATTTGCCGGGGGCTTTGGTTCTGTATGCTGAGGCGGACAGGACGTCGACGAACCGGTTGACGCGCGCGGCCAACGCGCTGGAATGGGCGGTGGCGCTGGAGCGGGCGGGAAAGGCGGACGCGGCGCTGGAGGTGCTGAAACTTCAGGCGGAGCTGGGCGTCGTTGGGGAAGCGGTGAGCGACGGCATGCTGATGCGCGGACGGCTTTTAGTCCGGCAGGGAAAACATGCCGAGGCGACGATGGTGTTCAACCAGCTGGCGATGAGCGAGCGTGCGACCGAGCTGGCGCGCGTTCAGGCGCTGGTGGAGATGAGCGTGTACGCGATGAGCGCCGGGAAAACCAACGAGGCG
>JAQVSS010000340.1 GCA_028700415.1 Kiritimatiellia bacterium
GCGGCCGCCCTGCTGGCGGTTACGCTTTCGCTCGTCTCCGTGTACCGGAACGGCTACAGGTGCGGCGAGCCCCTTGCGGACGGGCTTTCGTGGCTTGCCGCGGCGCAAGAGCCGGACGGCTCGTGGAGTCCGGCCAAATACGGCGGCGCGGAGGCCTACCGGCCCGCGCTCACCGCGCTTGCCGCGCTGGCGCTCGCCCGCGTGCCGGACGGCCGTTATGCGCCGCAGCTTCAGCGGGCCTGCGCCGCGCTGGCGTCCCTGCAGACGGCGGACGGCTCTTTCGGCGGTCAAGGCCGCGAGCAGCTCTACAACCACGCGCTCGCCGCGTTTGCCCTCGCCACACTCTACTATCCCGGGCAACCGTCGCTCAAGCCGGCGCTGGAGCAGGCGGTGGCCTTCAGCCGCGCGCGGCAGACGGTGGAGGGCGGCTGGGACTACGAGCCGCGGTCTGAAGGCAACACGGCGCTGACCGCTTGGCAGGTGCGCGCGTTGGCCTGCGCCGGCCGGCAGGGTTTTGCGGAGGCGCAGCTCCCCTTGCGCAAAGGGCTGCGCTGGCTGCGCGGCAGCGCGCGCGAGGACGGCAGCGTGGCGTATCACCGCACGTCGTCCGCACGTTCGGACAGTCTGGCCGCCCTGGCGGCTTATGCGCTGATCGCGGACGGCAAGGCGTTCCCAGGGTTGCCCGAATTGGGGCGGCGTGTGGCGGGTTCGTTGCACACCCTCCCCGCGGCAGGCGAGGGGGCGGACTGTTACCGCGATTACGCCAAAGCCATGGCCTTCGAATCGGCGGGGGCGGGCGCTCAGGCTGAGGCCGTGCGCCGGCAGATGACCGCCCGGATCAAGGCAGGATGCCGGGATCAATGGGAAAGCGTCGGAGGACGGCTCTACACCACCGCCTTCACCCTGCTCGCCGCCCGGTAGCGGGCGCGGAAAGCTTGCGCTTTCCTAAAACCCTTTGGGTTGATAGACTGATCAGCCATCAAAGGAGGTTCTTTTATGAGCAGGACGATTTGGTGCAGCAACGGGTTTCCCAAAGTCGGTATCCGCCCCATCATCGACGGCCGGCGGCGCGGCGTGCGCGAGTCTCTGGAAGACCAGACTATGAACATGGCCAAGAGCGCGGCCAAGCTGATCTCCGAAAACCTGAAGTATCCGGACGGTTCGCCCGTGGAGTGCGTGATCGCCGATAGAAACATCGGCGGGTGCGCCGAGGCCGCGGCCTGCGCGGCGAAGTTCGAGCGCGCGAATGTCGGCGTGTCCTTGACCGTGACGCCGTGCTGGTGCTACGGCACCGAGACCATGGACACGAATCCGCACACGCCCAAGGCGGTGTGGGGCTTCAACGGCACCGAGCGCCCCGGCGCGGTGTATCTGGCCGCCATGCTCGCGGGATACGCGCAAAAGGGCTTCCCGGCCTACGGCATCTACGGGCGCGAAGTACAGGACCGCACCGACACCTCGGTGCCGGCGGATGTGAAGGAGAAGCTCCTGCGCTTCGTGAAGGGCGGCCTCGCCGTCGCCATGATGCGCGGCAAATCCTATCTGTCGGTCGGCACCTCCTCGATGGGCATCGCGGGTTCGTTCGTGGATCCCGACTTCTTCCAAGACTATCTGGGCCTGCGCACCGAGAATGTCGACATGTGCGAGGTCGAACGCCGGATCGCCGAAGGCATCTACGACAAGGCCGAGTACGAGACGGCCCGGGCGTGGGCCAAGAAATTCTGCAAGGAAGGCCCGGACCTGAACAAGGCGTCTTTGCAGAAGTCCCGCGCCGCCAAGGATGCCGACTGGGAATACGTCGTCAAAATGACGCTCATCATGCGCGACCTGATGGTTGGCAACCCGGCGCTCAAGAAGGGCTTTGGGGAAGAGGCGGTGGGCCGCAACGCGATCGCCGCCGGCTTCCAGGGGCAACGCCAGTGGACCGACCACTGGCCGAACGGCGATTTCATGGAGGCGATCCTCAACAGCTCCTTCGACTGGAACGGCGTCCGCGCGCCCTATATCGTGGCGACCGAGAACGACTCGCTCAACGGCGTCTGCATGCTGCTCATGTACCTGCTCACCAACCGCGCGCAGATTTTCGCGGACGTGCGCACCTATTGGAGCCCGGATGCGGTCAAGCGCGTCACCGGCCAGGAGATGACCGGCCTGAACGAAAACGGCTTCATCCACCTGCTCAACTCCGGCGCGGCCTGCCTGGACGCCTGCGGCAAGCAGCGCGAGAAGGGTCAGCCCGCCATGAAGCCCTTCTGGGACATCACGCAGAAAGATGCCGCCGCCTGCCTTAAAGCCACGAAGTGGGAACCGGCCAACGTCGAATACTTCCGCGGCGGAGGGTACTCCTCCAGCTTCCTTTCCGAGGGCGGCATGCCGCTGACCATGACGCGCATCAGCCGCGTCAAAGGCCAAGGCCCGGTGCTTCAGATCGCCGAAGGCTGGTCCACCGACCTGCCGGAAGGCGTCACCGAGACGCTGATGGCCCGCACCGACCCGACCTGGCCCTGCACGTGGTTCGTGCCGCGCCTGACCGGCAAGGGCGCGTTCCGCGACGTCTACAGCGTGATGAACAACTGGGCCGCGAACCACGGCGCAATCAGCTACGGCCACATCGGCGCGGACCTGATCACGCTTGCGGCGATGCTTCGCATCCCGGTGGCGATGTCCAACGTGCCGGAAGAGCAGGCGTTCCGCCCGCACGTGTGGGGACTGTTCGGCATCGATGATCCCATCGGCGCCGACTTCCGCGCATGCAAGAACTTCGGTCCTCTCTACGGGTAAAAGCTGTTTCCCGCTTCTTGTTATGATGGACACACGATGAGGAAATTCCTGTTTATCCTTTCGGCTGCTCTTCTTCTTGGAGTGGGTTCGTTCGGGTATATGCACCGCAATGAGGTGTCGTACACGTCGGCGAACGCCGTTGTTGCCCGGGGGACGACATGGTTCCAGAAGCAGTCGATTGCGCTGAGCGCGGCGTTCAGGAACAGTGCGCTGGGGGTATCGTATCAAAAAAGAATGCGGGAGCTCCGCGAGCTCTGCCAGCAGCCGCAAGCGGCCGCGAATCAGCCGGCGGCTCGTTCTACCGCTCCACCGGCCATACAGACACGTTCCGTCGGCCAGCGTATCGCGAACGGACACGCTTTCGCCAAACACGCGGCCCAGTTCGGCTTTTCAAGCCGAGACCAGCTTGCGGCGCACATCGAGCAGGTTGTTCGGAGCGCCGGCCCATCTAACACGCGGTCGTTGTTGCGTGGTCGAACGGCGTACTGGGACGGGAAGTCCGGCACGGTGGTGATTGTCGATCCTAATACGGCCGACGGTGGTACGGCGTTCAAGCCAGACCGTGGTCGGCGCTATTTTGAAGCGTTGAGGTGAACGCATATGACGGTGTTATCCAATCGGGACGGGCGCATCGCGCTGGAGTTCACGTGGAGCGAAGTGGCGCTTCTGAACAACGCGCTCAATGAGGCGTTCGAAGCACTGGACGGCGAAGAGATGGAAACGCGGTTGGGCGTTACGTGCGAAGAGGCGTTGCGCCTGCTCCGCGAGCTGGGGGGTATCGAACAGAAGTAGCGTTCGCAGTGCTACCCGAAAGGGTCAGGACGAACTGTAGTTTGAAGCGGCGTGCCAGACAGTTAGCATGGATGATTACGGACTCGAAGGCAATCCGCAAGGCGCAGACGAACGCCACGATCAAGGCGGTGAAGCTGGAGTACACGCGGGCTGCCATTGCTGGGGGCTATGATTCATGTGTTCTTACGCATAAAAATGCCATCGTACTTGAGAAGAAGGAGACTGAAGATGTTTTACCCGCTCACCGTGATGCTCGGCATTCTGCCCTGCGTGTTTTCCGTGACGTGCCTGTCGGCTGCGGAACAGGCCGGCTCTCCGGCGTGCGACCCGAACGGCGTCTGCACGGCGGCCACGCCGCCCGCCGCTCCGGCCGGCGGGAAACAGCTGTGGGCGGCCAGCCGCGCGTTCACCGATGCGCCCCCTCTGGACGTCCAAAAATGGCTTTCCGGAAAACCGGAGATGGAGGGTAAGTTTCTGGTCATCGAGTTCTGGCGGACGTGGTGCGGCGCCTGCAAACGGATGACCCCGCTGATGAACACGCTGCACAAAAAATACGGGGACGAGCTGGTCGTGATCGGTCTCACGGGCGAACCGGAAGAGAAAGTCCTGACCAACAAAGGCCCCAAAAAAGAGTACTATCTGGCCTTGGACCGGCCGCGCGCTGACGCCGGAACGCCCAACGCTCAACGCCCAACGTCCAACGCTCAACGTGTGGAGGGCGGGCCGGACCAGGCGGAGGGGACGATCCCCACCACCGAGGGACAGGGCGCGTACGAGGCCTGCTTCGGGGTCTGGGGGTGGCCACACGTCATCATCCTCGAGCCGCAGCACCGTACCGTCATTTGGGAAGGCTTTCCCGGTCTAAAAGGGTACGAACTGACAGAGGCCAAGGTCGCAAAGATTCTCGCGATCGGCCGGGCGGCCAACGATAAGAAGGCGGGGAAACGGTAGACGCCCGATGGCTGCGGGCCGCGCCGCGGCCCTGCCTGCCTTTTTCCCCCCGGGTTTCAGGGCTTGATCGGAGCGTGCGTGTTAGGGTATGATCTCAACCTTTATTTTAAAGAGTATGTAATCCGTTAAGCGGAGGAATTATGTGGGGTAAAGGGGGATGGGGGCTCTTTTTCTGTTCGGTCCTGTCCATGTTGTCCGC
>JAQVSS010000341.1 GCA_028700415.1 Kiritimatiellia bacterium
AAATGTTGCCGAAACCGTTGAGAGGGGTGGTGCCGCCGATGGTCACCCCGCTGTTGGAGAATGACAAGCTGGACGTTAAAGGTCTGGAGCGGCTGGTGGAGCATATTCTGACCGGCGGTGTGCATGGCCTTTTTCTGCTGGGGACGACCGGCGAGGCGCCGGATCTCAGCTACGGGCTGCGGCATGAGCTGGTCAAGCGGGTCTGCAAGCTTGTGAAGGGGCGCGTGCCGGTGCTGACGGGCGTGACCGACACGGTGTTCACGGAGAGCTTGCGGCTGGCGGAGACGGCGGCCGAGGCGGGCGCGGTGGCGGCGGTGGCCGCGCCGCCGTACTATTTCGCGCCGGGTCAGCCGGAGCTGGTGGAGTACTACAACCATCTGGCGGACAGCCTGCCATTGCCGCTGTTCCTGTACAACATGCCGTCGCACACCAAGGTCATGATCGACCCCTACACGGTCAAGGCGCTTTCCGAGAACGCGAACATCGTGGGGATCAAGGACAGCTCGGCGAACATCGTTTATTTCAACGCCGTTCGTCACATACTGCGCGATCGCGCGGATTTCGCGGTGCTGCTGGGGCCGGAGGAGGCGTTGGGCGAGGTGGTGCTGATGGGCGCGCACGGCGGGGTGTGCGGCGGCGCGAATATTTTCCCGCGGTTGTTCGTGGACGTTTACGAGGCTGCGGTCGCGAAAAACGTTGCGCGGGTGCTGGAACTACAGGAGCGCGTCATGACGGTGAGCGGCGCGCTTTACGGGGTGGGGCGGCACATGTCGAGTTTCCTGAAGGGGGTGAAATGCTCGCTGGATCTGATGGGCATCTGCGGCGACTACATGGCGGATCCGTTCAGCCGCTTCCGCGAGGAGGAGCGGGCGATCATCCGCGAGCGGCTGATCGCGCTGGGCGTGAAGGTGAAGCAGTAGTGAAGAGTGAAGAGTGAGTAGTGAAGAGTGAGTAGTGAAGAGTGAGTAGTGAAGAGTGAGTAGTGAAGAGTGAGTAGTGAAGAGTGAAGAGTGAGTAGTGAGTAGTGAAGAGTGAGTAGTGAAGAGTGAGTAGTGAGTAGTGAAGAGTGAGTAGTGAAGAGTGAGTAGTGAGTAGCGATTGATGAGTGGCATTGCTCAAGTGTTGACCATGAAACACATGAAACTTCATGAACGTTTTATGGGGTGGCATGGATAGGGGTTTTTAACGCAGAGGCGCGGAGACGCAGAGCGTTAGATTAGCGAGTGGCGAGTAGCGATTGGCGAGTAGCGATTGATAGGGAGGGATATGCGGGGGTTGGCGCTGGTTGACATTTTGGTTTTTGCGGCGTACATGGCGGGGGTGATCCTGTTCGGGTGCTCCTTCTATTTCCGCAAGGGTTCGCGGCAGGCGGAGGCATTCACATCCGGCGCGGGGCGGCTGCCCGCGTGGGCGGTGGGCATGTCGATCTTCGCGACTTTCGTGAGCAGCATCAGCTTTCTGGGTCTGCCTGCCAAGGCGTACACGGGCAACTGGAACGCCTTCGTGTTCAGTCTGACGATCCCGGTCGCGGCGTTTATGGCGGTACGTTTTTTTGTTCCGCTCTACCGGGGTCTGGGCAGCGTGTCGGCGTACAGCTATCTTGAGACACGGTTCGGGCCTTGGGCGCGTGTTTACGCTTCGCTCTGCTATCTGGTGACGCAGGTGGCGCGCATGGGCACGATAATGTATTTGCTGGCGCTGCCGATGAACGCGCTTTTGGGGTGGCCGGTGCCTGCGATCATTCTGGTGACGGGCGCGGGTGTGTTGCTGTATTCAACCATGGGCGGCATCCAGGCGGTGATCTGGACGGACGCGGTGCAGGGAATCGTGCTTATCGCGGGGACTTTGCTGTGTCTCTTGGTGCTGCTTTTCTCATTGCCGGGCGGGCCGGGACAGGCTTGGGAGATCGCGGCTGCGGCGGACAAGTTCAGCTTGGGGAGCTGGAGTCTGAAGGACTGGGGCAGCGAAACCTTCTGGGTGATCTTTGTTTACGGCGTGTTCATCAACCTGCAGAACTATGGCATCGACCAGAACTACATCCAGCGCTACATGACGGCGCGTAGCCGGCGCGACGCGGTGAGCTCTACGCTCTTCGGGTCTCTGCTTTACGTGCCGGTCTCATTCCTCTTCTTCGCGATCGGCACGGCGCTTTTCGCGTATTATCAGGCGCGGCCGGGTCTGCTGCCGCCGGAGGCGGCGGCGCGGCCGGATCAGATTTTTCCGTTCTTCATCGTGCGCGGGCTGCCGACGGGCGTGACGGGTCTGCTGATCGCGGCGGTTTTCGCGGCGGGCATGAGTACGGTCTCGACGAGTCTGAACAGCGGCGCGACAATCCTGCTGGAGGATTACTACAAGCGTTATGCGGACAGTGACGCGGATGATGCGCGGTCGCTACGGGTGCTGCGCTGGGGCACGCTGGCATTGGCGGCGCTGGGCGTGGGGTGCGCGTTGGCGATGATGCGGGTCAAGAGCGCGCTGGATGCGTGGTGGGCGATGTCATCAGTTTTCAGCGGCGGTATGCTGGGCTTGTTCCTGTTGGGATACTTCGCGAAAAAGGCGAGGAACGCGGAGGCGGCGCTGGGCGTGGCGCTGGGGCTGCTGGTGATCGCATGGGTGTGCCTGCTGCAAAAAATGTGGCCGCTGCCGGTCAAGATCCACACGAATCTTTCGATCGTGTTGGGGACTACGGTGATTTTCGTGGCGGGGTTCGCGCTGGCGGCGTTGCGCGGCAGAGAAGTAAGAGGTAAGCCGGCCGCCCGGGGCTCCGGGCGAAAACGAGAGGATAACTTCGGTGTGTGAGTGTGTGAGGTAGGGACGCATCCCCGAGGCGTCCGCGGCGGTTTCGGGGAAACCGCCCTACCTTTAGTGTGACAAAACGGCCAAGTTATAGGTAAGAAAAAAGGAAGGAAGGATGAGGGTATGACGCAGATGGTGCTGGCGTGTGTGACTGTGGCGTGTGTCGGGAGCCTGATCGGGCAGGAGAGCGGCGAGCTGCGGCGTCTGCCGTACAACAATCCGGGGCTGGAGGTCGATCTGGGCGTGGGGCTCTGGGCGTGGCCGCTGCCGATGGACTTTGACGGCGACGGCGATATTGATCTTGCGGTGGCTTGTCCGGACAAGCCGCACAACGGTTTATACTTTTTTGAGAACGCCACAGGACGCACGTCCCCGCGCTGGTGGCTGCCGGGGTTGGACAGCGGCGCCAAGACGCCGGTTTTTAAGGCAGGGCGGCGGATCAGCGGAGCACCTCACAACGTGCAGGTCAGCTACGTACACGGCGTGCCGCAGGTGCTGACGCCGGGGACGGCGCATCCTGAGTTTGTGACTAAGGGCGTGGCGGCAGGCGTGAAGATTGAAGGGGTGGCGGCTAACGTACACCCTAACCGAGTGCGCGCCAACATGTGGCGTTATGCGGACTTTGACGGTGACGGGGCGCAGGATCTGGTGATCGGTGTGGGCGACTGGACGGAGTACGGCTGGGACAATGCCTACGATGCGGCTGGCGTTTGGAAGAACGGGCCGCTGCGCGGTTTCGTTTATGTGGTGCGCAACAAGGGCACGACGGCGCAGCCGCAATATGCCGAGCCGGTGCGGATCGAGGCGGACGGCAAGCCGCTTGAGGTTTTCGGCTCGCCCTCGCCGAACGTGGCGGACTGGGACGGCGACGGCGATCTGGACATCCTGTGCGGCGAGTTTCTGGACGGCTTCACTTATTTTCAGAATGTCGGCACGCGGACCGCGCCGCGTTACGCGGCGGGGCGGCGGGTACACGGCAAAGATAACGAGCCGCTGGTGATGGACTTGCAGATGATCACACCGACGGCGATCGACTGGGACGGCGACGGCGATCTCGACCTGATCTGCGGCGACGAGGACGGGCGTGTGGCTTTCATCGAGAACACGGGGCGGCTGGACAGCCGCCGCGCTCCGGTGTTTTGCGCGCCTCTTTATTTCCGGCAAGAGGCGGCGGACGTCAAGTTCGGCGCGCTGGTCACGCCGGCCGGAGTGGACTGGGACGGCGACGGGGACTGGGATTTCGTCTGCGGCAACACGGCGGGATATATCGCGTTCATCGAGAACCTGAGCGGGCCCGGCGTGGCGCAGCCGCGTTGGGCGGAGCCTTGTCTGCTGGAGGCGGACGGCAAGATCATCCGCATCATGGCCGGTCAGAACGGCAGCATCCAGGGGCCAGCCGAGGCCAAGTGGGGCTACACTACGCTCGGCGTGGCGGACTGGGACGGCGACGGGCTGCCGGATCTGCTGGTCAATTCGATTTGGGGCAAGGTGGAGTGGTATCGCAATGTCGGAACGCGGAGCGCGCCGAAGCTCGCGGCGGCGCTGCCGGTAGAGGTCGAATGGGAGGGAGCGCAGCCGGCGCTCGCGTGGGGCTGGATGCGTCCCGAAGGCAAGGCGCTGTTGACGCAGTGGCGCACCACGCCGGCGGCGGCGGACTGGAACAGGGACGGTCTGGTTGATCTGGTGATGCTGGATCATGAGGGATACCTGGCGTTTTTCGAGCGGGCGGAGCGGGACGGCAGGAGGGTGCTGCTGCACCCGCGGCGCATTTTCCGTAACGAGAAGGGCGAGGCGCTGCGGTTCAACGCACGGCGGGCGGGCGGGAGCGGCCGGCGCAAGCTCTGCGTTGTGGACTGGGACGGCGACGGCAAGCTCGACATCCTGATCAACTCAAAAAATGCCGAATTATGGCGTCAGACCGG
>JAQVSS010000342.1 GCA_028700415.1 Kiritimatiellia bacterium
CGCCTCGTCCAAATTCGCCCGTTTCATCCGCGACCTTGAGGCCGACGGCTCCGTCCATGTTTTCGACGGCTCCCTTGGGCACGCGTGCCGGAAGATAGACCTCGCCCCCGCCTTCGAGCAGGCGCGGCAACTGCTCAAACTGTGAACCGCCGTCCCCGCCTCAACAAAATTCCAAAATTCTCTTTTCTCAAAAGCCGTCCCCGTTTATAACTAGACGTGCCAATGGGAAAAAGCAAAACAAAACAAGGCAGGGAGAGAGCCGCAAAACCGGTGCCCGCCGCGGTTGTTTCCGCGTCTGCCGCCCAGCCGACCGCGCCCGCGCGGGCAAGCACGGCAGAACCCGCCAACCCACCCCTGCCCGAAAAGCCCGTTCAAGACCCGGTAAGGCAGCCTCCATCTTCTGCCGCACCCAAAAGCCGCTGGCACCGGCTGACACCCGACCTGCTCAAGGCCGCCTTGGCCATCGCGGTCATCGGCATCGCCGCCTTCATCTGGTACAAGCCCCCCCTCATCCGCGCCGACTTCCCATATCTCTCCTACTGTTATAAGGGGGTGTGGCTGACGGACGCCGCGCTGTACCGTCCGCTGGCCATGCCCACGCGTTATTACATCGGGCTGCCGCGCCAACTGGCCGAACGTTACACCTGGTTCGCCGTCGACCGCCGCCTTGAGGTCGCGGCCCTGACCGAAGCGCCGCGACACCGGTTCCTGGGGCGAAACGCCATCAAACGGAGCGACCCCCTCGGGCTGGACCTCGAGTTCCGTAAACTCGACCATTCCGAATGGCAGGTGCATTTCTTCACCGACGCGATCGTCTTTTCAAACGCCGTCCTGGCCGTCAGGCTAGACACAAAATAACATAATTATAACAGCGGGAAATAAACATGCGTATCTCTCGGGACTGTTCTTTTGACAAAACACAGCGTTATGCTCGTTTTGGCTGGAACTCACATTGCAAACATGCTAATTTACGGCGTTTCTTGAATTGTCAATTGACCGGGAGGCACGCGGATGATGAAACAGCCAGCCCATATACAGAAAATGTCTGCTTACGCACAGGCCGGAGTGGATATTGATTCAAAAATGTCTGGCATCGAGATCATCAAGAAGATGGTCGCCGCCACCACCACAAAAGGGGTCGTCGGCGGCATCGGGAGTTTCGGGGGGCTTTTCCACGCGCCTGGCAAGGAATGTCTGCTTGTGGCGAGCACCGACGGGGTCGGCACCAAACTGAAAGTCGCCGCGCTGGCAAAAAAACACGACACCGTCGGCCAGGACATTGTGAACCATTGCGTCAACGATATCCTCGTGCAGGGCGCCAAACCCCTTTTCTTCATGGATTATATCGGTACCGCACGGTTCGACACCGCCATTTTCACGGATGTGGTCTCTGGGCTCTGCAAAGCCTGCAAGGAAAACGGCTGCGCGCTGCTCGGCGGCGAGACCGCCGAGATGCCCGGTCTCTATCCGCTGGGCGAATATGATCTGGTGGGCACGATCGTCGGGGTGGTCGAAAAAAAGAAACTGATCACAGGCGCGGGCATCCGGGCCGGTGACGTGATCATCGGCCTGCCTTCCGGCGGCCTTCAAACCAATGGCTTTTCCCTGGCGCGCAAGGTGATTCTCGACCAGTGCGGCTTCACCCCGCAGGATCTCATCCCGGGCACCCGCATGACGGTCACGGACACCCTCCTGTCCGTCCACCGCAGTTTCCTCAAGCCCGTCACCGCGCTCATGGCCAAAATCCCGATACGCGGAATGGCGCACATCACCGGCGGCGGTTTCGTGGACAACATCCCGCGCGTGCTCCCCCCGACATGTAACGCGGTCATCAACCGCAACAGTTGGCAGCCCCCCACGGTCTTCACGTTCATCGAGCGCCAGGGCAGGGTCGACCACGACGAAATGTACCGCGTCTTCAACATGGGCATCGGGTTTGTCATCATCGTCCGGCGTAAAGACGCCGCCGCCGCCCTGAACGTGCTGAAGGCCCAGCGCCAGTCGCCCGTCATCATCGGCGCGATCGAAAAGGGCCGCAAGAAAGCGGTCTACCGGGACCAGTAGAAAGACGCAAGCCGGCCAGAGATAAAAAAAGCACTCCTGCAGCCCAAGCCGCAGGAGTGCTATTTCTTTTAGGCGACAAGCCTTACTTCTTCGCCTTCTTCGCAGGCTTCTTGGCGGCGGCTTTCTTCGCGGGAGCCTTTTTCACCGCCTTCTTCGCAGGCTTCTTTGCAGCCTTCTTGGCAGGAGCTGCCTTCTTGGCAGGAGCAGCCTTCTTTGCTGTGGCCATTGCGTTGTCCTTTCGTTTGTGGTGAACTTTCCAAACAGCACTTGCCGCACCACAAAAACAATGCAGCAAAATGTTGTTTTGACGATACTGTAATCGCTGCTTTGAAAATTGCAAGAACAGTTTTAAAAAAAAAGAAGAAAAAATGCGGACGAAAAAATCAGCGCGGCGTGAACGCTGGCGCCCTCGCGGCAAAAAAATCGCGAAACCCCAGTAAAAACGGCCTTTTTATGGGTTGATTCCGCAATGCCTTTCCCGTCGTCGCGTGACAAGAAAAAAATCGCGCGCCCGTTTTTTTTCGCGCGGCAAAAAAAACCTTACGCGCCCCCGCTCATTTTCGGGCTTCGCTTTTCCGTCTTGTTTCTTATCCGGCGCGCGTTACAATCTCTTCCCTTTCACAACGGAGACTCCTGCCGAACGCACGGCCGCGTGGCCGCCGGCATCGTTTCTCCCCGCATCTGGGTTCCCGTATGACAAACCAACCCATGGAAATCCGGTGTTCGGCGTGCGGCAAGATCACCCTTGCCCGGGCCGAACCCGTTTATGAGGGCTTCAAAAAAACCGGCGAGGTTTTTCTCTGCACCGGTTGCGGGGCGCGTTACGCGTCAGCGGCGGAGACCCCTTTCGTGCAGGACCAGCCGCGCCCGGGCGTCTTCACCGCCGCCGACAAACCGCGCCCGCCATCCGTCTTCAGCGACGACGAGCGCCAGCGGAGTTGCGGGTGGTGCCGCCACTTCGTCCTGAACCCTTTCAGCCAGCGTTGCGGCCTCTCGAACAAAGAGACCGAAGCCACGGACCTGTGCGTGCGTTTCGAAAAGAAAGCCGCGACACCGGATGCGGATCCCGCCGCGCCCACCCCCTAACCCGTCTCCAACCCTTTTCAACATGTCCCCTTCAAATCATTTCCATGACCTGTTGGCCGCGTGGCCGCCGGCCCGCGTTCAGACGCTCATCCACTCCCGCACCGCCAGTGACGCGCGCGCAGCCTTCGGCGCCGCGGGGCACTACGACCCCCATCATCTGGCGGCGCTGGTGTCCCCCGCCGCCGAACCTTTTCTCGAACCGCTGGCCCAGCTTTCCGCGCAGTGGACGCGGCAGCGTTTCGGAAACGCCGTCCAGTTCTTCGCGCCGCTCTACGTTTCGAATTACTGTTGCAACGGGTGCCTCTACTGCGGGTTCAACCGGACCACAAAAGACACGGTGCGCCGCGCGCTGACCCTCGACGAGGCGGTCGCCGAAGCGGACTGCCTCGCCGAACAGGGCTTCGGCCACATCCTGCTCGTCGCGGGCGAGGATCTGAAAAATACGCCGCCCGCCTATTTCGCTGAACTCACGCGCCGCATCCGCCACCGTTTCGCCTCCATCCAGGTCGAGATCTACGCGCTCTCGCTGGCGGACTATCAGCGGTTGGCGGAAGCCGGCGTGGACGGGATGACCATGTTCCAGGAAACGTACAACCCCGCCGTCTTCGCGCACTACCATCCCTCCGGCCCCAAAAGCGACTACGCGCACCGGCTCGACTCCTTCGAGCGCGCGGCCCAAGCCGGGATGACGTTCATCGGACTGGGCTCGCTCTTGGGCATCAACGACTGGCGCGAAGAGGGCTTCTATCTGGGCCTGCACGCCAACTACCTCCTGAAACGGTATTGGCGCTCGTCGGTGGCGATCTCTTTTCCGCGCATGAGGCCCGCCCACGGCGGCGAGCCTGCGGCGCATCCGGTGTCGGACGCCGACCTCGTGCAGCTCATGTGCGCGTTGCGCACGCAACTTCCGGACGTGACCATGACGCTCTCCACGCGCGAAATGCCGGGATTCAGAGAACACCTGGTGAGCCTTGCGGTGACCAAAATGTCCGCGGGCGCAAAAACCACGCCCGGCGGATATACGGAAAAGACCCGGGCCGAGGCGCAGTTCGAAGTCGCTGACCAGCGTCCGCTGAGCGAAGTCGCCGCGTCGATCGCCGCGCACGGTTTCGACCCGGTGATGAAAGACTGGGACCGCGCCTACGCCAGCCCTTGACGCCTTGAACCGCCTTGCCCGTCCGGGCCCGGCCCCGGCGCATCCCCTTTTCACTGACTCGGGGCCGGCGGCGGAAGTCCGCCAGAAGGAGCCGATTAAGATTAGGATAAAGATTACGATTATGAAAATGCTCGTTCCGTCCTAATCTTAATCGTAATCGTAATTCTGAGCCCGACTTGAAGGTGTCAGTCAATGAAACAAGCATGCACCCGCCCGGCCCCGGGTGCATCCCCGTTCCATTGACCGATAACGTTAAGTTGGGATGAGGATTACGATTAAGAGTACGATTAGAATTAAGACGGGACGGTTACCTTCATAATCATAATCGTAATCTTTATCCTAATCTTAATCGGCTCCCTCTTGCGGGCTTCTGCCGCTTGACCCTAGTCAATGAAACGGGGATGCGCCC
>JAQVSS010000343.1 GCA_028700415.1 Kiritimatiellia bacterium
AACAGCGGCAAGTAGGGGCAGGCCTCTGTGCCTGCCCGTTGGAAAGGATGTGCATATGAAAAAACGGCAAGACGGTTCGGCGGTGTTGGTCGTGCTGGGGGTCATCAGCATCGTGATGATCGTCTGCGCCATGCTGGGGTATTCCGCAACGCAACAGATGCGGGCTACGCAAATTACGCGGGAGATGCTCAAGGCCCGGCTGATTGCGGAGTCGGGGTTGAACAAGGCGTACAATGCGGTCAAAGACAACTTTAGCCGCGTCAGAGACTACACGGAGTCGGCAACGTTCGGCGACGGGGTCTATACCGTCCGAGCGGTGGATTTGCAGGACGATGGCAGCGTGCAGCGGGCGCGGCTGGTGTCCGAGGGGGTTTGCGGGATCGGTCGGGCGGTGGTGTCGGCCGACATCGAAAACCGTCCGAAAGTAATTGAAGGCGTCGACGATGACAATTATTTCTCGCTCACCTATGATCTGATAAGTGGCGGGGATCTGACGCTAACGGGTAATTTTGGAGCGCATGTCACCACGGTCTTCTCTAACGGCGCGATTGACCTGAAAGGCAGCAGTGATGTTGAGGCCATGATCATCGCGGGCGCCAAGTCGATCAGTTGGCACAAAATGCCAGCCAATGTTACACTGGTCCCCAATCAGCCGGCGCAAGAGATCTTTCCGGCGGCGCTCGCCGCCGCGGTCCAGTCCCTAATCGATCATGCCGTGCAGAACGGGGCTGTTTATGACGATGCGTCTGATATCCCCGTTTCCCCGCCGGGCGGTGTGGCTTATTGTACGGGTTCGGGTGCGGGTTGGCGCGGTGGGGGAACCGGATGTTTTATATTTGAAGGCGATTTCAGTGCAACCTACTCGCATCTGACCCTGACGGCGGCGAACGACTACCCGGCGCTCATCGTGCTGAGTCCGAGCGATGTGAAGTTCTCCGCGTGGACAGAAATCCACGGTGCGGTGCTTCTTCCCAATTCGAGCCTTCAGGTTACAGGCCATGCCGAACTTTATGGGCCCCTCATTGTAGGACAGACCATTAAAGGTACTGGGACGGCGGATCTTTACGCCGGGGACGGGCAGGGATTCAGTCTGCCGCCCGATCAAGAGGTGACGGACAACGTGGTGATCACCGCATGGCATTGAGCGCGCGTGAATAGTGAATGGGCGGAGAATATAAGAAAGGCTTGAGTTTCGGGTCTCCAATATGCCAACATTCGGGCTCATCCACATGCTGTTTCAGTACAGCTATGACAAGTTAGTGCCTTACAACGCAACAAGAGCGATAAAAAACACGTTGTTTGTTTCTCACAGAGGCACGGAGTCCACAGAGGTGTTCAATAAACTCTGTGCACTCTGTGCCTCTGTGAGAGATTGTATTGGGTTGCGGGCTTCGCCCGCGTTAGGATTTACGGAATAAGGATTGATGCGCAGATGACGTATGTGAAAATTCCACAAAAAGATGCGGTATTGCTGATCCGAGCGCTCGGGCTGTTGATCAGTCAGTCGGGCGTTTATGGTCCTTCTCACAAGGTGACCCAGAGCGCCGCCCGCAGCGTCTATGCTGAATTGGCGCAGACCATCGCGGCTTACGGGCCGGTGGAGATCGCGCTGAACGAAAAAGAGTTGCTGGTCAACGGGTCAGGCGATGGCATTGGCGCGGTGGCAGGCAAGAACCTTGCGGACCGCATGGCGCTGCACAAGATCGGGGGGCTCGTTTTTCTGTCGCCCCCGGATTTGAACGAATTTCTGACGTGCGTGACCCTGCTCGGGACCCAGCCTTTCGCCTTGACCCAGGACGGGGGGTTCGAGGGCGCGGTGAAGAAGGCGAATCTGCGGAGCGTGCAGGTGGTGACGGTGGCTTTTCAGCGTGTGTCGGGGGACACGCCGCCCGAGCAGCAGCCGCCCGGGCCCATGGGGCAGGCGCCTTCCCCCGCGCCTGCGGCGGTGCCGCCGCTGCGGCGGTCGCCGCTGGCGGGTACAGGAGGGGTAGGCGTGCTGGATCTTTCGGCGGCCTTGGAGCCCGAAGAGGAAGCCGAGGAGACGCCAAGCGGGAACGGTGCGGGGGAGGAGCGGAAACGCCGGGTTTCGTCCCTGGCCTCGCTGTTGCGTGAGACCGCCGCCTTGCTGGAGAGCAATGAAGGGCGGGTTCCCAGCACGCAGCATCAGGCGGTCATTGCCGCGCTGGAGCAGATCCGTACTGTGTTGGCCGCGATGACGGTTGATTCGGAACACCATATCGCGACGTTGGCGAATCAGGTGGATGATGACCGGCAGACGATCGCCAGTATCGAGTCCGCCGCGAGGCGGAGGGGCATCGGGCTGAAACTCACGCGCGGCGAGCTGGTGCAGCGGTATGCGGAACTCAACCAGGAGATCGTGCAGCCGCTGACCGTCTCGACCGGTGTGATCGGAATGCTCAAGTCGGAGCGCACGGGCACCCTGACCCCCTCGCAGCGCGAACTCTTGAAGATGGCGGAAGAGAGCGTGGGCCGCGTCAATCAGCTTGTCTCGTACATGAACCGCATCTCGGGTTTGCCCGACACCTACACGCCTGACGCGCGCATCATCGCGGACTCGTACCGGCAATAAAAAGAATGAAAAATATGAACCGCGGCCTATTGTTTCAGAAGAGCGCTCACATCAAAGTCATGCTGGCTTGCGGCCTCATACAGGTTGCCGCCTATTATTTTGCCGGGTCTTTAGCCGCCCCGGGAAAACATCTCGCGATACCCCAGCCCGACACGCTTTTGTATTGCCAGTCCGCGCGGCAGGTGGCGGAGGGGATGCCGTTCGTCTACACGCCGGGCGACAAGCCCTCGACCGGAAGCACCACGCACCTGTATCCTTTTGTGTTGGGCGCCCTGTACAAAGCCGGGGCGACGGGCGACGCGTTGGTCACGGCCGGGTTTGTCCTGAACGCGGTTTTCTATCTGATCTTTCTGGCGAATTGGGGGATCATTGTCGGATGTCTCGTCACGTCGCCGCGTGTGCGTCTCGCGGCGTGTGCGTTGCTTGTGTTGAGCGGGCACCCCGCATACGGCGCGCTGTCCCAATCGGACGTCGGTTTCTTCATGGCAATCAGCTCGGGGATTTTCATGACGCTGCTGACGGGGCGGGCGGGGTGGTTTGCGGCCCTGCTGATTGCGTCGCCGTGGTGCCGCCCCGAAGGCGCTGTCCTTGCGGTGTTTTTTGCGGCCGCGATGGCGGTCAGGCAGGGCGCGTTGCGGCAGCGGGTGACGAGCGTGGAGTGGTTGACGGCGTTTGGGGCGGTGGTTTCCGCGGCGGCGGTGTTTGGCTTCAACTTCTGGCTGACGGGGAGCGCGCAGTTCCAGTCGGTTCTCCACAAGGGTTATTTCAAGCAGTACGACTTTTTTCCGGCTCTTCAGTTTGCGTTGGGGGATGCGGTGCGGATGGGCAAGGAGCTTTTTCTGGGGGTTCCGGGAACGCTGCCTCGAGACATTTTCTTTCTGCCGGTGTTGGGCGCGCTGTTCGCGTGGGTCGGCGTGATGGTGCGCCCTTGGCGGCGGGAGGGCGTGTGGAAAGAGGTGTGGTGGCTGTTGGCGTGTGCGGCGGGTGTGGGCGTGGTGGCGTCGAGCGGGTGGCAGAACACGAACGTGGACCGGTATTTGGCTTGGCTCTTGCCGGTGTGGCTGGTTTACATGGCTGGGGGCGCGGTTTGGGTGGGGCGGAAGTTCCCGCCTGCCGCCTGCCGGTTGTTCCCCTTTCTGGCAGCAGCGGCGTTTCAGGCTCTGGGTGCGGCCTGGCTGGTGTCGACCTATTATGCGAACGGCCTGGTGTCACAGCAGTCTTACGATTTTGCCAAGTCGGCGCACGCCTCGCTCCCGGAAGGCGCGCGGGTGGGCGGGATTGCGTGCAATCTCGCTTACGCGATGCCCGGCCGCCGGTTCGTCCATTTGTCCGGCCTGTATTCCCCTGATCTGATGACCCCCGATCTTGTGATGAATCTGGATCGGCTGAAAAGGGAGCCCTCTTTACGGTTCGACTACTGGGAACTCCCTTCGGCGCAGGCGGTTTTTGCCGGGGCGAAGATCGACAGTTTGTGCGGACCTGCGGTGACGTTGGGGGCGGATGAGGCTCAGTTCCGCCCTGCGTCGTGGGAGGTTCTGGACCGGTCGCTTTCCCCCGTGGACGCCGGTCTGACGAACGGATGGCGACGGGTGGAACGTTGTGACGTGGGGTATCCCGAGGATGAGAAGCGGTGCGCCTATGAGACGGGCAGCCGTTTTCACGGAACGGAATATGAGCCGTTCGCGCTGGCGGAGACGAACCGGCTGTTTGATGTCGGCCGCGCGGTGGTGGGGTGGGAGAGCATGACCCTTCGCCTGACGCCGCACCGGCCGGTGCGGGTGGTTCTGCGCACGGCGGCGAAAGTTGAAACAGACGTCCGCACGGGGAACCGGATCAACCGGCAGACGTTCACGTTCGTTTCCCCCCTGAAGTTGCGGGTTCATGTGGATGGGGTGGAGGCCGGGGTGTTCGGGCTGCCGCTGCTGGAACCGGCCGCAACGCCGGCGTTTAGCGAAGTGTCGTTCACCTTGCCGGCTGAGAGTGTGTGCCAGGAAGTGATCCGTCTGACGGTTTACGGCGACCATGCCGCGTTCGGGTATTGGTTCTACCAGCCCGAGTGATGGACACGAACACCGAACGTCGAACTCAGAACTTCGAAGTTGGGCGTTGGGCGTTC
>JAQVSS010000054.1 GCA_028700415.1 Kiritimatiellia bacterium
CTGAGCGCCCCATATAGCCGCTACCGGGCTGGTTGGGGCCGTTGCCGCCGCCCCCCGGATCCATTGGTGCCTCGGCGGAACCGTACGTGTTGGTCGCGAGGAAGTAAATGCGGGTTAGCCCAACCAGGCTGCCGTCCACCCCCGCACCAAGCCTGCCGGAACCGCCGTAACTTCCCCCGTAAAAATAGTTCGCGCCAGACCCGCTCTTTTTCCCGCCCCCGCCCGGACCATATCCGTCGCCATAAGCGTAGGCCCCGCCGGCATAGCCCTTGCCGTCCACGTTGATGGCGCCGTTGGTCTCGATGCGCAGCGTGGAGCAGGTCACGCACACGCGGTTGGACATGACGTTGTTGGTGAAGGGTCCCTCGCAGGTCAGGAAGCCTCCTTTCAGGATCGTCAGATTGGTGGCATAGAGCGTCGTGACCCAGTTGGAGCACGACACCGCCGCATTGCTGATCACCAGCGCGCCGAGGTACGCCGACGACTGCGACAGCAGAGCGCGCGCCCCGGCGTTGGTCACGACCGCAGTGTCGCCGTCGGCCGGCACGCGCGTGGCCGCCGGCTCGGCCCAGTTCGTCCAGTTCTGCACCGCGTGCCAGTCGTTCGTCCCTGCCGTCCAGGTCAGGGTTTCCGCGCCGCTGTTCACGGCAGCCAAGCTCAGACCGATCACCACACGTCCGATTATCCGATGCCTTTGCAGTGTTGTTTTCATTTTGTTCTCCTACACAGCAACATCCAATCCGCTCACCGCAACTGTATGAGCGTGCCTTCCGCCGGCAGCCAGTCCATGATGAACGTGCCCGGCGCCGCGTTGGTAAGTCCGTTATTCGGAATCCCGCCCAGACCTCCGCTCACCGAGTTGGAGACGGCCGAGGCCGAAAAGTCGCGGACACGCCAGACCGCGATGCGTCCACCGCTACCGCCGCCGCCGCCATATAAGGCGGTCCCACCATAATTCTGCCCGCCACCTCCGTTCGCCTGCAGCAATGCGTTGGAGTTCCCGATAAATGAGTGGCAGGTGATGTAAATCCCGCCGCCGGACGCCCCTCCGCCGTAATTACTCTGCCCTTTTCCGCCATTGGCGGTGATGACACCATAAAAATTCACCTTCTTTTCTGCCCGGATCTGAACGCTCCCGCCCCCATACGGTCCATAGTTATTGAGACTAGGGGGGGATTTTGCCCCGCTTCCGGGCGCGGTCGGCGCGGCGGCTGACCCGTAGGGCAAACCCGGACTTCCACTTCGATAGCCAACGCCCCCCGTCCCGCCGTAACCGGCCCCGTGGCTCTTTTCGGTGGGCGCGCCTTCCCCATATGCCAAAGAATCCCCTATTCCGCCAGCACAGCCGAAGCAGTCGGCATTGAACCCGCCGCCGCACCCGACCGTCAGGTTGCGCATAGTGAAAAGCGGCGACGCGCCGTTCGTGGGATGGGAAACCGGGTAGACCCAGCAGTTGGTGGCGATCAGCAAATCGTTCCCCACCTCGACCCTGACGCCGCACCACGGCGGCGCGCCAGCATTGGTCAGCCCGGCGTACACATGAAACCGGGCGGCGTTGGTCATGATCAGGTCGCCCGCGCACGTCAGCGTCGGCCCGGCCACGTCGGCGGGGAAAGGGTTCCGGTATGTCGGCGAACGTTCCGTGGTCACGCCACCCAGCGTGAGCGACGCCCCGCTGAGCCGGAGCTGGCCGCACTGGATTGTGGCCGCATTCGTAAATTCGAGTTTGTACCGCTCGTTGTCCGTTCCCGCGATGGTCAGCGCGTTCGTGACCGTCAGGTTGATCCCGGGCAGCCGGACCCAGACGTTGCTCACGGTCCACCCGTCCAAGGCCAGCTCGGACGGCGCAGGCGCCATCCACTGCCCGGTGAACAGGTTGGTCGGCGAGAAGAAATAGGCGTCCGGGAACCAGAGCGTCCCGATGTCTCCGGACAGCGTGGTGTTTCCGCCGCCGGACTTGCCCGGCGCCGCGGAAAACCGGACCGAAGGCACGGGCAGCGCGCCCTGCGCCACAGGCTCATAGGCCACCGCAATGCGCCCGCCGCCGGCGCCGCCGCCTGAAGCCTGCCCCTGGGCACCGTTCGCCGAAAGGGTGCCGTTGGTGCCGGTGATCGTGGAGCAGGTGATGTAGATGCCGCCGCCCGAACCGCCGCTGCCATGGGAACTGCCGACCGGCACCGTCCCGTTGGCGCTGATAAGGCCGTTCACGACAATCTGGTCCGCGATGATGCGCACCGCGCCGCCGCCCGAGCCGCCCATATAGCCGCTAGTGGTCAGGTTGGGGCCGTTACCGCCGCTCCCGGGATCCAATGGCGCCTCAGCGGACCCGTAGGTGTTGGTCGCGAGAAAGTAAAAGCGGGGTAGCCCGACCAGGCTGGCGCCGTCCGTCAACCCTTCACCAAGCCTGCCCGAACCCCCGTAACTTCCCCCATAAAAATAGTTCGCGGCAAGCCCGCTCTTTTTTCCGCCCCCGCCCGGACCCATATCCGTAGCCATAGCCGCCCGCCCCGCCTGCCCATCCCTTGCCGTCCACGTTGATGGCGCCGTTGCTCTCGATGCACAGCGTGGAGCAGGTTACGTACACGCGGTTAGACATCTCCGCGTCCGTGAACGGTCCCGCGCAGGTGACGACGCCACCCCTCCCGATTACGACGTCGTCCGCCTTGATCTTTGAAAGCCAGTTGGACATGACGAGCGTTGTCGTCGCGGACGCCGTGTTGCTGATGATGAGCTTCGCGAGCTGCGCCGTGACACCCTTGATGTTGACGGTTTGAGCGGAATCGGGCGTGATGATCACGGTGTCGCCGTCCTCCGGAAGGCCGCTGTCCCGGTCCCAGTTGGACGGCTCGTTCCAATCGTCGTTGACCCCTCCGGTCCAGACGAACGTCGTCGGGTCGTGCGCTTCACTGACAATCCAGGTCGCGGTGAAATTGCGCGCGGCGGTCGCCTGAAAGGTGATGCACGCGGAAAAGACGTCAATGCCGGCGATGTCACCCGTCCATTCGCTGAATTTCCATCCGGCCGCCGGCGTCGTCGTGAGGGTGACGGTCTCGCCGCTTGTGGTCCAAGCCTCCGCAGTCGCCGCCGCCGCGGCAGAGCCGAAGGCGACGGTGCCGTGCTCCCCGCCCGACGCGGTCGTGCGCCACTCTTCGTTGGTGAAGCTCCACGTCGCGGTGAGGGATTCATAAATCGTGGGGTTCGTCAAATTAAAAAGATTCGTCGCAGTGGAAAGAATGAGTTCGTTGTCCCTATAAATCTCGCATTTCTCGAGAAAAATGCGGTGGCCGGTCCCGAGCTCCACTGCCGTATTGCCGTCGCTGAACACGGTATTGGACACGGAAAATGTCGTCGTTCCGCTCGGGTCGAGCGCGGCGTTGCCGTACGCTGGCGAGACCGTGCCGTAATTGGCGGGGGAGCCGAGCACGTCGATCGTGCCGCTCGGGATGCCGGAGGCGGGGCCGGCGATGAAATCCGCCCAGGAGGAAAGAAACTTCGTGTGGAACGCGGCGTCGCCATCGCCTTCGATGTCGTAGAAACCGATGACCCCGTCAGAAACGCGTTTGCAGGGATACAGGTGCGCGACGACCGTGCCGACTTCGTTGGTGATCTTCAACTCGTACCATTCGGTCGTACCATTCCAGGCAACGTCGCTCCACCCGCCGCCGAACTGGAAATAGTAGTTGGAGTTAGTTGAGGCGCTTCCGGCGGAGATGTTGATCGTGAGCTCGTGCACCGTGCCGTCGCGGTTGTACACGTCGCCGGGTGTCTTGACCAGCGTTCCACTACAGCCGCCCGAAGTGAGAGTGAGAGTGGAGCCGCTCGCCTTCGTGCCGGAAAGCGCGAACCACGGCGTGCTGCTGCTCGCGGCCGTAAGGGACGTCGCGGCGGAGAAGAGCATGTGCCCGCTCGAGGCGGTGGCGTTCGTCGTCGAGTAGACGACCCGGATCGAACGGACGTCCTTCCAGAGGACGTTGGTCAGCACCACCGCATCCTTGGGCATGGCAGAGGTGATCGGAATCGTCACGTAGTCGAGCTTCGTGTATCCGTCCGGCAGGATGACTACCGCTTCGGCAACGATCGCGATAGAACCCGCTGCCGCGGCGAAAAACGCGGACAGAAAATGACGGATCTTCATGTTTTTGCCTCCGTTTTATGGTGACATGCCATTCAAATGCGAGCACAGCCCGCGACCCAATTGCATCACACACAAAGGCACAAAGGTTTTTACAGTATAGAGAACGAAGACGACACAACACCTCGTCCTTGAATCTCCCTTCGCAACTTCGTGTGGGGAAAACCCTCGTTTTTTTTTGGAGACGGTTGAGTCAAAAAAATCGCGGACGCGCCAAACCGCGCTACGCCCGCCGCCCCCACCGGGAATAACAGCCTCGGAACCGCCTAATCCATGACACAGCTTTCATTCCCTTCCTCCCCGCTCCTTTTTGAGGTTTTTTTTCTCAGAAATGCTGCGCTGTTCCGTTTGGAACCCTTCACGACGATTCATGCCGTGCCCTTTCACAGGTGTTTCACACGCCGGAAGCCATAGGGAATGGAAATGCCGAAAATCGTTGCACCACTCTCATTCAGCAGTTTATTAATATCAAAACCATGACTCATTGTCCATTCGCCGTTTTGATCACCGGGCCGGATGTTTCTGGGCTTCGGGCATGTTTTCCGGCTCTTCGCGGTAAAGGGTGACATCGTCCAAATCGATCTCGCCGCTGATTCGGAAAGCCAAAACCATGCGTCCGTTTTTCATGCAAGGAACGGATGCGGCCAACAGCTTCCATTCGGCCGAATCCGCGTTTTCCGATAAAACCGGCGCATACGAGCCGTCAGCGAGGCGGAGTCGCACAAGAAGTTTGCCCTTGCCTTTCACCCGCAGCCGCACTTTGAGATCATGTGAGCCATCCGGCAAATTGAGCGCTTGCTCGACAAAGGCATCGGTTCCCTGTATGCGTATGAACCGCTTCCCGGTGGCCGCGCCGTCCTCCCGGAGTTCGGCACGGCCCACGTTGTTGGGATTGAATGCCCAGCCAAGAGGCGCCTGGCCACCGGCATATTCCCATTTCTTCCCAGCACCGGTTTTTCTCGGCTGAACCCCCGCTTCCTCGAAGTCCCCGTTTTTGACAATTGCCCCGGCATCCCCGAAAGCCACTGTGCGGTGGAGCACAGAG
Source organism: Kiritimatiellia bacterium (assembly GCA_028700415.1). Taxonomy (GTDB): domain Bacteria; phylum Verrucomicrobiota; class Kiritimatiellia; order RFP12; family UBA1067; genus JALHET01. The sequence goes on from JAQVSS010000054.1 coordinate 5,178, forward strand.
CCGTGGAATATCCCGCCGCTCCACGAGCTGTTCTCATTGTTTTTTTCATCCGCCATGGAGCGGACGCGCGCAATGTTGATCCGCCACACATCGCCGTCTTGAATCCGACGCTTCAGGAAGAAGGTCGGCACCCGGATCTCGGCGACCCACCGGTCCGGCAGCATCTTTGTCTTGAAGTCGGGTTTGGCATCAAAGCTCCGGTCGCAACTGCTCCCGCTGGTCGCCATGGCTTGGCAGGATTTCCCGTTGCGGTCGATGGCCAGCTGGTAGTAGCGGTCTTCCATGGCAAGATGTTGCAGGAATACTTCCACATGGTTCCCGGACCATATGTTGCCCGTCTCCTTCATCGCTTTGGGCATAGGCTCCATCGCCTCTATGGCCAAATAGATCGCATCGGCCTCATAGCGCATCCGCACGAACGTTTGCGCCGAAGCCATGCGTTTGCCGTCGGCCAGCATAAACTCGGAGACGAATGGCGTTTCCCGCCATACGGTCTCTTCAAGGTTGCCGTCAATCGCGATCGGCCGATTTGTTTTCAGTACGCGAATCTCTTTCCCCTTTTTCTCAAGATATTTTTTATGCTCGGCCACCCAATTCATCCTCACGTAATCGCCTTCGCGTTTCAGCCGCTTAACAATCACCGGATCGCCCGCGGCGGCTCGTTCAGCCCCGGCAAGCAAACGCGGCAGCTTCACGTCCAACCCCGGCCGGTCATAGCACTGTCCAAGTACGGCGTCCGGCGTGCCATAGCCCATGTGGACGGGCGGTTCCCTGAACGCCTTGACCAACTCCGCTTTGTATTCCCGCATCACTGGCCAAGCCTGACCGTAGTATGCGGAAGCGGAGCCCTCGGCCGCAGAGGCGTAACGATCGTTTATATGCCAGGCGAAATGCCCCGTCAGCCAATGAAGCTGCCAAAGCGAATACCACATATTACGCCCCAAATAATACCCCTCGCTCTTTTCGCTGTATTTGGCGTCGGGGGGCCTTGTCACGACCATGAACCCCTTCATCCCGATTCGATGGTAGAAAACCAGATCCTTGACCCACGGCTCCTCGACCGGCAGGTAGCGCGACACGCCCGGCAATTGCGTGTGGTACTCGAAGGTCGAGCAGTTCATCCCGGCTTGGGTCCAGTCTTCGAACATCTTGCGGAAACGGGTGGCGTTGGGCGGACAGGCCGGATCTTCAAGCGCATGCGCGTAGCAGCGCTGGTGCGGGCAGATGACGACACGCACCCGCGGATCGGGTTTCACTCCCAGGGGCACGTCCCGGAAATTCTGATAGGCAAATGTCTCGAAGCTGACGTTCGGCCGGTCCGGAGAAAGCACCTTGGCCGCAACCGCATTGACGAACATCCACCACCGCGTGGAAACCACGTTCTTCGCCTTCTCTTCGGGAGGATCAAGTTTCAGGCAGTTTTCGCACTGGCACCATTTCATGTGGTCATCGTTGGCCAGGTGGAAGGTGATGTCGGCATCGCCGTATCGTGCGATCCGCTCCAGAATGCGGTCGGCCACATAGTTGATCACCTCGGGATTTGACGTGCAGGGCTGGGAACAGGTTCTGTCATAGCCGAGCGGCGCCCGTTTCCCGTCACGCAGGCCGAAATACCCGGGATGCTCCGCCATCATCTTTTCCTGACCATTCTTTGCCCCGAACAGCACAAAGAAATCCGCGGACGCATAGAGCACCGGCGCCCGCATGGCCAACCATTGTTTGTCAGGGTTACCTTCCTCGAGCAAGGGGGTCTGAATCTGAAATCCATTCCTGATCATCCAGTCCCAGGTGTCATACAATTGCCTGCGGGCGCAGCCATTCAGGGCGATGCGCCGTATCGCGAAATCCGGATTGCAGACCGTGAGCTGCGCCGGCAAAACGAAGTCCGGCGCTTTCGGGCAATATTCTCCCTCCTCCCCCGGATACAACCAAACAACGCCCCCGCACCTCCGGATGAGCTCGTAAACGCCATAGAGAAGCCCGCGTTGCTTCTGGCTGATGATCTGTACGCCGCCCGGATCGGCGCTGATGACAAAACCGTCTCCCTTGATCCGCGTCCTGGCCGCATCAAGCGCCCGCCCCGGCAACACGTTCCCCGCTCCGACGGTTCCGATTCTAACGGCATACGCATTCGACCCGGTCACCTGGTTTGTGATCGGGATTTGCGCGCCGGTAATCTTCATGACATAGGCGGCCAACTCCTCGGCGGCATGGCGTTCCACCGGCCCGGCATTGTCCGGCAGCACAATGCAGCTGACTGTCTTACCGCTCTTCACCAAGCCAACTTTTGTCGCCGTTGTGCAGGACGCGGCCAGCAGCAGAAAAACACACATCACCCTTCTGTATTTCATCCTTGGTTTTCTCCCCCGTGTCCCGCAAAAAGCGGGCCTTAGTCCGTGTTTATTCCCGTTCGCGTTTTTTCAAATCCGACTCTTTGATGATCTGCGTCGTGTAGGTTCCGTTTTCTTTGATCCAGAAAACACGCAGGCCGGGGTTGTTGTCGTTGTAGGCTTGGAGCGTGGCCGCCCGGGTGTAGCCTAAACGAATCCCGTTCGTGTCGGTGCCGTCCAACGTGTTGGAGTGGTCGTGACCGAAATAGACGCCCTTGAGGTTGCCCATTTTACGCCAGCTCGCATACAGGGTTCGCCCCTCATGCGTGTGCTGGGCATTTGTATAGGCGGAACGCGTTGTGGGCCCGGGCGGCTCCGTGAGAAATCCGGTCGCCCGGTCGTGATCGAGCAGATACCCCCGTCCCGCGAATTCCCCTTTTTTGTAGAACACGCACTTCGGCGTGTTCGTCGGCACAGGAATGAGCAGGCCTGTGTCGTAAATGTCGGGGACAATGATGTGCTGGAACCAGAGGCACGGGACTGTGCCGCTGGTTTCCTCGTACCACTTGATCTGGTCACCCCTTATGCCGTCGTAGCCTCCCTTGACCACGGTGCCCGAATCCATCAGGAAGAGGTTGAAGCAAACCTTGCCGTCCGCCGCGGAGTGGAGCGGGATCACGCCGCTTCCCGTACCGCTGAGCCCCGGAACATCGTGATCGACAAAGAATCCGCCGCCCAATTCATTATAGAGCGCGTACTGCTCATCGCGCGTGTAGTATTCGTTACCCGCCTTCTCGGAATCGTGATTGCCAAACGTCACCGCAAAGAAGGTCTGGTTCGTTTTGAACACATCGACGAACGCCGAAACCGATTTCTCGAACGCGCCTTTCCGGCTGCAGCCGTACGTGTTGTCTCCGGTAATCACGATCAGGTCCGGCTTGTGACGTTTGATCGCCTCGTCCAAGAAAGCCGCCACGCGGGGCTTGGGGGTGTCGTCGTCCTGGATGTCGGTGACCTGCATCAGCGTGAAGACGCCGTCCGGCCCAAACCGGAAGTCCCTCGGCGCCTGGGAAGAAACAGACTGTGTCTTTTTTCCCGATGGCCCCGACTCCACGGCCACGCCGCTCAAGTGACTGATCACCGCCTCGCCGGCCACATGGATGTAAAGATACCCCGTCTCATACGGCTCAAGGGGAAGGGTGAACTTGAAAACCGCCGGCTCCCGCGACAGCTGGAACGGCCCTGCCTCTTTCTTGATCGAATGCGAGAAAGGCTTTGCCGGGCCGCCCGGCGGACGCAGGCAGGTGCTGGTGCTGAGCTTCACCGTCCCACTCCCCGAAGCGTGCAGTTCGCCGGCAAGGGCACCGGGCGTGCCGCGCGCGGGGAGCTGGAGAAAGGCGTATGCGAGGCCTTTCTTGATCCGCAGCCGGACGGGCTGCGGCTCCGCGTCAAGCACCGCGCTTTCCTCCGCGCTCACGCTCCAATGCCTGAGCGCCGCCCCGCCGGTCAATTCACCGGGGCTCTTTTTTTTTTCGCCGCGGTCGGAAAAATTGCCGTTCGGCACGGCGTTCGCGCCGAACACGACTTGCCGGAACTCCATCACGCGGTGCGGGTAATTGCCGTCGAGCGAGCTGCACTCCTTGTCCTCGGGCGGCTGCAGGTTGTTGGCCGCACGCAAAACGTACAGTCCCCAGACCTTCCCCGGCGAGACGCTGCCCGCCATCGGCGCGAGCGGCAGGCGGATCTCGTACACGAAACGGTCGGGCAGTTTCGTGACCTTGACCTCGGCCTGTGAATCATACCGGGTGTCGGCATTCGGCCCATTCATCAGCGCATCGTAGAGCACACCCCGGGTGTTGACCCCGATGTGGTAGAACCGCCCGCCGCTGTCGGGCGGCGCGAGCTCCAGCTCGATATGGTCGTCCCCCCAGATCTCCCTGCCGTCGCGCGCCTTCATGTTGGCGGTCTCGGGTCCCCACGCCTTATCGTTCATCGCAACGAATCCGATATACAGGCTGTCTTCGTCGTAAGCCAGCCGGAGGGTGCTTTCCTGCGCGGCCGGCTGCCGCGTCTTCACGCTGAGGAAACCGCCCACCGGCCGGGCGGCCAGCCACGTTGCTTCCGACAGGTCACCGTCCACGGTAATTTTCTCCCGGGCGCGTTCGGGAATGAGCTGGCTCTCGGACGAAAACCGTTTTTTCAGCTCCTCAGCCGACGTCTTCCAGAACATGTCCAGGAACGTCTCCTCCAGCGCGACGCGCTCACGTTCGATGGTGCCGCCCGCGACCCGCTTCTTGGCGCCGGCCAGCAAGTCCCGCAATTCTTTCTCGGCGCCCGGAACCGTCAGGCAGTAGGCCATGCGCTTGGGTCCCCCGTAGAAAGCGTGCCCCGGCGCGTTTTCCCACAGTTTCAGGCGCAGGGCATGATACGTTTTCATGACCGGCGCAGCCGCGCCATAATAGATGCCGTAGGCTTCGTCCATCACTTTTTCGGGATCCAGCCGGGTGTCCCAGTGCAGCTTGGCGCCGAGATAGAGCGACGGCCAGCGCGCCCGCCACTTGTAGCCGTGGGTGATGTCCATATACCCCTCGACGCCCAGAGCCGCCAGATCCTTGATATCGCGCGACGTGGTTTTCCAGACGGGGGGATATTCGATGTTCGAGTTGCACAAGTACTCGAACGTGTAGATGCGCGGGCAGATTTTCAGGACATCCCTCAAGTCCTCCAGGCATTTCTTGTTCAGCTCGCAGGCCGGATCCATGAATGCGTGCGCGTAGCAGCGCGCGTGCGGATAGCAGGTGCAGTACACGCCCCGCACATTCTTGCCCCGGTACCGGATGCCCTTATCGTCGGGGGCCACCCCCTTGTCGATATAGAACATCACGTCGATGCGCGCGTCGGGGTTCCGCTCCAAAATGTAATCGACCACCCGCGAAAAGAAACGGTGATAGAGATTCGTCACCTTGAATCCCCGGTCCACGGTGCCCATCTTTCTGCAGGCCTCGCACTCGCACCAGGTCCCCATGCTGTCCTCCGCACAGATGGAAAAGATATTTCTCGGGTTCTCATTGCACCAGGCCAAGCCGAACTCGGCCACCCGCTTGAACACGTCGGGATTCGAGACGCACCGCTGCAGGCGCCCGCCGGATTTGCGCGCGCCGGCCTTCAGCGGAAAATATTCCGGGTGTTCTTTGAACAGCGCGTTGGGAACCGCCAACCCGAAAATGTCGTGGCCCCCTCTGCTGAACGTCGCATTCAACGCGGCGTTCAGGAAATCCGCCCGCTCCGGCGTGCAGAGCCCGGGCTCGAACCACCGCAGGGCAGGGACGCCGTGGATCTGCATCTTGTGGCGCGCGCCCCAAATGACCGTGTCATACGTGTGGTACGGGCCGCTGCCCCCGCGCGGATAGCGGGTGGCCCGGTCCGGTTTCTGGAAATCGTCGATATCCGGAAGCGTCACCGTGGCCTTTTTGGGGACGTGTTCCCCCAAATCGCCCGGATAAAACCAGCGCACCCCCAGATACGTTTCAAGCAGGGTATAGGTTCCGTACAGGGCGCCGACCGGCGTCTTGCCGATGATGAAAAGGTTGTCGCCGTCGCTCTTGATGAAGAACGCCTCTTCATCGGGGCATTCCTCCAGCCGCTTCCTGACCGCTTTCGGAAGGGGCGTCAGGTTTGCCGGCGTCCCGATGACAATCCCTTTCTTGGCCGCGGCGGCGGGGGCGGAAGAGCCGGGAACTTTTTCCCAGATACTGACATGTGGCTTTGCGGGGTCCAGAACCCAGGAAAACGCGGATTCGTGCCGGACGGACGGCTGGTGGTCAACCCGGTTTCCCGGCAACTCCGTTCTGACCTGCAGCTCGGCACCCGACATTTTCTTCACGTAGGCGGCCAGCTCCTCGGCGGCAAGCCGGTCGCTCGGCGACGCCATCGGCGACAGCACGATGACGCACTGCGGGCGACCGTCCTTCACCACATCAAATCCTTTGGCCCCCGCCGACGCGCACCAGAGCGCCGCCGCAGCCGCCATCCCTGCGGAAAAAGATACCCTTTTAAACATCGCGTTCTCCTGTTGCATTACTTGTACACGCTCAGATCCTTGAGCCGGATCACCTGCCGAACCGGGTTCATCTCGGTCAAATGCAGCGCGCGGGGCGGCAGCGACACGGCCACGCCCGTAACCTTGACCGGATAAGCCACGGGTGCCCTTTTCGACTTTTGCCAAAGGTTGTCGACACTGCCCGTCGACAGGTCCGGCACCGGCGATTTTTCCGTGATCGGCATGCGCAGGAAATTCCAGCCCTCAAAGTTGATTGTGGCCAAGCGGGCGTCGTAATCGAAGACCGAGCCGCCATGCTCGGTGGTGCCGCACGACAGGCGCCGCACCCCGTTGGCATCCTCAATCTCCCAGTACACCTCGCCCCAGCCGGAATTGCCCTTGACCCACAGCCCCAGCGTTGTCGGCTCGCCCTTGACCGTCACCGGCTCTTTGAGACGCAACACGGCATACTCGCTCATGATATCGGGCAGGCCGCCTTGCGGATGCAGCTCGACCTCCAAGCAGTCTCCCTTTTCCCTGTCTTTCACCTGACGCAGGCTGAAGGTGCCCGCCGTGCGGTATGGCAGCGTCGATTTTTTCTCCGACCACGTTGTCTCTTCCAAAAACGGATCCTTCCCGGGAACCAGCCGCCAGTCGTCCGCCCGGTCCATAGCGGCGACCACCCGCAGGTTGCCGGGCAGCGTGTCCTCCGGATACGTCCGGCGACCGCTGCTGAGGGTGTCGATTCTGCCGTCGGTGATGAGGTAGTGCGCCGCCGTTCCGGCGGTCATGTGGAACCGCCTGAGGAAGGTGGAAGTTTTTCTGGCGCGCCCGTACAGGTCGACCACCTCAATATCCGCGCCGCGGTCAAAAACCATTTCCAGCTCCGCCGTGCCGCGCCCGGTCCAGACCGCATAGACCCTCTTCCCGTCGGGGCGGGAGAATTCCAAGGCATACACGGAGTTGCACCCGGCGGGCTTTTGCCGAATGAGCGTGACCCGGTCCAGCACGCGGGTGAGCGTCGCCACGGCCACGTAGGCCTTCTTCGGGTACAGGAACGGGTAACGCCGGCAAAAACACACCGCTCCCCAAAAGCTGGAATGATATTTGTTGCCGGCATCGTAGAGACCCCCGAGGTTGATGAACGGGGAACGGTAGGCGAACGCCAGCAGCGCGTCGCGCACATACCATTCCGCCTGCAGCTGCTGCCCCAGCAGGCGGTCGTGCCGGTAGTTGACCTCCTGGCAGCAGGCGACCCCCCAGTTCTGATAGCCGTATTTCCGGGCGGTCTCCCGCATCATCCAGCCGGCCTGAAACCCGCCCGCCCATAATTTTTCGGGCTGTCCCGTACGCCCGACCGTTTCCACGCCAACGTAATCGGCATACGCCTCCGGAAATTTCCGGCGCAGCAGCTCGGCGACCAGCTCGGAGCACCCGAGGCTGTTCCCGACCAGAATCTTGAGCTGCGGGAAATTCTCCCTGAGGATGCGGGCATACCGCATCGCCTTCTCAAACCGCTCGTCCGCGCCGGGCTGCTCGTTCTTGGGCTCCTGCTTCAACCCGATCAGCTCCGGGGCTATCTCGTAGGGCCGCTTTGCGCTCTCGTAGAAAATCATGGCGTGGTCGTGATGGGGATAACGCGAGAGCGCGTCCGCAATGTACTTCTTAACCTCCTCGTCGGACTTTTCTTTTCCCAACACGGCTTGCGGCCAGGCCAGCGGCCCGCATGTGGCCGTGAACTTCCATGTCGTGCAGTCCGCCTCCGTCGCAAACCCCTCGCAGCCGCCGCACCGGCGGAAACCCGCCTTCAGCGCCAGCGGCCCGGTGACGGCAAGGTCTCGCGGGCAATAATGCCAAGGCCACTGCGATGTGCTGAACGGCGACTCGTAGCCGGCCCGGCGCGTGTCAGGTCCCAGCAGGGCGAACGAGGCCGTGTGGCCGAGGAGAACCCGCTGCCCCTGTTTCAGCTCAAACACGATTTCGTACCACCCCAAGTCGGGCTGGCTCAGGGAAACCGGAACGACCCGCTCGCCCGCCCCGGCTTGCAGCGACATTTTCTCCGAATGGACGCCGACCTTTTTACCGTCCGCGTCGCGGATGGTCCAGCCCAGCACATAGTCGCCCGCCTTCCGGGCACGCAACGCCACCGGCAGTTCCGGCTTCTCGCCGTTGTGGAAAATGTTACCCGGCAGATTCTGCCGTACCTCCATCTCCACAGGCGGTCTCTCCAGGGTGACCCCGAACACATGGACACCGCTCCGCGCTGTGGCGAGGGGAAAATGCCGGGCGTCCGTGAACGGGTGCGCCAGCGGCGTCAGGCGCCCCAGCACTTCAAAGTCAAGGTTGGAGCTGACCGGCTCGCCCTGCACCTTCGGCCCCTTGTCGTCAAAAACAATGTCTTGGATATCCCCCGATTTGAGCGGGATCTCGACCAGCCAGAGCGGGACTTGCCTCTCGCGCACAGAGACCGACCCGACGCGCCGGATCGCTTCGGACGGTTTCTCCCCGTCTCGTGGAAGCTGAACAGTGGTGTCGGCCAGACTGTCGCGCCCGCGGCCTCCCCAGCCGCTCGCGCCCGGGGTGAACCGGGTCAGCCGCGCGGTGAGGGAGGGATCTTTTCCCGGATCGTCTTCCAAAGCGCACAGCACCCATGCGCGGATATACTGTTCGGCGGGAACCGCAAACAGGAAGGATTCTTTCAGGCCGTCAAACGCGCTCCGGAACGTGTAGTTTTCAAAGAGCCCGGCGTGTTCAGCCGTTACCCCCAGATCCAGGTTGGCGGGGGTCGGCGGTACAAAGGGAACCGTTTTGAGCAGCGCTTCGTCCGTCACCGTCAGCCGGACGTCATCCATCTTCCCGGGCAGGCTCATCGGTCCCAAGGCAAGCGGCAAGAACCGGGCTTCGGCCGATGCCGGAGCGCAGGCGGTTTTTTCCACCGAGCTTCCTTCCAGACAGGAAAAAACGATTTCCTTCAGCCCGCCGCCGGCTGCAACGGCACCGGCGTACTGATGATCAATGAAACAGTGGAGCCGTCCGCCGTCGAGACGGAACTTCAGCGGAAACCGGTACCCCCGCGCCGAGGGCAAAGCATCCCATTTCGCAACCGTCGCTTTCCGGGCCGCGTTTTTCAGAAGGTTCACGTTGGGACGCACATACCGGCGCAGGTTTCCCCGCCGGCCCGTGGAAATCCCGGCGATTTCGATCCCGGCGTCCGGCAGGACACTGTTCACGCGCTTTGCCCCGTTTTCCTCTCCCTCGCCGGGGGCGATCAGGCTGAAGGGGTTCAGGGTGACGGCGATGCTGGAACCGTCCAAACAGCGTGCCGCCAGCTTAAGACCGCCGGCACCGGCCGTCAGCCAAGTCTCAACCTCGCCCGTGCCCGCCGGTATCGCGACCGTCGTGACGCGCGGCACCGCGGTGGACTGCGCCTCCTCAAGTTCTGCGGACAGATTGTCGATAGTGAGATCCCCCGCGGAGTTCCAGATGGAGAGACGGGTGACCCGCTCCCCTGGCCCGACGATGGCGTGCCCCAAATAATGCCGCGTTTCTCCGGTTGGCTTTTCGACGAGGACACAATCCTTGCCGTTCACCCGGACGAGAATCAGCCCGCCGCTGCCCCTGCAGTCAAAGCGGATGTCCATGATCCGCTCTGCCGCAGACGGTTTGATTGTGAGGCGTTGCTCAAGCGCCCCCCGCGCGAGGCGCAGCTCATGATCCGCCGGATCGGTCGCCTTCGTGACGACTTCCGCCTTGGCCCCTTCGCCATACGAATAGACCGGTACCCAGAACGCGGGCAGCCTCTTGCCCACGACCGTCCATTTCGCGACCTCTTTTTCCATCAGAACGGTTTTTTCGAAGTCCCCGTTCTGAAGGATTTCCCGTTTCCCGTTTCCGCCCTGCCCGGCGGACGCTTTCGCGGCATCGGCACCAAAGGCTGCCGAAAACATAAGGCCGGATAAAAACACGGCCTGAAGCATGACCCCGCACGGTTTCACTTTTTCCCCTTGCTGCTTTGCCTTTACTCGTACACGCTCAGGTCCTTGAGCCGGATCACCTGCTTAAGCGGCTCCATCTCGGTCAGGCGCAGCGCGCGGGGCGGCAGCGACACCGCCACGCCCGTGACTTTGATCGGATAGGCCACAGCGGCATTGGAGGACTTGTGCCAAAGGTTATCGACATTGTCCGTCGACAGATCCGGCACCGGCGATTTCCCCGTGATCGGCATGCGCAGGAAATTCCAGCCGTCGAAGTTGACCGTGGCCAACCGGCCGTCGTAATCGAAGACCGAAGTGCCGTGTTCGGGAGTGCCGCACGCCAACCGGCGGACTCCCTCGGCGTCCTCAATCTCCCAGTACACCTCGCCCCACCCGGAATTGCCCTTGACCCACAGCCCCAACGTCGTCGGCTCGCCCTTGACCGTCACCGGCTCTTTCAGCCGCAGCACCGTGTATTCGCTCATCAGCGCGGGCAGGTTGGTCTGGGCCATCAGTTCCACTTCCAGGCAGTTTCCCTTTTCCTCGTCGCGCACCTGCCGCAGCTCAAAAGTTCCGGCCGTCCGGTAAGGAAGATCGGTGCGGGTGGTCTCCTCAAGAAACGGATCCTTGCCCGAGACCAGCCGCCAGTCGGCGGCGGCATCCATCGGAGCGACCACCCGCAGGTTGGCGGGCGGTTTGTCTTCCGGATAGGCGCGGGCGCCGCATGTGATCGCGCTGACCGGCTCATCACTGACCAGGTACTGCGCCGCGGTTCCGGCGGTCAGCTTCAGGCTCTTCCAGTTCCAGAACGTCGAGCCCGCGCGGCTGCGGCCGTAGAGGTCCGTCAACTCATACCGGGTATTTTTGGCGAACCGCAGGGTCAGCCCGGCCGTGCCGCGTCCCGTCCAGAGGGGATACACCCACTTGCCGTCCGGCCGCTTGAACTCCAGCGCGTAGACCGACCAAGATCCGGTCGGAACCTCGCGGGTCAGCACGGCGCGGTCGAGCACCTTCGTGAGCGTCGCCACGGCCACGTAGGATTTCTTGGGGTAGAGGAACGGATAGCGGCGGCAGAGTCCCGTGCCGCCCCAGAAAGACGAGTTATAGTTGTTGCCGGTGTCGAACAACACCGCAAGGCAAATGTGCGGGGCACGGTAGGCCGTCAGCAGCAAGCCGTCGCGCACGTACTGCTCGGCCTGAAGCTGTTGCCCCTGGATGCGGTCGTTGCGGTAATTGCATTCCACGCAGCTGGTCACGCCCCAAGAGCGGCAGCCGTGGATCCGGGCGGCCTCCCGCATCATCCAGCCTGACTGCTGGCCGCCGGCCCACACTTTCTCCGGCTGGCCCGTGCGGCCCACGACTTCGAGCCCGACATAATCCCCGTATTTCTCGGGGAAGCCCCGCCTCGTCAACATCGCGATCAGCTCCGAACAGCCGAGGCTGTTGCCGATGACGATCTTCAGTCTCGGGTAATGCTCGCGCACGAGTTTGGCCAGCCGCATGGCCTGCGCGAAAAGCGCGTCGGCGTTGGAGAACTCGTGCTCCGGCAACACCTTGATGCCGGCCAGTTCGGGAGCCACCTGATAGTTGCGCTGAGCACTCTCGTGAAAGATCATGATGTTGTCGCAGCCCGGGAACCGGGCGATCTTGTCGTCGATGAACGCCTTGATTTCGGCGTCGGGGGCGTTGCGCGCAAGGAGGTTACCCGGCCAGCCGATGGTGCCGGCCGTCACCTTCCACGGAGCCAGTGTCGCCTCGTCGGGGCCGGCGCCCGCGTTGCGGCGCAGCCCCGCCTTGAGCGAGAGCGGCCCGGCGCCTAGGGCGGCGTCCTTCGGGCAATAATGATACGTGTACCACCAGGTTCCGAAGGGTGAGTCCGCAGCCCCGGCCTGCCGCGTGTCCGTGCCGAGCAGCGCGAATGACGCCGTGTGGCGGAGAAGCGTGCGGCCTGCCTGCTCCAGCTCAAAAACGATCCCGTACCAGCCCGGCACGGGCTGTGCCAGCGACACGGGGACAAGCGTTTCGCTTGCCGAGGCTTTCAGGGAAAACACCTTGGCCTTCGTGGCCACGACCCGCTCCTCCGCGTCACGCACCGTCCAACGCAGGGTGTAGTCGCCATCCTGCCGCGCGCGCAGAGCCACGGGCAATTCCGGCTTCTCGTTGTTGTGGAAAATATTGCCGGGTTCGGTCTGGCGCACTTCCATTTCCGCCTGAGGCTTCTCCAAGGTGACACCGAACACGCGCACGCCGCTGACCGGGCTGGCCAGGGGCAGGTGGCGGGCATCGGTAAAGGGATGAGCCCGCGGCGTCAGCGGGCCCAGCAGCTCTACGTCAAGATTCGGCTGGACCGGCTCGCCCTGCGCCTTGGGCCCCTTGTCGTCAAAGACGATGTCTTGGATCTCGCCGGACTGCAAAAAGATTTCCGCCAGCCAGAGCGGAACCTGCGCGCCGCCGACTGCGGTGGTGCCCACGCGGGTGAATCCCTCCGGAACCGGCTCTCCGCCGCGCGGCAGGCGCACGGTGGTGTCCGCCAGGCTATCCCGCCCGCGCCCGGCGAAACGGCCGCCGGGAACAAAGCGGGTCAGGCGCGCGGTAAGCGACGGGTCTTTTTTCGGGTCGGGATCCAAGGCGCACAGCACCCAGGCCCGGATGTACTGCGCCGGGGGCACTGCGGCCAGGCAGGATTCCCGGAGTCCGTCAAACGCGGTCCGGAAGGTGTAGGACGAGTAGGTCCCGCGGTGGCGGGCGGTCACGCCCACGTCCAGCCCGGCACCCTCCCGCCGGATGAACGGTACGCCCCCGAACTGTTCGCGGACTTCCTGCGGGTCACGGGCCGCAGGCTGCTGCTCCGCCGGACTCTGGAACGCCGCCAGCGGCAGCGGCAGGAACCGCGCGTCACCCGATCCCTGCTCGAAGGAGAGGTCGCCCACCGCGTCCGCCCGCGCGCACGAGAAAACCATCCCCGTGACCGCGCCCCCGGCCTCCAGCGACCCCATGTAGCGGTTGTCCACCAGACAGCTGAGCCCCGTGCCTTCGCGGCGGAACGTCAGGGGGAAGCGGTAGGCGCGCGCGCCGGGAAAACGCTCCCAGTCGGCAACGTGTTTCTTCGAGAGCTCTTTCTGGTAGAGCTT
>JAQVSS010000055.1 GCA_028700415.1 Kiritimatiellia bacterium
GCGGCATTCCAGGCGAATTCGGCCGCCGCGCTCATGGACAGTTCGTTCAGCCGGAGCGAGGGCGGGGCAAAACCGGTCAGGTTCGCCGCCCCGGCGTCGCGCAACTCGCTCATCCGCTCCTTCATATACGCCGCCGCCGCGAAGGGGCTGGCGACATGCCACGAGCCGGCCAGCGTCGGGCAGCAGCCGAACCAGCGGCCCTGGGCCGCCTTGCGCAATTCGGGATAGATCATGGGCTTGCGCGCGACGGTGTAGGTGTGGCTGCCGCTGTAAAAGGTGACCCCGACATCACGCGGAATAGTTTTTTCGATCAGCCCGATGTTTTTCGGGAAGGTGCCCTGCGTCAGCAACACCCGCAGGCGGAGCGAGGGCCGGATCGTTTGGGCTCCGCGCCAGGCGTGGAGGAGCACCTTCATCTCATGCTCGAACTGTTCCGTTTTTTTGCAGGATTCGCAGGAGCAGTAGACGGCGTTTTCGGAGAGCCACACCATCACGTCGTCGCACGCGATGTCCCGCGCGATCGACGCGAACCACTCGTCGAAGACCTTTTGCGCGGCGGGCTGCGAGAAGCAGATATAGGGAACGGTCTTGGCCCACTTCGGGATCTCGCCTTTCCCGCGGGTTTCCGGATAGACCGTGAAGATGCCCGATCCGTCCAGCTGTTCAAGGTGGCTGATGAGCGGGATCATCTTGATGCCCCGCAGGCGGCAGCGGTCGATCTCCCCCGGGTCGAGATAGGCCGAGGCGGGCTTGTCCTTTTCCACCAGCATATTCAGGCGGATCTCCTGATGGTTGAGCTTCAGGCCGGCGAACCAGTCGAGCGTCCCGTCGTCATACCCGGACTCTCCCAGCCACAACCCGCGGCGGGTTTTGCTTTTCGGCGGCCTGCGCCACCAGATTCCGCGTTCGGCCAGATCGGGCCAGTCGGTCACCCTGGCCAGAGGCATCTCTATGCGGCCGTCCGAGATTTTCGGGGACAGCAGTTGAGCCAGGGTGCAGGCCGCATAGTTCACCCCGCGCGGGTCGAGGCCCACCAGGGCGAGGCGGCTGTCGCCGAGCGGCGCGATCACGTACGCCTGTTCGCGGTTGGGCAGCGTCGCCAAAGCGTCCGCGCCGGGCACGGAGGTTCCGCCGAGGCGTCCCTGCCGGTCGCAAACGCCCAAGAGGATTTCAAAGTCGCCGCCGGTGCCGTTTTTTAGGCGCAAAGCCTCGCGCAACCGTGTTGCGGCCGCCTGCACCACGTCGCCGGCGGGTTCCTGCACGCGGACCCGCACGGACTCAACCGGCAGAGTAAGCTTTACCGGAATGTCGGCTTTTTTGGGCAGCGGCACCACATAACGGCACCACAGGCCGGCATCCTTTTCGGACACCGGTGCCGGTTGGACGGCGCCTGCGGCGCCTTGGCAAAGTGCCAGAATCAACGTCACCACACACACGGGTCGGATCATGCCGTTCTCCTTTAGAGGTTTACAGGGGGTTGCCTTCGGCGATCAGGGTGACCTGTGCCCGGGCGTCCGCTTGGCCGGGGTTCTCGCACTGGAACGAGACCTCGTTTCTGCCGCTCTTCAGGAAGGGGATCTCTCCCTTCGGCGCGACGTCGCAAACGGTTTTGCCGTCCTTGTCGTAAAGCTTGCAGGCGGTCTTCGATTTCAGCTCCAGGTACATGCCGGATTCCATGGTGACCGGGAAGGTGAGTGTCGAGCCGTTGAGGGTTACGGCCGGATTCACGATTTTTTCCGTAACGACGTCCAGGGCCTTGACCGGCCCCAGTTTGCACGAGACGGTCCGGTTGGGGGGAAGGTTGTTGAGCCAGAACTCGATGGAGGTGATCTTGTCGTAGGAGGCCCTCCTGGTGTAAAGGCCGTAGACGTAGTAGCCGACCGGGGGGTCCGGCCAAAAATAGTCGCTGCTGCGGGTCGATTCCGACTCCACCAGCTCGACATATTTCCAGCCCTTAAAATCAAGGGGGACATAGTGGTTGCACATCTGCCAGAGCGGCAGGCGGGTGATGGTGCAGACATTGAGCAGCGCACCGCTGCCGTCGCCGTGGACCCAGACGCCGACCGCCATCTTTTTCCCGAGGTTGAGGGGCGGGTCGAAGGACTTGCCAAGGGAAACATAGGCGCCTTCCCGGGGGACCGCGCCGGCGCTGCGTCCGGTGAACTCGACGGCGGCCTCCCCTGTGGCGGGCACGGCCAAGCGGGCGGGCTTCAGGGTCGCGGTGACCCCTTTAGCCGCCTGGAGGGGCCGGAACTCCCCGGCGTTTCCTGCGTCCAGGAGAACGGCGGGGGCCGGGTCGCGCGCGACGGACACCAAGGCTTCGAGGCGCAGTTTGAGGGGCTGGGCCGCGTGTTCGTTCTCCTCGGCCCATGACGCCGAGGGGTGTTTCAAGCCGCACACTTTGTGCTTCTGGTAGGAGACGGGCTTGAAGTTCCTGCGGCCATCCGCTTCGCGGAAGAGTGTGAAATCCTTTCCGACCTGCCGCAGTTTCGCGCGGACGGCGCTGCTGAAGTAGTTCTGGTGCCGCAGTTCCTCATACTGCTTGATCATCGCCAGAAAATCCCGGTAGACGGGATGGGCCTGCAGGGTGTTTTCGCCAATCAAGCAGTTCAGGGAGAGCCCGGCGTTGTTTCCGATCATTTTGCAGCAGAGGTACTCGATGTCGTCGGAATAGGTCGGTTCCGTTTTCGGCCCGTCCCAGGTCCGGAAGGTCCACCAGCCGAATTGGAGGGGCAGGAAGAGCGGATAATTCTCCATGGCAGCGTATTTTTCGATCAGCGGCAGGTTCCCGTTCCAGCAGCCGTGCTGATATTCCGAGTTGGCTTTCATGGAGGCGATGTGGATGTCGATGAACCGCTTGTAACCGCGGGCCGCGGAATCCCAGGCCTGGTAGCGGGAGCGGTAGAACCACCAGCCGTGCATCATGCCGGCGTATTCCATCCCGATCGGCTTTTTGAGATGCTTGGCGAGTTCAAAGACGAACCGCTCGCCGTAATACCAGTAGTTCTCCTCGCCCCACATGTAGCGGATGCCTTCGATGGCGTCGAGGTAGATGCCGTCGAAGCCGCATTCGTTGATCACATCGGCCGTGTTTTTCGCGATCTCGTCGAAGAGGGGGGAGTCCGGTTTCGGGACGTACAGGCCGCCCCAGAAGGTGGCCAGGATCTCCGCGCGCGTTCCGGCCGTGTGCGCCGCGGTTTTTGTGCCGTGGAATCCGCGCTGGCAGCCGGTGAAGGTGAAGGGGGCTTTGGAGGTGACCCCTTTGTATTTGATGATCTCGTCGCCGATCCGCAGCGTCCGGTTGTTCGTGACCCGGTAGCCCTCGTCGAGCGAGACGCCTGCGGTCGATTCGCGGACCACGATCTCTTTGGCGTTTTCGGAGAGCGGCTCGGCGAGCGTGTACGCCGCGACGGTGTCGAGTTCCGGATGCGGGACCGGCGTGACGTACCTCGACGACGGGGCGATGTAGCACGCGTAGGTGTGCAGGATCGAGGAGATGCCCGCCGCGTGGAGTTTGTCCACGATTTTTTTGAACGACTGCCACCCTTCAGGGAACTTTTTCTTGTCCAGCTCGAAGCTGCCGAACAGGAAAAAGTCCTTGCCGCCGCCATGGTTGTCGATCTGGTTGAAACCGATGCGCTTGCAGTCCGTGATCCACTGGTCTGCGGTTTGCTCCGTCAGGGTTCCGAAATTCATGAGGTAGGAGCCGTACCCCTCCTTTGCG
Organism: Kiritimatiellia bacterium; assembly: GCA_028700415.1. GTDB lineage: Bacteria > Verrucomicrobiota > Kiritimatiellia > RFP12 > UBA1067 > JALHET01. Next base: position 3,725 of record JAQVSS010000055.1, read on the forward strand.
CCGAGGGCCCAGGCGCCGCCCTGGTCGCCGAACGGGATCTCCGGCGCGGCCTTGGTCAGGACGTCGCGGATGACCGGGAGGATCTGTTTCTGCGGGACCCCGATAAAGGCCGCCTTCGCCCCGTTGAGCCCGAATTTCTTATAGCAGGTCGCCCACAGTTCGGTCTGCAGGGCCGGGAGCTGGCGCACGCGCGTAAAAAGGTTGAGCTTGAGCGCGCAGGCCGCAAACGGCTCCCAAGGCATGGCCACCAGGCTCAGGGGAATGTTCAGGAACGTCAGCGCTTCGGGATCACCGGTGACGGTCTGCACCTCGTAGACAACCCGGCCCTCCTGGCTCAGCACCTTCACCGTGGCGGACAGGTCCCCGCCCGCGAAGTGGACCGTGAGGAGGCCGTCCCGCAGCGAAACTGAGCAGGGGTAAAAGGTTTTCCCGCCCTTTTCCGCGTAGGCGCAGTACGAATCCCCACTTTTGAGATAGTCCTTCCCGGACGCCTTGTCGGTGAAGCGGACATTCTTGCCCTTGGCCGTGAATTCATAGGAAAAGGTGTCGCATTCGACGGTCACGTTCCCAGCGGCCACCGCCTTCGCGGCCATGGCGGAAACGTCAGCCGAAAGGAACAGCATGGGTGCGGCAATCGCCATGATCGCGATACGCGCCCCGACTGGAATGAAACGCATTTCCCCCTTCAACTTGTTTGTTCGCATATCCGGTTTATCCCCCCGTTTTGTCTTGTAAAGACCATGTTACCGCTGAACCTAAACTCTTGGACATTATGCAAGGGAAGGCTGAAAGCCGTCAACCCCGATTTTCCGGGCGGATTTTCTTGGGCATTGAATCCGTATAACGGTTGCGCTATGGTATCCATTATGCCTTTCCTTAACGCACGCCTGAAAGCCGCGCTCCCGGTTTGGGCGGCCGCGGCCCTTTCCGCTGCCGGCCAGACTCTCGGCACGGGGCAGGGGGGGATCAGCCTGTCGGACAGAAACACCGTTGTGCATGCCCCGCCTCCCGTCAGCGTGGGGCAGGAGCTCGAGATGGCGGGGTTGCCGATGGAGCCGGGGCCGCCCCAGTTTTATCTCACGTTTGGGACGAGCGGGCGGTACGGACCCTACGCGCTGGCCGACGGCACGCGCGTCGGCTCTAAGCAGGTGTCCTACACCTTGAGGGTGTCCGGTGCCGGCAGCGGTTTCACACTGACACCTTCCGGCAACACCAACACGGTCTACGGCCCGTTCCCGGCCACGAACCGCGCTGCCGTCACGCTCGGCAACGCCGTCTTCACGGTTGTGCGCATCCCTCCGGAACTCCGGGTGACGGTGAACCATCCCGGGAAAATCAACCAGATGCCGCTGGTCGGTGTTGCGCCGTATGACGCCGCCGTTTTGAAGGAGCTCTACGGCTTGCGGGCGAAATACGCGGGGCTCGCCAACCGGGTGGATTACGAGACCGCCGATGTCGAGATCGCAGACGCGCCGCGCATTCACTCCCGTGTCACGGGCAACACCTTTTCCCCGGTCATCAAAAAATCCGCCCGCGACATTCAGAACACCCTCAAGGGCGCGGAGCGCAGCGCGGTCACATTTCTGGAAACGCTTTTCCGTCAAGCCTTCCATATCCGCCCGCAGGCCATCACCGACGGGTACACCTTCCATTTCCGGATGCCGCCGGGCGACTATCTGCTGTGTGTCCTTCAGAAGGTGAAAGACCCTGGGGCTCAGGGGCAAGGCTTTGCCGGGTCCGCGACCGCGGTCTGGTGGACCGCGTTCCAGTTTGACGGCGAGCGTCCGCTTTCGGCAACACTCACCCCCGACAACGCCATCACCTGGCGCGAGATCTTCACGCCCGGTGAAAAATAGGCGGAACGGAGGGCAAGCCCTGCGGCGCGGCCGCGCTCATTTTGCCGCACGGGCCGCGGCGACGAGGGCGCATGCGTCCCGGCAGCGCTGGGCGATCTCGCCCCACCGGCCTGCGGCCATGTCCTCTTGCTTGGCGATCCACGTGCCGCCGACGGCGGCCACGGTGTCGATTTTCAGGTACGCCTCCAGATTGGAGGGCGAGACTCCGCCCGTGGGCATGAAGCGCGCGCCGGTGTGCCGGTAGGGCGCGGAGAGGGCGGACAGCAGCCGGGTGCCGCCGAGCGCTTCGGCCGGGAAGAACTTCAGCAGCGTGCAGCCGAGTTCCAGTCCTGCCTCGATGTCCGACGGGTTGGCGACGCCCGGGACGAAGGGGAGGCCGAGGTCTTGCGCGGCTTGGACGACGCGCGGGTTGAGGCCGGGGGCGACCGCGAACCGCGCCCCCGCCTCTGCGGCGGTCTTCACGGTTTCGGGCGAGAGCACGGTACCCGCGCCGACGGTCAGGGCGGGGCGTTCTTTGGCGAGGAGGCGGATGACCGCTTCCGCGGCGGCGGTGCGGAAGGTGATCTCGACGACCGGCAACCCCCCGGCCAGCAGCGCGTCCGCGAGCGGCAGGGCGTGGGCGACGGAATCGATGGCAATCACCGGGACAACGCCGATTTCAGCGACACGGTCCAGCATGGTCGGCATGGCAAGCTCCTTTATCGGGTGAATCAAAACGAACCGATTGTCGCGGCCGGACGCGCGGTTGTCAATTCCGGACTGGGGAGGATCATTTTTTTTCTGGATAAAGGCAACCGTCTATGAAAGATTCTTAACAGATGCGCCTATTATAAACGGCAACAGGTTTTGAAAGCGTGCGATGATGAACGGAAAAGACGGATATGCCCGGGTGATGGAAGAACTGGTTAAGGCCCAGTTCGAACTGTTCGCTTATGTCTGTGCGCTGACGGCCAACTCTCAGGACGCGAGGGACATCCTGCAGGAAACCAACCTGAAAATCTGCAGCAGGGCTGCGGACTATGACCCGTTGCGGCCGTTTTTGGGCTGGGCGAAAACACTGGCGATTTATGAGGTGATGACGCACCGCAAGAAACAGCGTCGGGACAGGCTGGTTTTTGACGATGATGTGTTTGAAAACCTTGCCGCCCAGACAGGGAACGATGCTCAGGAAGTTGAACGGTACCTCGGTTTTTTGGAGGGATGTATCCATAAGTTGCCGCCCGCCCTGCGCGAGTCCGTCGAGGCCAGATATCTGAAACGGCAATCCGTCGGCCGGGTTGCCCAACAGCTCGGGCGTTCCGCCAATGCCGTCTCACTGCTCTTGATGCGCGCGCGCCAGGCCTTGTCCGATTGCGTGCGCCTTGCCGCTGAGGAGGCGGAACAGTTATGACAGTCCCTGTTTTCGATGAGTTCGAGCGGCTGTCGGCCGCGGTGCTTGACGGCACGGCATCGCGCGGGGAGGTGCGGCGCTTCAATGAGATTCTGCGTGATTTCCCTGAATTGGCGCCGGTCTATCTCGAACAGGTTCAGATGCACGCGATGCTCGAATGCAGGGGCGCGGGCGCTTCGGGGTGCGGACGATGCGGACGGGCTTTTTCGCGGGCAGAGCCCGCCGCCGGAATACCGGCTGAAAAATCCAAGTCCGCCCTGTCCGCACCTGCTCCGCTTTCAGAGGGTTTACGCGCGCCGTTTGAGAAACACTCAACCATGCCCGGAAACACTCAGGGTGCTCACGTCAGGGTCTTCTGGCGGAAAGTGGCCGCGGCGGCGGCCGTGCTGTTGTCCGGCGCGGGGGGCTGGTATGGCGTCATGCGTCCCCTGACCCCTGTCTCCCGTCTCCCGTCCCCCGTTGTTAACTCTCCCGTGACGATGGTGGAATGGAAAGGGGCGTGGGGTTTGGAACTGCCGCGGGAATTGCCGGGCAGGATCAGGCTCGCGAAAGGGCAGGCCAAGGTGCGGCTGCCGTCCGGTGTGGAGCTGGTGTTGTTGGGCCCTGTGGAACTGGACGCGGAAAATGGCGGCATGGAGGCGCGGCTGGTCTCGGGGCGGCTTATGGCGTGGGTGCCGCCGCGCGCGGGCGGGTTCACGGTGCGCGCGCCGTGGTTGACGGCGTGGGACATCGGGACCGTTTTTTCGGTGGCGGCGGACGCGGAGGGCAGCAGCCTGTTCGTGTTCAAGGGCAGCGTGCAGGCGCTGGACGGCGAGGGCAACGGCGTGGACATCTGCGGGGAGGGCGAGGGCGTTCTGGCGATGGCGGGCAGGGCACCCTTCAAGGTGGAGACGGAAGAGGGGGCCGGAGATCGGCTGTTCAAGGCGGTGCGCGGTTACGCGGCGCTCGCCGAGCCGCAGAAAGCGCTCGACGCGGCACGGCAGATCGGGGAACTGTGGATGGCGAAATACGTTCCAGAGGAGGCCGGGCGCGCCAGGGAAACCGCGCGGCGGCAGGCGGTTTTACGGAACGCCCCGAGACCGATTCCTTTCACGAAAACAGCGTGGGTGCGGCCTTCCGTGCCCCTGCAACAGGAGGAGACAAGCGAGATGAACACGACACGGGCGGCAGCAATGTTGGCCGCAGCGGTTATGACGGCCGCGGAGATGGCCTCCGCGCGTTCAGGGTCCGTCCCGGTGAGCACGTCACCGGTCGACGGCCGGCGTTGGGAGACGGTCTACTCTAACGAGGTGGATGTGGCGTTACGCTGGGACGCCTACCCGGCCAACGCGGCGTATGCCGAACTGCGCATCGACGGCATGAGCGGGACGGCGCTGGCCACGAACATCACGCGCTCCGTCTCGAATGTCCTCTGGCGGGCGTTCGCGGCGCAGAGCCCTGCGGTGGAGGACGTGTTTGACGTGCGGCTGACGCTCTTCGACAGCGGGGACGCGGTCGTGGGGGCGCAGACCTCGCGGCTGGCACTCGTGAAGGGTGCGTTCGGTTCGGCCAGGGTCGATCCCGACCCGGCAGGCGGGGCTTGGAACAGGGTCAGGGAGAACGTCCCTGTCCCGTATGACGCTGGGTGGACGGAGGCCACGGCGGGCGCGGCGGAGAGTCGGCTGGTGATCGCCAAGGCGGGCGGAATGGTGCGGACCAACGCGCTGGAGGCACCGGCCGGCTATTACGGCTGGAAGATCAAACAGAGCGACTGGGGCTACGGAACCTTCAATCTTGCGCTGACGTTTCCCGGGACGGTGACGAACGAGTGGGACGCCATGCTCGTGCGCGTGCCGGAAGGCTTCATGTTCAGCGTGAGGTAAGTCGTGAGTAGTGAGTGGTGAGTAGTGAGTGGTGATTTCGGCTCGGGTCGATTCAGGTCGCATCACGTCGATTTCTGTCGGCCAAAGAAAGAGGAATGGAGAAACAGCAATGAAAACAGCGATGAAAATGATATTGGGAAGTTTTGCGGCGTGTCTCGCGTTCGGCGCGATGGCGGATGCCCCTGCAATCAGTCAGGTGACGGTGCGGCAGCGGTGGCCGTGGAGCCGGCTGGTGGACATCGACTACGTGCTCGGGTGCGGAGAGGGGGAAAGCGTGGACGTCGCCGTCACCGCCTACAACGGCACGGACGTGCTCAACGTTCCCCTGGCTTCCTTTGTCGGCGACCTATACGGCGTGACGCAGGGCTTGCGGCACATCGTCTGGGATCCCACGGTCACGGCCTACACCAACCGCGGCGTCCTGCAGGCGTTCAACGTGGCGCTCACGCCTTCCGTCCCTCCGCTTTACATGATCGTGGACTTGACCAAGGATGCGGGTGCGGACGGGCAGATTGAGTATGTGTACGAGGACGCGCTCACGAATGGCCTGTGGGGCGCGTGGGTACGGAACCCGGTCACGAACAACAGCGAAGTTATCGAGTCCGTGGTCTGGACCGGGGTGGCCTCCAACGACCTTTACAAGACCGACAAGCTGGTGCTGCGGCGCGTGCCGGCGGACTCCTTCCAGATGGGGGATACCCAGAACGGAACACCTAACGTGACCCTCACCAAGGGCATGTATGCCGGCGTCTTCGAGGTCACGCAGAAGCAGTGGAACCATGTCATGGGGACAACGGGCGGCACGGCCACGCAGGCCAAGCACACAATCTCCTATTATGAGATCCGCGAGTATCCGGCGAATACGGACGACCCGGCTGTGGACTGGCCTTCCAATAAAACAGTGAACGCGGGCTCCTTCATGGGCAGGCTGAGGGCGAAGACCGGCATCTCGGAATTTGACCTTCCGACCGAGGCGCAGTGGGAGTACCTCTGCCGGGCAGGCACCACAACCGTGTTCAACGACGGCAATGCGGATGTATATTATACAGGAAGCGTTACGAACAACAACGGGAACACGAACGAGTATCTGAACGCCCTGGGGTGGTACAAGTACAACGAGCCCACGCCCCCGACAGCCGCACAGCCGGTTGGCGGTAAACGGCCCAATGCCTGGGGGCTGTACGACACGCACGGCAACGTCTGGGAGTGGTGCCTGGACTGGTACGGGACAAGTGCGGAATTGGGGACGGACCCGGACGGTGCGGTGTCGGGTTCGAGCCGCGTGATACGGGGTGGAAGCTGGTTCATCACCGCGTCGTACTGCCGTTCGGCGAACCGGGACTACTACTCCCCGTCGTCCCGGAACTTCAATATCGGCTTCCGCCTCGTGAGGACCTTGCCATAGCCGGGTACGGCTACCCTCACCCCCGACCCTCTCCCAGCGGGAGAGGGAGGAAGCCGGGAGTGTGCGGACCGGGCGCGAGGGCGGTAGCCCGTCGCGACCGGCCGACACACGGACGGTTCTTGCGGGGGTTGCGCAGGGGGCGGCAGCCCCCTGCGGAGGGTGGGAAAGGGGCTTGACGGAATCGCGCGGGCTGGCTTAACATCCTCTCAGTGTGGCGTAACGCGCCTCGAAAATGGGGGGATTGCGATGGACGTGCGGGTGATTACGCTCAGATATCAGGAGGGTCTTCAGGGGTTTCCCGAGGAGGCCTTACGCAAGGCGATCTCCGGGCGGGAGGTGCTGGAGGCCCGCGAACATTTTTTCACGCACGGGAACATTCCGCACCTGGCCCTGACGCTGCTGCTGGGCGACGCCCCGGCGGGCGGCGACGGGTTACGCCGCCCCATGGGGCCAGACCCCGAGGAGGGGTTGGAGGAGGCGAGGCGGCCGCTGTACCGGGAACTGCGGCGCTGGCGCAACGACCGGGCGCGGGCGGACGGGAAGCCGGCGTACGCGATTGCCCGCAACGCGCAACTGGCGGAGATCGCGCGGCGGGTGCCGCGGTCGCTGGCGGAACTGAAAGAGATCGACGGCATCGGCGAGGCTTTCTGCCGGGATTACGGGGCAGAGACGCTGGGGCTGATGCCGGAGGTGACCGCGCCCGCGGCACCGGAAGGGGCTGCGGGCGGAGAAGGGGCGGATACCGCAGGAGACTGGACAAAAACGCCGAATGATGAACGTTCAACGCGCAACGTTGAAGTTGAAGCCGGGGGGGCACCTCCGTTTTGAAATCTTACGGACAGCTCTGGGAGCGGGTCACGTCGCCGGAGAATCTGGCGGCGGCGCTGGGGCGCGTGCTGAAGGGGCGGACTGGCAACCCGCCGGTGGCGGCGTTCGCGGCGCACGGGGATGAGGAGTTGGCCGCGCTGCGGGAGGATTTGCTGTCGGGGGCGTGGCGTCCGGGGCCGTACGCGCAGTTCCGGGTGACGGACCCGAAGCCGCGCACGATCAGTTGTGCGCCTGTGAGGGACCGCGTGGCGCACCACGCGCTGTGCGGGGTTATCGCGCCTCTTCTGGAGCGGGGTTTCACGGAGGACTGTTACGCGTGCCGCGAGGGGAAGGGCACGCACCGGGCGGCGGCGCGGGCGCGGGAGTTGGTGCGGCGGCACGGCTGGGCGTGCAAGCTGGATATCCGGAGGTATTTTGACAGCGTGCCGCATGATCGGCTTCTGGCGTTGCTCCTGCCCCTGTTCCGGGAGAAAGAGGTCCGCCGGATGATCGAGGCCATCGTGCGGCATCCGGTTCCGGGGCTTGCGGACGGGCGGGGTCTGCCCATCGGGAACCTGACGAGCCAGTGGTTCGCCAATTTCTACCTGTCGGGGCTGGATCATTTCGCCAAAGAGCGGCTGGGCGCTTCGGGCTACATCCGGTATATGGACGACATCGTGCTGTTCGCGGAGGGCAAGGCGGAGGCGTGGCGGCTGCACGACGGAGTGTGCGGATGGGTCGGAAAGGAGCGCGGGCTGGAGATCAAGGGCGGGCTGACGGTGGTCGCGCCGGTGACGGAAGGCTTGGGCTTTCTCGGATTGCGGATTTTCCGGGGCGGCTGGCGACTCCAAAGGACACGGCTGCTGCGGACGCGCCGGAAGTTCAGGCTTCGGGAGCTGCAGTTCGCGGCGGGGGAGATCAGCGGCGTCCGGTTGGCGAGATGCGCGTCCGCAGCGGAAGGCGGCGTCCGGTGGTACGGGTTCAAGGGAATTTTACGTCCGTCGTATTTGGGGAATACGGAAGGATTTGGGCGCGCGGAGAAGGTGCGGTGTCGGGTTCGAACCGCGTGAAACGGGGTGGAAGCTGGAACAACACCGCGTCGAACTGCCGTTCGGCGAACCGGAACAACAACACCCCGTCGAACCGGAACAACAATATCGGCTTCCGCCTCGTGAGCATCATGCCTCGTATAGGACAGGCAAGGTCCCATCCGCTGCCGCCCGTGCCCCGCAGAGGCGGGGACGAACAGGCCCGGCCCCGGACGGCTGGTAACCCTGCCGCGTAAGGCAGGGCGAAAGCCGTGCCGAGGCTCTTCATAGCGACAGGGGTAGCGACAGGGGGACAGGTAAGCAGTTCGTGCCCAGAAACAAAAAAGGCGGCCCATCAGGCCGCCATTTTTGTTGGCGCGTCATGAAGCCAGACGGTCACGCATAGGTGATTTCGCGCTTGACGGGATCGTAGAACGTCTTACGTCCCGTCTCGTACGATTTCATGGCCATGATGACGGCCACCGCGTGCTGGTATCCGGCGTCAATGGAGGCGTTGGGCGTTTGGCCGCTGCGCATGCACTGGAGCCAGTTGAGGAAGTGGTCCGGATGTTCGGTGGGGGTGACTTCCTTTTTGCCGCGTATGGAACCGTCGCGCCGGGGGGCGCCTTCACAGTCATAGGTCGGCTTATTCCAGTTGGTGAAGTCGAGCGCGCCCTTTTCGCCGTAGAGTTTCCGGATGCAACCTGAACCGTTGGCGAGGTTGTTGGACGAACTTACAACAAAATCCCCCGGGTAGATCCAGGTGGCCTGGATGCTGTTGGGGTTGGTGAAGTTGTGCTCGTCCTTCCAGGTCGGGCTGATCGTGCCCAGGCAGACGCAGGACGTCGGGAAGGTCGCGCCTGTGATGAAGTGGACCAGATCGATGTAGTGGGCGCCGAGGTTGGGGATCGGCCCGCGCGAGAACTCGTAGTGGCCGTACCAGCCCGAGTAGATGTCCGCGCGGAAGGGGCGCATGGGCAGACCGTGCAGGAACTCCTTCCAGTCCACGTCCTCTTCCTTGAGAATGTCGTTGCCTTTAAGGTAGTGGTACCAGTAGGGCCGCTCGCTGTTCCGGCACTCCTCGACGCGGGAGAGCTTGCCGAAAACGCCTGTGCGGAAGAGGTCTCTCGCGCCGACGATCGAAGGAAGACTGCGGATCTGGGTGCCGATCTGGACGACCGTGCCCGCCGCTTTAACGGCGTCGACCGCGCGGATGAGGTCCGGGAGCTCGACGGCCAGAGGCTTTTCGCAATAGATGTGCAGGCCCGCCTTGGCCGCAGCCTCAAGGTGCGCGGTGTGGTGGACGTCGCACGAGGCGATGGTGACCGCGTCCAGGTCTTTGCATTCGAGCAGTTGGCGGTAAGATACAAACTGTTGCGCGTCCCTGCCGAACCACTCCTTGACCATGCCGTTGGCCTGTTCGCGTGCGATCCGCCACGGGTCGGAGAGCGCTACGATTTCAAAGTTGGTTTCTTTGACGTGCGCGTAAAGCCCCTTCATGTGCGCGTTGCGCCCGCGTCCGCCGCACCCGATGACGCCGATGCGGATGCGGTCGTTGGCGCCGATCGAACGGCGCCGGGTTGCGGCTGAGACAGAGAAAGGCGCCGCATACACGGCGGCGGTGCCGCCTGCAATCTTTAAAAGATTGCGGCGGGTTGTTTTGCTGGTCATAGTCCCCCCCAAGTGTTGCGGATGTCAATATCCGCCATGTGTTGATGCGTTTAGATATGCGTGCGGTCAGTATGCAGCCAAACGGCGCAATGCGGTCGCAATGTCCTTCACGCGCTGGTCGCCGGCCTCCCGCTCGACGGCCACCGCGCCCTTGAACCCGCATTCGGCCAACGTGTTCAGGAACGCGAAGGTGTTGACTTGGCCATCGCCCCATACCACCTCGCTGCCCCATGTGCCGGGCACGGTCGTGCGGATCGCGTCCTTGATATGGATGTGGCGGACCCACGGCGCCAGACGGCGGAACGCCGACAGCGGCTCGTCCTTGTTGTAAAGGATCAGGTTTGCCGGGTCGAAGTTGAGGAACACGTTCGGATGGTTGAGCGTCTCAACGAAACGCTGCAACTCTTCGGCGGTCTCCTGTCCCGTCTCCATCAGCAGCGCGACGCCCGCCTCGCCCGCGCGGTCACCGAGATAGCGCACGCGGTCATAGAATTTCTTGGCATAGGCCTTGTCCGTGTGGTCAAGGAATCCCACATGCATCGCGATTTGGTTCGACCCGAGTTGGGCGGTGATTTTCGCGGCCTTGGCAAACGCCTCGCCGTTGGCGGGCCATTGCGCGTCGGGGGCGATGCCGCCGGTCACCTTGATCGTGTCGAGCGTGGTGTAATCCTCGTACTCGTAGTTCATCATGCCCGCCGTGATCGTCCAATTCTGGCGCTTCACCGCTTCGAGATAGGCGTCTCCGTCAGGGCCGAGCGCCGGCGCGATCGCCAGATTGATGTGCTCGACTCCCCACGCCGACATGACCGAACCGATCTCGTCGATGCCTTTTCTGAACGACCAGCTGCACACGCCGACCGGCCATTTGTTACCGCAGATCTGCATAGAACATCTCCTCCTTTATTCCGTCAATTTGTTACCGGATCTTAACTGTTTTCTTTGTTTTCGCGGACTTCTTTTCCGCATCCACGATCTTCACCGAATCGCGCGATTGCTGGGGCGTGATCACGCACTCGCACTTCTTGCCGTTGAGCACGTCCAAAAACCACTTGATCTCGTATTCGTAACCTTCCCCTTCGGACAGTTTAGGGGCGAACGGCTCACCCTTGTCCGGATAGACGCAGAGCGGCTTCTCGCGCCGCCCGTCGAGCACCACATCGGCTTTCTCGAAGGTCACATAGAAACTGGCGTCAAAGCCCAGGGATTTCGTCATCACCCAGCTTCCTTCAGCGGTCACGGCCGCGCCGCCCACATCATACAGCGTGGAGATGTACTGCATCGCGCCGTCTTTCCCGTAGGCCGCCGTGCTTGTCACCGCTTTGGGCATACCGAAAAGGTGGTTCACCATATCCGTGTCGTGGATGTGCAGATCGAGGGCCATGCCGCCGCTCTTGCTCTCGTCGCCGAACCAGCCTTTCCCCTTTTGCCAGCCCGGAGGCGCGCTGAAACGGCGGAACGAGGCCGCGATCACCTTGCCGTACTTTTTGCTGTCCACCAGTTTCTTGAGATAAACATAAGAAGGCCAGAAACGCAGGCAATGCGCGATCATCAGCTTCGCGCCCTTGCGCGCCTTCCGGGCGGCCGCGATCATCTTGTCGCATTCCGCCGCGTTCAGCGCCATGGGCTTCTCGCACAGCACGCTCACCCCGGCCTGCAGCGCCTTGCCCGTCAGAACGACGTGCAGCGGTGTCGGCAGCGTCAGCGAGATCACGTCCGGTTTAGCCTCAGCCAGCATCTTGTCGAAATCATCATAGATCACGGCATCCCCAAAATCGGTCGCCGCGTCTGCCCCCGCGATATTCCCGCTCGCAATCGGCGATGTGAACTGAGACGTGTCTTTATCGCACAGCGCAACGACTTTTGCGCCTTTCATTTTTTTCCAGTTGCCGTAGTGCATCCGCCCCATGAAACCGAAGCCCACAATCGCCACCCGTTTCACGGCGTTTTTTTTCGTCGCCATTGCTGTCCTCCTTAATACTCTTTTCCTTCAACCGTCCAACGCGCTAAGTTTCTTACATACCGGCTGGATTGTCAATCCCGTGAATCCTAAAAGCCTAAAAACGGGCAAGCATGGCCGTTGCACATGGGGGAATCCTGTAGTAAACTGACGCGCATCACTGCCTTTTGGATTTGCACACGCTTTAACTGGAGATTCGATATGCGGAAATGCGGGGTTTCACGTCGCCAATTGCTCAAGAACGCGTTGCAGGCTGCAGCGGCGTGCGGAACCGGTGCGGCGACACTCCCGGCGCGCGCCGCCCTGTCACGGCCCCAGCCGGGTCTCAGGATCGGCATTTCCACGCTGGGTTTTACCGGGCATACCAACGCGGACCTCGCGAAAGAGTTGGCTGGCGCGGGGTTCAACCTGATCCAGTTGTTCTTCACCCAGACCGACAGCAAATTCTGGCGCTACAATAACCGCACGGATGTCTCCAGCCTGACGCCTGCAAGGTGCCGTGAGATCGCGTCCACGTACCGCGACGCGGGACACACGCTTCACAGCCTCGGCGTCTACGCCAACCTCATTCATCCCGACGATGCCGAGCTCAAGTCGAATCTCGCCAACTTCGACGCCATGATGGAGATCGGCGGGCACATGGGCGTGCGGACGTTCGTCACCGAATCCGGCCACTTCCGTGACCCGAAGGCCCCTGCGCCGGGGATGCCGCTCGACTTTCAGGGCGCGGTGTGGACGCGCATGGTGGAAACGATGCGGACGCTCTCCGGCCTGGCGGCGAAGCACGACGCGAAAATTCTGCTGGAGCCTTCTTTCCTGAGCTTTTTCGCGACGTCGTCACGGGTGCGCAGGTTTGTCGAGGAGGTTGACTCGCCGCGTATCCGCGTCCTGCTCGACCCGGCGAACATCCTGGAGCTGGATGATCTGGACGAGATGTTCCGGCAGCTCGCCCCGTGGATCGACTGCCTGCACGCGAAAGACCGCAAGTATCACACCGACCGCGGAGTGGCGGCAGGCAAGGGCGATATCGACTACCGGCGGTTCGTCACGCTGGCCGCGAAGCACACGCCAACCGCGCCGCTGATTTTCGAATACGTGGGGGCAAAGGATTACCTTGACGCGCTAGCCCACTTGCGCGGCGCCATGCGGGCTGCCGGCATCAAGGAGGCGGTCTGTGGCGGATCCGCGAAACACTAACGGTCGACTAACACGGAGCGCATATGAAACAGGCATGTGTCCCTTCGGGCATGTGGTAAACGCAACGCTCACACACGGGGCGGTCTAAGCATCAGGAGAAACCGGTATGGCTAAGATTCTGCTTGTCGATGACGAGTCGGGAGTCCTCTATTTTATTCAAAATATGTTTCAGGCGAACGGGTACGAGGTCGTGATCGCGCGGAGTGGTGAGGAAGCGATTGAATCCGTTAGAAAAGACATGGTCGATCTTGTCATCACAGACTTGCGCATGCCGCGGATGGACGGCATGGAGCTGCTTCGCGTATTGAAGAGGGAACTCGCGCCTTCGTTGCCCGTCATCATGCTCACGGCCTATGCCTCAGACGAGACCGCCATCGAGGCGAAGAAATTGGGCGCGTTCACTTATATGGCCAAACCGTTCAATGTCGCCGGACTCCTTAACGTCGTCAGGCGGGCAGTATGCGACGGAAATAAATGAACGCGGACGGGCAGGTTCCCCTTCGAGGCCTGTCGCGGGTACGATGCTTAAACAAAACGGTGAGGCGGGGTGTTCGGTAACGCGCTGAGGCGCGTGCCTTTTTTGTCGCGATTGAACGTCTCTGTCGTGTGGGAGAAACGAAGAGTGAAAATGGCGCAACAGGTGTTTCGCACGGGTATTCCGGTGATAGATAAGCAGCACGAACAATATCTTGATTTCGTTGATAAACTTTTTGTGTTGACCGGGCAGCCAAACATCGAACAGTCAACAGTGGATTCGGCATGTGAGAGGGTACTCGCTTATGCCGTTGAGCATTTTGATGCGGAAGAAGCCCTCATGAGGTCCATCCGATACCCCGGTTACGAGGTCCATAGGACTAAGCATGACGAGTTCCGGAACGAGACAGACCGGCTTTCTGCCATAAGCAGAAAAAATGTTTCTGCTGACGAGCAGCTTTTCTATTTGACGAAGTGGCTGGTGCAATGGTTTTGCGTTCAGACTCAAGTGTATGACAAAGCACTCGCCATCTTTCTGAAGAAACGTGGGCATGAAGCTCCTGGCCGGCCCGAATCCGTCGAAGGGGAAAACAGGGCGAAAACCGTCTAAGCGCGGTCTACCCTCAAGGGCACCTCGTGCGACGCGCGGCGGGCAGTTGTTTTTCGAGCGTCTCACGCAGAAGATCGAGTTTTTCCCTTAGCGAATACGGCGTGTAAACATAGTCCTGCTCAAACTGGAACCCCAGGCGCGAGTCCCGTGTGGCGGCGAGCAGGGAAAGCTTTGCGCGCGCGATTTCCCCGCGCAGGATTGTCTCCATCCGGTCCAGGAGCGCACCCGCTTTCAGGCTGTCCTTTTCCACCGCGTGCTGCAGGCGCAAGTCCTCGAATTCCAGGACCGCGCCATCGCTCTGCATCATCCGCTGCAGCTGCTCGGCCACCACCACTTCGCGGACGGCCTGCTGCCGTTTCGATTTCGGGCTGCCGAGGGCCGCGGCCCGGTACAGTTTCAACCCTTCCTCCATTTGGTCGGAGGCCTGCCGCAGGCGCTTGAGGAAGACGGGCAGGACGTTTCTCCCCGTGCCGGCTTGAACGCCGGTGGCAGACCGGGCATACTGTTCGGCCCGGTTCGTCTTGTTGCTGAAATCGGGATAGAACACCATGCGCGCGACGGTAAAAGGCCAGTGGGGGTTGACCCCGCCGCCGAAATATCCATTCCACTTGTCAAAATCCGTCCACGAGTACTTGAACGTCACGGTCCGGGCGGG
>JAQVSS010000056.1 GCA_028700415.1 Kiritimatiellia bacterium
CGCCTTTCTTTCGGGCGGCCACGGCCTGCAGGTTGTTGATGAAGGCCAGGATCAGTCCGAGGGTGACGAACCCGCCGGCGGGCAGGATGATCAGCACCATCGCGTGACTGTGGATGTTCTGGATGGCGAGGTCGCCCCAGACGGTAACCGAACCGTTACCCAGGAATTCACGGATGGCCGCGATGACCGAGAGCGCGAGGGTAAAGCCGATGCCCATGCCCGCCCCGTCCGCGATGCTGAACAGCACGCCGTTTTTGGAGGCGAAGGCCTCTGCGCGTCCGAGGATGATGCAGTTCACCACGATCAGCGGGATGAAGATGCCGAGACTTTCCGCCAAGGCGGGCGTATAGGCCTGCATCAGGAGGTCAACCACTTGGACGAAGGACGCGATGACGACGATATAGCAGGGGATACGCACGGCAGAGGGGATGATGTTGCGCAGGGCGGAGATGGCGGCGTTCGAGCAGATCAGCACGAAGATACAGGCCACTCCCATGCCGAGGGCGTTTTCGAGGGAGGTGGTGAGGGCCAAAGTGGGGCACATGCCGAGCACCAGACGGAAAATCGGGTTTTCTTTGATGATGCCGCGGGTCAGTTCGGTGAACAAGCGCATGACAAAAAGCCTCTTTTGAAGAAAAAGAGTATGACGGAACCGGCGGCGGAATGCAATAGGGGACTAGATGTCGTCGGGGACTTCGATGCGGATGGTGCGGCTCCTCATGTCGTTGATCGCGGAGCGGTCTTTTTTCTGGTCGAGGTCACTGCCGTGGAGGGTGCCGGGGTCGGAGAAGAAGGGGACTTCGAAACTCGCGCCGCAGGCGGGGCACTCCGAGGCAGACCCTGCCATATCCGCAGGCGCCTCAATCTCTTGGTGGCAGTTTTTGCAGAAGAAAGAGAGCATGCGCTTGTGGGGTGTCGTTTTCTGAGGCGTGGGCGTGTTCGCCTTGTCGAACCCCAAGGCGGCCAGGTCAATACGGATCGTCTGGTTCTTCTGCTTGGAGTGGTCAATCGGGGTTGAGTCGGCAGGGGGCGGCGCGGCGAGTTGGGCGTTTTCGGCGGGCGCGGGCTCCGGCAAAGCGGGGCCGTGGAGGGTGCCGGGCTCGGATTCTGCGGGGATTTTTACGGGCATGCCGCAGGAGGGGCATTCTGCCTGCAGGCCGACGGCCGAGAGCGGCGCTTCAATCTCCTGGCCGCATTTTTGGCAGCAGAAAGAAACGGCTTTAGAGAAATCATCCAGAATTGTGGGGCTGGCGGCCGAGGCGGGGTCCTGCGGAGCAGTATCGGGGGGTATGACGGTGATCAGGTTGTCTGGGGGCGGCGTGACGCTGTCCCGCGCTTTTTTCAAGGCCCGCACGCGCAAGGCGTCATGTTCAGCAATGAGAATATTTTCTCCGGTTTGAGGATTTCTCATCTTCCGTTCTTTGCGGCGGATAACGTCCAGACGGCAAAGTCCGGGGATGGTGAACCCCTGGCTTGCGGCTTCCCTGTAAGCAATGGAACACAGGGCGTCAAGGACGAAACGGGCGGATTTTTGCGTGATACCGGTACTGAAAGCCAATTCACGGATTAACATACTTTTTGTGTACGTTGTTTTTTTCATTGCTCTCTTTCCCAAAATGATAAATACTTCCAAGTTATTAAGCAGATGGTATGCCAACATGCGGAAAGTGTGTGTATGTCTATTGGCATTGAACCTGCTAAATCAACTACCAAACCTTATTTAGGACAGGAAGCATGCCGATGAAATTCTGGTTTGGGAAAAAAGATACGGAGCCAGGCGAAGCATCAGAGAGTGCTGGTGATGCGCAGAAAGCCCCCTCTTTGTTTCCGGGTGTGGAACAGGCGGTAAAACGGGAAGAGGAGCCTGCTGTTGTTCCCGCGCCCAAGGTTGCGGAGCCTGAGGTTAAGAAAGACGCCGAAGAAAAAACGGTTGCCAGTGTTCCTGCGGCGCAGGTGCCCGCGCCTGCTGTGCCGCAGCCCGCTTCTTCGGTGCCTGCGCTTGCCATACCGGCGTCGGCGGAAACCGCAAAGGTGGTGTTAAAAGCGGTCGGAGGCTCTGTGAGGCCGACGCCGCTTTCGCCGGCTGTTGCTGTTGCTGCGTCGGTTTCCCAAGCGCCGGCGGCGGGAGGGGCCTCCCGGCCGCAGGTGTTTGGGTTGCGCCCTAAGGTTGGCGTATCGTCCGGGGCAGCGCCCGCCGCGGTGGTGGCGGAGGGGGGGAAGGCAGAGACGAAAACCCCGGCGGAACGCGATGCCGACGAGGCCGTGATGCGTCCCAAGGCGGATCAGCGCGTGCTTTATTACCAGTTGATGAACGGGTTGTATGATGCCTTGCTGATCTTGGATGACCAAGGTCATGTTGTGGACTGCAGCAAGCGTGTCGAGGAGGTGCTGGGGTATTCGCGCGAGGATGCGTGGGATCTGCCGATCGGGAAGATCATTACCGGCATGTCGGCCCAGATGTTCGGACATCTCAAGCGCAACTTGGCGGAGAATCATCACATTCTGATTGACGCGCGCTGTTTCCGGAAGGACGGCTCGTCTTTTACGGGCGAAGTGGGCGTGAGCACGCTTTCCCTGACGCGTGGGGACAACATGGTTTTTGCGATCCGCAACGTCGAACGGCGCAAGAGCGCGATCGAAGACCTGCGCAAGAGCCGGGCGGCGATGGATGTGGCGTTGGCGTCTACTTTTGTTTGTGATCCGGACGGGTTCTTCCTGATGGTGAACCAGGCGCTGCTGGAGGCGTTCGGTATCCCGGACGAGGCGCAGGCCAAGAGCGTGCGTTTTATGGATATCCTGCCGGATGCGGCACGGTTCTTTCTGCGTGCCGCTTGCGGCGAGAAACTGCGGGAAAAGATGCAGGTTCCGACTCCGGAAGGGCTGACGATAAAAATAGAAGTGGCCTTAATGCCGGTGCAGAACGGGCAGAACATTACGGCTGTCGCGGGATCCATCCTGCAACTGTAGCTTTAGGTGGCGCTCCTGGAATCACACGGGCCTGTCACTCTTCGCGGTAGGGTTTGTTCTGTTCGAACATGGAGAGACGGGTGGTGAGGGCCGCGGCGTGGACGGTATCGCCAGACTGCGTATAGAGGGTTGCGGCGCGGCGGGTGGCGTCGAGCGCGCGCCGGAAGGAGCCGTACTCCGCTTGGGCGACGCCGAGAACCTCCAGGGCCTTGGCGTCTTTTCCGCGCAGGAGCGAATCCGCCTTTTCGGCCAGTTTGACCGCTTCTTTGCCGTCGCGGAGTTCCGCGAAAGGCGAGGTGGAGAGTATCCAGGCGACATCGCACAGGGCGGAGGCGTTTTTGGCATCGGCCGCGAGTTCGGCTTGCGCCGTCTGCAGCGTCTCGCGGGCCTTGGCCAGGCGTGCTTCCCGCGCGGCTTCCTCGGCCTTCTTCTTGAACTCCATGCTGATGCCCGCAAGCTTGAATTTGGTCTCGATGTCCGATTTGTCGACGGCTTTGATGTAAGCGTCCTCGGCGGAGATGATGCCTTTGGCGGCCAAGCGCGTCAGCTCGTCGCTGAAGGTCTGCATGCCTGAGGCTTTGCCGGTCTGCATGACCGACGGCAGCATGTGGGTTTTGGCCTCGCGGATAAGGGCGGCGACGGGTGTGGTGACAACCAGCACTTCGAAGGCGGCGATACGGCCGCCGTCGGTTTTTTTGCAGAGGGTCTGGGCGACCACCCCTTTGAGCGTGTCGGAAAGCATGGAGCGGATCTGGTTCTGCCGCCCGGCCGGGAATTTGTCGATCATGCGTTCGACCGTGGTCGCCGCCGTGTTGGTGTGGAGGGTGGCGAAAACCAGATGGCCGGTTTCGGCGGTCTCGATGGCGATCTCCATGGTTTCAAGGTCGCGGATTTCGCCGACGAGCACGATGTCGGGATCTTCGCGCAGGGCGGCGCGCAGGGCGCGGGCGAAACTGTGGGTGTCGCGGTGAACCTCGCGCTGATTGATGACGCACTGCCGCGGCGTGTGGACGAATTCGATGGGGTCTTCGATCGTGATGATGTGCTCGTTGCGGGCACGGTTGATATAGTCGACCATAGCCGAGAGGGTGGTGGACTTGCCGCTGCCGGTGGGGCCCGTGACAATCACGAGACCTTTGGAGAGCATACAGAAGTCGCGCAGGACTTCCGGCAGGTTGAGCTCTTCAAAGGTCGGGATGTTTTCGGGGATCACGCGCAAGACGGTCCCGTAGCCGTGCATGTCGCGGAACCCGTTGACGCGGAAACGGGCGGTGCCGGGGATTTCGTAGGCGCAGTCCGTGTCCCACTCGTTCTCGAGCTGCTCGATGTTTTCCTTAGGCATGATCTCTTTGATGAGCGCGAAAATCTGCTCGCTGGAGAACGAAGGTTCGCCGGGAACCGGTGAGAGTGCGCCGTGCACACGGATATAGGGGGGGCGGCCCGCACTCAAGTGCAGGTCGCTTCCCATGTTGGAAACGAGCGGAATAAGAAAACGGTCAATCGTTGCCATCGTGATCCTCTGTCAGGACGGGGCACAACCCGTCCTGGTAAGTTACGGTTAATCGGGGTTCCTGAGACGGAAGAAACCTTGCGGCGTGTCCGCCGGAATTTCCACATGAAGCTTGACTTGGCGGGTCCCGTCCGGCGTATCGCCAAGAACTTCCCGGTAGGTTACCGTCAGCGGCTGCCAGAGGGTCCCAGAGCCTGAGAGGGCAGGAGTCCATTCCATGACGTAATCGGTTTGGGGAAGGCCCTCGAACAGCATTACGACCGTGGCCGTGGGTGTTGACGCCGCGCTGAGCTTCACCGCGCTTGCGTCCGGAGGCCTGATGGCGAAAGCGGTGATCTTCGCGTTTGCCGAGGACAAGGCGGGCATGGACAGCGATCCCGGCGGAACGTTTGTGGTGTACGTTGCCCGCAAGGTTATGTCAAAGGCGGGCATGGTGATGCTGTTGGTCATGACGGTCACTGGACCTGCAAGACAAGCGACGTCGCCATCCCAACTTTCAAAGTAATAACCCTCCTCAGGTTTATCGGGAATGATCGTTACCGTTGTACCCTCCGGGTAAATGCGCCTCTTTGCCTCCTCAGCGACGTCGGGGTCACCGACGAAAACGGCCGGTAGCGTGTAAGAGAGGTTGGTTGCCGACTGCAGGGTAAGCAGGGAGGTCGGCGTCCAGATGCCACTCCGCAGCCAGGCGCAGTCTTGGAACACACTGACATCGCAGTCCTTGCCGTACTTGAAGAGGAAGGTGCGGAGTGCCTTGCGGGCGGTCTCGCGGTCGGCCTCGCCGTTTTTCACCACATACATCGCGTCATTCCACGTCTCTTCCTTGCCTGATATCCAGCGCTTGATCAGGGCACTGTCACGGTCATCGGAGTAGAAATCCAGCCGGTCGGCGGTTGCCTCGCTGCTGGAGGCCCACTCCCACCGCAGGATGCCTGTCCCGTAATTGGTCACGCTTAGCTGGGCATGCTGGTTGTTGTTGACATACCCGAAACGCCCGAAGCGGATCGCGCTGGTGGCGCCGGGGGCGTCATTGACCCACGACACACCGCCGTCCTCGCCATCGAACGAGGTGGCCTCGCCGTTGATGTTCGGTATACTGGGAACACAGCCGAGCGCATTGATCAGCGCCTGCGGGATCCAGACCAGCCGATCCACAGTGATCGTGTTGTCGCGGACGTAATATGAGGAGTCACGCTTGAAACGCAGCGTGATGCTGTCCGCGCCGGTGACGTGATTGGTCATGAGGTCCCACGCCGACCCTTTTCCGGAGACCGCGCTGACCGGGGTGCCGTTGACGAGAACCTCGATCCGGTCGTACGCGGTTTCCGCGGAGCCTTTCCACCAGAAGAGGAGCACGCCGTCGCCAATGAAGTTGGTGACCGTCAAGGAGACGTCTTGTCCCGCGCCGACAGACGGCCCCCCGAATTTCACGACGGGGTCGTTATAGCGGACGCCGCCGGAAGATTCGGCCACGATGCCGTTAGAGGAGAAGGAGGTAACGTTCAGCGGCTGTCCGGCGATGGTGAGCGCGCCCGCCAATTTCTCGGCAGCGGACTGCACGCGGTAGACGGCGGTCACGGTGACGCTGTTGGAGGGCATGGTGAACGTGGTGATGGCCGCCTGGGTGTCGGCGAAGACGGCGCCGTTGGTGGAGTCCCAGTGGGAGAAGGTCTGCCACAGGGGCGCGGTGTCTGCGATGATGCGCACCTCTGCGCCCGCTGGGTAAGAACCTTCGGGTTCGCCGGTGCTCTCGTGGTAGCTGTTTGGCCAAGCGCCCCCGTCGCGCCCGTTGATGACGGTGACGGTAAGGGTTTGGGTCCGGTAGAGCGCGCGCACCGTAATGTCGCGCGCCGGCATGACCAGTGTGGTGGCGTCTGAAGCCGGATCGGCAACGGTTTCGATATCGCCGTCCCATTCGTCGAACTCCATGCCCGGCGGCGCGGGGTCGGCCGCGATGGAAACGATATCGCCGACCGCATTCGTGCTGCTGCCGTCGCCTGCTTCGACGGTGAGCGTGTAGGTGAACTGTGTCCAGGTGACGCTGTCGATCCAGCCGCAGTCTGAACCGGCTGAAACGGAGCCGTCTTTCGAGTAGATCCATTGCACGGCGTGCTCGGCGGAGACGAGCAGGTTGGTCTCGAAAAGGAGCCAGCCCGCTTTGATACCGCTGATCCGGGCGGCCTCGGCCCCGTCGACCATGAGGATGAGGTAATCGCGGCTCTGCTCGGACGACGCGCGCCAGTGGAAGGAAAGCTTGCCGCTGCCGGAGTAGACCGTGCCGAGCGTGACGGACGAGCTGTGGGCGACTGTCCCGGTTCCACCGAGGCGGACGGCGAGGTCGCCGACCGCGCCCGCGGGCGGGGCGGAATCGAGGAGCGCGGCGTCGAAACCGTTTGGCGCGTAAGGAAGCCTGCCCGGGGTGCCCAGTTCCCTGGCCAGCGCGTCGGGAATCCAAAGGACTTTGCCGATGACGGCGCTGTCGGAGCCGGCGAGGCCGCTGATGTCTTTTTCATACGCCCAGCGCAGGACGTGCGGTCCGTCGCCCGCGATGAAGTTGGTGAGCACGCCGGACTGCTTGCCGGAGGCGGAGAAGATGTTGGTGCCGTCCACCGAGAAGCGGAAGAAGTCCCAGCCCTCTTCACTGTCAACCGACCACGGGAAGATCACGGTGCCGGCGTTGGTGTAGACGGTGGTGAAGAAGTTCGTCTGGCCGTCGCCGATCAGGCCGAGGTTCACCGAGTCGGCCCCGATGTTGTCGAGCGTCAGCAGGGGGCCGGCAACAACGGGCGCCGGAACGCCGAGGACGTCCATGATGATGGTTCCCAGCGGCATGGAAACAAACGTTGCGGACACGGCGAGGGCGTTGGAGCCGATCAGGATGGTGGTGGGTGTCGCGGACGGGTCGGCGACCGTGTTCGTGTTGCCGATCCAGCCTGAGAAGGTTTGCCATTGGGAGGAGGGCGTCGCCTCGATGACCACCGCTGTCCCGCTGAGGTACGAGCCGTCTCCGGTGCCGTCCGTGACGGTGAGCGTGTAGTGCGGGAGAACCGGTGCGTTGGTGGTATACGTGGCGGTCAAGGTCAGGTCGTGATCCGGCATCAGGAAGGTCGGGTTCGGGTCGGTGACCGAGAAGCCCAGCGACGCGAGATTGGTGCCTGTCCAGGCGTCGAAATAGTAGCCGTCTTCGGGCAGGTTGGCTTGGATCGTGACGGGCATGCCTTCCAGGTAGTACCCTTCTTCACCCACACTGCCGGTCTCAACGGACCCGTTCTCGACGGTCAGTTTGCGGGTGGGGCTCCACTGGACGTTGCGCAACCAGGCGCAATCGTCGAGGACGCTGACATCGGCATCCTTCTCGTAACGGAAGGAGTGGATATTTGCCGCGTTGTTCTTTTCGTTCAGATAAGCCGTGGTGACGGCAAACGCGGTGAAACGCCAGGCGCCGTCGAGTTTCCCGCTGACCCAATTGGTTTTGACGCCGTCGATGTAATAGCCGAGCGTGTCATAGTCGGCCTCACTGCTGGCCGTCCATTCCCATGAGAGGATGCCGGTGCCGAAGTTGGTCACCGCGATTTGGGCGCAGGCGTTGTTGGTGACATATCCGAAGCGTCCCAGGCGGATCGCGTCGCCGCCTCCAGGGGCGTCGTGCACCCAGGCCACGCCGCCGTCTTCACCCTCGAAGTCGAAGGCGCCGCTGGCGTGAGTCCGGCCCTGAAACAACGGATCAAACTCGGCGTTGATATGGGGCGTGCAGGCGCCGGCGTCGAGCTCGTCTATCAGGGCTTGGGGAATCCAGATGACGCGATCAAGCAGCACCATGTTCTCGTGTACCGCGTAGGAGTCGTCCCGCGTGTAACGCCACGTGATGTTGGTAACGCCCGTCAGTGGCATGTGCCCGCCCCACCAGATGACCGAGGTGGCATCAACACTGTTGGTGTCTTTCATCGAGAAGCGTTCGTAGAAATAAGGCGCGCCGTTGACTTCAAGGTCGAATCCGTCGACAGCCTCCTCTGTGTCGCCGCGCCACCAGAAAGACAAGACCCCGTTGCCGGTGAAGTTGGTGGTGGAAAGGCTCACGTTCTGATTGGGGCCGACCGAGGGGCCGCCCAGCTTGACCACGGGGTCATCGTAGCGGATACCGCCGGTGGCGATGGCAACAACGCCGCTGGTGGAGAAGTCGGTGACGACCAGCGGCTGCCCGCGGATCGTGAGCGCTCCGGCCAATTTTTCCGCTGCCGTCTGAGGCCGGTAGGTGGCGGTGATGGTGACGGCGTTCGAGGGCATATGGAAACAGGCGACGTCGTCCCAGGCGTTTGAGAAGACTACGGTCCCGTCGGAGGACGTCCAGCGGTCGAACGTGTACCAAAGCGGTGCTGGGGCGGCGACGATGCGCACGCAGGAGCCGGCGGCGTATTCACCTTCCGGCTCGCCGGTGCTCTCGTTGGCGGCGTTGGGCCACGCGCCCGCGTCACGCCCGTTGATGACCAAGACGGGGAAGCGCTGCAACTTGTAGAGGGCGCGGACCGTGATGTCGCGGCTGGGCATCACGAGGGCCGTCTCGGGGGCTGTGATGTCGGAGACCGTTTCCGTATCGCCGTCCCACACGGCGAATTCGTGCCCGGCCGGGGCCGGGTTGGCCGCGATGGCCACAGTGTCGCCGACCGGGGTTAGGCCGCCGCCGGTTCCGCTTTCGACGGTGAGCGTGTAGGCATATCGCGTCCAGGCCACGTTGTCGATCCATGCGGCATCGGCACCGCTGAACCCCGAGTCGTTCTTTGTGTAAGACCAGCGGAGGACATGGGGGGTCGCGGTGAGGAGATTGGTGGTGAAGGTAAGCCAGCCGTTTTTGGTTCCGCTTGTGCGGGCCGCCTCCACGCCGTCGATCGTGAAGATCACGGGGTCGGAGAGCTGGTTCGATGAGCACCAGTTGAAGGTGAGTTCGCCGGAACCGTACAGTACGGCCTCGACGCTGTGGGCGGTGTTGTCCGCAAAGAAAGGGATCCCCCCGCTGTCCAGCCCGCCCAGCTTGACGGCGGTCCCGTCGCCGCCAACGGGGACGGTTGCCGTATCGAGGAAACAGGCCTCGAACCCGTAGGGGAAAGGAAGGGGGGCGCCCGGCTGTCCGTTGGGGAAGGAGACCGGTTTTTCGGGGACGCCGAGTTCGGCGGCGAGCGCGTCGGGAATCCACATGACGGGTCCGACCCAGCCGGCATCGGCCCCGTATTCATCCGCGCCGTCTTTGCTGTACGCCCACTGGATCGTGTGCGCGCCGGCGCCGGCGATGAACTGGGTGACGCTTCCGGAAACGGCCCCGGAAATGGCGTTTGTCTCGTTGCCGTCGATGATGAGCGCCAAGCGGTCATAGCCCGCTTCGCTGCTGACCCGCCAGGAAAAGATGAGGGTTCCCGCATTGGTGTAGACGGTGGAGAGGAAGGCGGACTGACTGTTGCCGACCGGGCCGAGCATGACCTCGGGCACGCCGGGATTGACATCTTCGAAGCCGATGTTGCCGGTTGTGACGGGAAGGGGTATCCCAAGAATACGGCTCAGGTATTCGTCCAGCGACAGCGCGCGGAAGGTGGCGCCGACGGTGATGTTCCGGTCCGGCATCGTCAGGGTCGTGTTGGTGCTGGAGGTGTTCGCGACGGTGGCGACATCGCCCGTCCAGCCCGTGAAAAGGAACCATGCGTTTGTGGCTTGGGCAAGGATCGGGACCATGGCGCCGTTCGTATAACTTCCGCTCCCCGTGCCGTTGAGCACGGTCAGCTTGTTATAGAGACCGGCGCGCTCGTATGCGCCCATATCCACGGTGCCGCCTTGGACGCGTGCCCCGCCGCCCGCGTCGAGGGTCCCGTTGGTGTAGGTGTTGTCGCCGGCATTGATACAGGGCGAGGCGTCCGAGAGGAGGAGTGCGTTTTCCTTGAACAGCGGATCCTCAATGATGTTGTTGCCGCCGTCGCGGTTATCGCCGTAGAAATTGAGTCCTGGGGCGGGGTACGTACACGACGAGATGAACAGCGAGCGGTCGATGCTTTGCGCGTCGGAAGGGAAGTTCTCGTCGTTGTTGTCGCCGTTGAACTGGACGATCGAATTGCGCACGTGGCAACTGAAGACGCCGGTGCCGCTCTGGGAGTTCACGTAGTTGCTGACGACGGTGCAGTTGTTGAGTGTGGCCCAATGCGCGCCGGCGCCGCGGTAGGCGCCGCACCGGGTGATGATACAGTTGCTGACCTGCGGGGCACGGTTGTTGTCGGGAGCATAGACGCCCCCCCCGTTTTTCACGGGGTCGGTCATGATGGAGCCCGGCGCCGCCGCGTTGGCATAGCCGTCCGCGAGCGTGAAGCCGTCGAGCGTGCCGGCGCTCATGTAGACGCACCGGACGCAGTTCGCGCCGAAAAACAGGGGGGAACTGGAGGGGTCGGACCGGCCTTGGATGACGGTCTGTTCCGCGCCGTGCGTGCTGCGCACGGTGATGTTTTTGGTGATGACCACCCGCGAGTAGCCGGAGGCGGGCGTGGTGGTGTTCTGTCCGGTCGAATAGGTGCCGGGCGCGACCAAGACGGTATCGCCGGCCGCGGCGGCGTTCACGCCGCGCTGGATGGTTTGAAACGGGGCCGCGTCCGACGTTCCGGCGGCGGAGTCGCTGCCGGCGGGCGAGACGTAATAGGTCGCGGCCTGGAGGGCGGCGGCCATCAACGAAAGCGCTGTGGCGGAAAGGCGCCGGTCGCAGGTGAAGTATGTCCTCATACTCGCTCCTTGTCCTCCGCCAGGGCGGGTGCGCCCGTCTGACGGAGGATCCCTTAAAGATCATCACTACGGGTTTTTCAAAAGCGGCGAAACGTCGATGGGCTGTGCCGCTTTGGCGGCTTCGAGCTCAGTGACAGGCTTGCTGGCGGGCGGATTCCCGGTAACCTTCTTGGGTTGGGTCTCCAAGGGGGCTGCGGTGGCCTTGGGTTTCAGTTGCTTGGGAAACGTGGGGTCTGAGAGGCTCATCACCTCTTCTTTGGTGCGGTCGCCCGGCTCTTTGAGTGCGCCTGTGAGGAGATCACGCCCCAAGATGGCGTTTTTGGGCATGCCGATGTTTTCGGGGAGGGTCACGGGGTCCGCGAGGCCGACGGTCACGAAAATGATGATCTCCTTCTGTTCTTTTTCGCGGCTCTTCCAGCCGAAGACGCGGGGCCCGACCAACGGTATTTTACGTAAGACCGGGATTCCGGAGTCGATGTTGCCTTCGGTGGTTTTGGTCAGTCCGCCGATGACGGCGGTTGTCCCGCTCTGCATGGTGAAGACCGTCTGCATCTTCTGCATGGCGATGATCGGATATCTGGGGGTGGGGGTGTCGCTGGAAACGCCGGAAAATTCGTAGTAGCTCTCGAGGGTGCTGATGGAGGGTTCCGCGATCAAGGTGATCAGGCCGGTGGGGCTGATGCGCGGCGTGACTTTGAGGGTGATGCCATAGCTGAAGAACGCCTCGCCCGCAAAAAGGCCTTTGCCTTTTCCCTCGCGGTCGCCCTTATCGCCCGGGATGACCTCCAGCTCGGCCGCGATGTCGAGCTGGTCGCTGTTCTGGCCGGAGCGGGTGGTGGTGATCGTCAGGTTCGGTTCTTTGGTGGTCATGTCCACGACGGCCTCTTTTTCGTTCGCGACGATGATTTTCGGGTTTGAGAAGATGGAGACGCCGTCGGTCTGTTCGAAGGCGTTCATGGTCAGAGAGAAGGCGTCCATGGAAAGTGATCCGGTGAAGGTCCGTCCTTGTGTGAAGGTATCGGTTTTCGTCCGGCTCCGGGTCATGGAGCTGTCGCTCCCGGTGCTCTCGGTGATGCTGCGGACATCATCCGCGAGCGTGTCTGTGGAGGACGCCGTGTCCTTGCGTGAGCGGCCGGATCCAATTACCCGTTCTTTCAAGGAGTCGTTCGCGAAGTCGAAGGTGGTCTGACCGGCATGGACCCCCCAGCCCTTTTCGCTGCCGAGGCTGTCCCATTTCAGGCCGAGTTTTTTGCTGGCGTTCGCGTTGAGTTCGGCAAAGCGCACCTCGATGTAGACCTGAGGGCTCTGTTTGTCGATGGACTTGATGATCTTCTCGCACTCGGCGAGCTGCTGTTCGGTGGCGGTGACGATCACCACGTTGGCGGAAGGGAAAGGCGTGGCGCTGCCTGTGTTCCCCAGGGTTGATTTGAAAAGCATGGCGACGTCGTCGGCCTTGGCGTGGTTGAGCTCGAACGTCCGTGTTATTTTCGGGATCTCGACAGTCTTGGTGGTGACCACGTAGATGCCGGAGCCGGCGGGCTGTTCGATGAGCTGGAGGCCCTGGGGGTCGAGGATGGAGGAAAGGCCTTTGCGCCAGGGGACGTTATCGAGGCGGACGCTGATGTTGGCCTGGAGGTTGGTGCCGCTGGAGATGATGTTGGCGCCGGTGGCGTCGCGGAAGGCCTTGATGACATCCGAGAGGGGGGTTTCGTCGAAGGTCATGGAGACGACGGGCTCGTTGCTGTTGGCGGCGTCGGTGACGCGGACAGTGGGTGCGGCGGGTTTGACGGGCTGCAGGGTGGTCGCGGCCGGTTTTTCCGGGGCGGCGGTCTCCTCGGCGGAGGTCAACAACGGCCAAGCCGTCAACAGGGCGGCGGCGGCGAATACGCAGATTCGGCTGATACTCATCATTGGATGCTCCTTTGTTGGATTTCGGTGCGTGAAGAACAAAGATTTTTGGCAAAAAACTGCCTGTTCAGGGCGGATGTTCTATTAGGGACTTGTTTTGAGATCGTTGGGAAGGGGTGCCGCCGTGAGGCGTTCGGCTTTGACCGGGGACAGGCGCAGGTCCCGCTCGGCCACGGATTCGATGCGCCAGAGGAACCGGATCTCCGCATTGGTGAGGCACAGGGTGTCGCCGGGGGCATAGAAACGCCGGTTGATCATAGCGAGGGCGCGGGTTTTGCCGGTGCTGGGCTGGGACGAGCGGGCGAAGCCGCTGACAATGATGCTTTTGCGGGCGTCTGCCCAGTCCTTTTCGGAGACGGGCTTGATGGCGGGCGGCTTGGGTTTTGCAGGCGGGGTCGGTTTCGGGTGTTCAGGCGTCTCTTTGACGGCGGGTTCGGGTTTAGGGGGGGCGTACCCGATGGGCCAGAAGGGGTCGCGTTCGGCTGGGGCCGTCAGGGCGGTGAGGAGGAGAAGGGCAAGCACGCCCAACACGCGGCGTTCAACGTTCAATGCCGGATGCGGAGCGTCCTGCCCTTGGAAAAGGGGCGTTGGGCATGGGAGGTTGGAAATGGAAGGAAGAACGTTTCTCATGGTTTCCGTTTCTCCCCTTTTGCGGGCCATTCAAAGGTGACGATGGCCTTGTGGACCTCGGGGGTTTGGGGCTGGCCGAGAATCAGGAGGCTGGAGAGCGTCGCCAGCGGAAGGGAACGTTCGGCGCAGGAAATGAAAGCGGTGATCTGGGGATAGGAGCCGTGTCCGGAGAACTCTACCGGCTGGCGGCCATGCAGCTGGATGGGCGCCGGAGAGGGGACTTGCAGGGGGATGAAGGGGAGTTCTTTGACGGTGTCGATGACGAAGCCCGACTCTTGGGCGAACGGGTCGAGCAGAGACTTCCCGCGCATGGCGAAGGAGCCGAGAAGAGGTTCGATCACCCCCGAGGCGATGAAAGCGTCAAGCTCTGCGGCCAAGGCCGCGGTTTTCGCCTTCTGCTGGTTGGTGTCCGCGATGGCCGCGCGCATCGAGGCAAGGGTGGCATTCATGCTGCCGATCTCCGCCCCGAGCGTTTTCAGGCGTGTGCGCGTCGGGCAGACGACAAAAAAAACCAGCGCGGCCGCCAAGGCGAGACCCCCGGCGGTGATGAGGAGGGCACGCCGCATGGAGGGCGCGATTTTCCTGATGGCGGATCCGTCGAAATTCATTCAAACCTCCTGGGTGAGCATTCGCAGGTCAGTTCGAACAGGAGCGTTTCATGTTTCGCCGTGCCGCGGGCGAGATCTTGCCGGAAGGCGCCTTTCGGGATTTCGGCTGAACGGATCAGATTGGTGCAGACGGGATGTCCGAGAAGGGTTTTCAACAGGGCGTTGACCGGTTCGGGACCGCTGGTGCGTCCGGCCAGGCGCAGGGAGACCCGTTCGACGGGGTTGGTGGGGCCTAGCGAAAGGCTTTTAGGATTCGGCGGCGGCAGGGGCGGCGGCGGCGGGACACGCAGTTCGGTGAGTTGAAGTTTGTCCGGGATATGGGGCATCAGCCCTGTTAAGGTCTCTCCGAACCGGATACGGGAGTTTTTGAAGAAGCCGAGTTGCTTCAGGGTTGCGGCGATGTCCTGCTCTTCGGACCGCAGCGCGAGAAGAACATCATGGCCTGGTTTCAGCTCCGCCAGATTAGCCTCGGTCGCGGTTTTCTGAAGCGCCAGCGAATGAACGCGGGCAGATAACACGCTCCACCAGACCGCGACGCCGAGCGCGGTCAAGAGGGCGAACGCGGGCAGCATCACCCGTATCCGGATGGGGCTGGCGCTGAAACGCTCATCGTCTTTCAGAAGGTTGAGGTGCAGGGGTGCGCTCATGCGTCTACGTCCTCCAAAACCGCGCGTGCCGCGCCGTAGGCAGTCATCAGGAGCTGCTCGTTCGCCGTGGAGATGGCGGCCGTGTATTGCTTTTGCCGGGCGGGGCGTTCAACGCCGTCGAATACCGGGCAGACGGTCAATGGCCGATTCATCATGTGGGAGAAGACGCTGGACCAGTACCTTGTGCCTGAAGGCAAGCCGCAGATGAAAAAATGGTCGACTTTGCAGTTGCGCCGCCGCGACAGGTAGTCGGCCGATATCTCGACTTGACGGAACAGCGGCCTGAGGACCGGCTCAATGATGGGCGCGGGGTCAATGAGGGTGTCGTCCAGCACCGAGTCGGCCAAGGTGATGTCGATCCCCATCTGGGTGCTGACCGCCGACCGGAGGTGGACATACCCGACCGGATGTTCGCGGTAGAGGACGAGCCGCGAATCCTGAAAAGCGGCCAGCGAGGTGTGCCCGGGGAAGACGAAAAGCACCGTGGCGGTTCCGCTTGCCGCCGCGAAGACGGGGGCGGTGACAAGCCCGTTGAGAGCGGCGGCTGAAGCGATTTGGATCGAGCAGGCCGTCGGGCGTCGGCCTTCGGGTAACAGGCGGGCCGTCCAGGCGGCCTGAAACTCGGGAAGACCCGCTTCCAGCGGCGGGAGGTCGGACGCCGAGATGCGGGATGTGGTGCGGAAGGAAGTCAGCCGTTTGTCTGGCGGTTCTGCGCCTGTGTCCGAGACATGCCTCAGGAAGCCCTGTTTTGAACAGACGGCCAATGCGGCGTGAGGCGCTTGGAAGGGGGAAGGTAATGACCATGTGGCAGGCTTGTTTTGAGCGTCCTGCTCGGTTTCCGGCAGGACGCCCGGCAATTTCAGGAAATCGGCGGCCAGCAGCTCGATTTTGCCGTCGCGTTTGCGCAGCCTCACGGCTGGCACCCCTTCCGCAAGGCCAGCCCCCACCTCGAGCCCCACAATATCCGTAAACGGTTTGTGGTGCGAGGACAACTTCATTGAAAGGGCTCCCGTTTTCATCGGATGATTTTTACAGCAGAAACAGTGCCATACGGGAAAAGAGGTTACACGTTACAGGTTGCTTGAACGTTGAACGTTCTCCCTCGCGTATGTGTACGAGTACGTGTACGTGAACGTGTACCGCTTCGCTGTGAATGTGTGCGCTCTTCCTGCATCTCCGGTACGCGCCGAGCCAGCGGAAGGAAGTGGCGTTACCCGAAACCAAGAACCCGGAACCAGAAACCGGTAACGCAGAACCTGTAACCTGTAACGGATCATTCCGGATTCTCGTTTTTGCAAAGCGGGGTTGCAGAAGGGAGAATGGACATAAGGGAGAACCAAAAAACGGCAAGGGCTCACCGGACATACAGCAGGTTGCTACCAGCGCACCGCACCCGAAACCTGTAACCTGTAACGTGTAACGTGTAACTTCGGAGTAGGCATGATTTCTGCTAAGTAATTATGTTTATGGGAACAAACGATAAGTCTCAAACGATCAAGATCGATATCCGTTCTTTGGGGTATGGCCGTTCGCCGGTGGCAGACAAGCGGGGGGCAGCCGTGCAGCCGGATTATTTCGGCACGTTGGATTACCGTTTCCTTTTTGAGAACGCCTATGATGCGATCCTGTTGGCGGACCGGGCCGGAAATGTGCTGGCAGCCAATGCGCGGGCGCTGAGTTTTTTTGGATACGGGGATGCCGGGCTGAAGGGGCTGCCCTTGCAAGCCTTGGTGGCAGGCGTGACGGATACGTTGCTCGGGGAGATCTTCTCGGTGATCTCTGAAAGCCGCTACATGCGCATTCAGGCTTTTGCGGTCCGCAAGGACGAGAGCTTTATCGCGGTTGAGATTGTGGCCATGGGCAACGGCGTGAATGCGCCCGAACCCGTCTGTTACCTGATCCGCGATATCCAGTCGCGATGGCATGCCGAGCAGAAGCTGCTTTCGGCGCATCACGCCATGGATAACACGGACTCCGGGATCGGTATTGTGGGCATGGACGGTAAAGTGGCCTATTCCAATCTCGCGATGACCCGGCTGTTGGCGGGAGGCGACGAGGCGGCGGTGGTCGGGCAGTATCTGGACACCTGGTTCGACCGTGAGACCGTTATTGAACCGATGCTCGAAAATATCCGCCAGCGGAAGATGTGGATGGGTGAACAGCGGTTGCTGGCCAACGAGCAGACCGGCTGGCTGATGGTCTCGGCGGTGCCGGATATCAACGACGACGACGAGTTGCGCGGCATGGTGCTGTCGCTCCGCGACACGGCGGAACGGCGGCGCGCGGAGATCGCCGAGTCTCAGGTGGAGCGCAACCGGGTGATGATGGAAAGCCTCGCGGGGGTCTGCCATGCGCTGGGTCAGCCGGCGACGGTGCTGCTGACCAGCATCGAGATCCTGAAAATGGGCGGGGTGAAGGACGACCGCGCCCGCCAGGAAATGATTGATTTGAGCTACGGCGCGGTGATCCAATTGCGCGACCTGCTGCAGAAGATGAACGCCAAGCGGCTATATGCGGCAGAGCCCTATCTGGCGGGACAAAACGACTCGAAGGACATTCTGAAACTGGAAGAGGAGCACACGCCCGTACGGCACGTGTGAGAACAGGAGTGTGCGGGATGGAAGAAAACAGACAGTGCGGCATGACCGTGGTCGAGCTGATGGTGGCGATGGCTTTGCTGGTCATGATTATGGCCGCGGCCTTCCCGATGGTCGACCAGATGATGTCGCGGTTCCAGATGGCGCGCGACCATTACGTGGCCGCGTCGCTCTGCCAGGGGCGTATCGAGCGCGCGCGGGGCGTGCCCTATTCGAACCTTGAGTTGTTCCGGGAGACCGACGCGCAGGTCGACGATTACGGCAACGCCGCCACGCCGGCCGGACGGTTCAGGCGGACGACGGTTGTGACGGTGAACACGCCTGTGACCAACATGACCCTCATGCGGGTCCGGACGGACATCTGCATTTGTTCGCGGTGGGGGTGGCGCAAGGTGTTCCATCCGGTCAAGAGCGGCAAATTCATTTGCCGGTTCACGGATGAGTGCGAAGAG
Source organism: Kiritimatiellia bacterium (assembly GCA_028700415.1). Taxonomy (GTDB): domain Bacteria; phylum Verrucomicrobiota; class Kiritimatiellia; order RFP12; family UBA1067; genus JALHET01. The sequence goes on from JAQVSS010000056.1 coordinate 18,067, forward strand.
ATGTCTTTCCTCTTCACGGAGTATCTGGAATGAGGTGTGCGATGCGCAAAGGGTTCACATTGCTGGAAACGGTTTTTGCGGTCGCGGTTTTCGGACTGGTGATCAGCATGACCATGGGGTCGTGGCTGCTTTTCATGCACAAGTCGAACCGCGTGAATACGCAGGCCGGCCTGGATATGGACGTGCGCAGGGTGATCGAGCGGTTCCGCGCGGAAATGCGCGGGACGGCCCGCGAGACCATCATCTTTTATCCCGCGGATCAGGAGCCCTATCAGGCCGTGGGGTTCGCCATGGCGGGGTCGGGCACGAACGGCCTGGTCGAAATGACGGCGGACGGCTCGAACATTCTCTGGCGCCAGTCGGTGGTGTACCATGTCTGGAACCAATCGCCCCACCAGATGAGGCGCACGTCTTTTTCCAACCGTAATCCCGACGCCTCGTATGCGGACCGGTACAATCAGATTGCCGCGGTGGTCACATCCGGGAGGGGCGACAGCGCCTGTCTCTCCGGCGAGAGCGCGCAGACCGTAGTGATGTTCGAGAACCTCCACACCGGAAAGCTCTGGCA
>JAQVSS010000344.1 GCA_028700415.1 Kiritimatiellia bacterium
GTGTTCCCGGGCCGCAGCGCGCTTATGACCGTGGAATTCGTGCCGAGGCCGAGGTTCTGGCGGCGGTTCGCCCCGTCGTACAGGGCGAATTCAGACAAACTGTAGATCCGCCGCGCCGCGCCTGGATCATCGCCGATGCCGGTGGTGTTGTAACGGTCGCACTCGTAACCGTTCTCCTTCATCGTAAAGCGGAACCAGGTGTAGGGCTTGCCCGTGAGGTTTTTGACGACCAGCGTGCCCGCGCGCACGTCCACCGGGCCGCTCAACGACTGCTCGCCCGCAAGGATCCACTTCCCGGCCCCCTCCTTGACGAGCGAGAGCGTCCCCCCGCCGCCGTCCGTCACATCGTAAAGCAGGTTGTCGTCTCCGGAAACACCGTCCAGGAATAAAGTGCTCGTGCCCGCGCCTTCCGAAGAGATTCCGCCGATGCGCAACTGCCCGCCGGAATTTTTCAGCCTCCCCTGCCCCTTCACCGCGAGCGGCCGGGTCCGGCACAGCGCGATATCCGCACCCGTGTATTCAAGCGTTCCCGTAGACGACACTCCGCCCAGCAGGAAGGCGTAATCGACGCGGTTCGCCGGATCCTGTATACCGGTGACATCCTTGTAGAGAGTCGTGGAAAGCCCGAGCGAACACACTTCGTTCGATTCGGCAAGCGAATCGAACCGGACCGTGCCCTCGTCCACCGCGAGCACGCCGGTCTGCTTGCGGCCGGGATTGTCAGCGAAACGCCAGATCCCGGAACCCGTTTTCCGGATGTAATACGTGAAGTTCGTTCCGCCGCGCGTGTACGAGGTGAAGGCGTTCGAGAAGACGCATTCCGCCGTGTTCGAGCCGTTTAGCACGAGCTGCTGCATCTGGGGAGCGGACGTCTCGGGAAATTTCCAGGTGCCCGTGAACGTGATGCCGCCCGTCTCGCCGGCGTCGAATTCCGCGGGCCGCGTCGTCGAATAATCGAACTGGAACACCTTGTCCGTCGTCTCCCCAACTCCCAAATAACGGAAGCGCCCCGAGCTCTCGCGCGTGGTGAGGTACGAGCCGACCCCCGACGACGACGGCTCACCGGCCATCCCGATTTTCCGGAGCCCCGTGGTGCCCAGGGTTTGCGCGGAATTGTAATAGTAAGCGGAGCACGTGCCGAGGAACGTGTTGTTCGTGCCCGTGAGATAGACGTTGCCGCGCGAATAGACGCGGGTGCCGCCCGCGATCACGCCCGGAAAGACGCACGGGGCGGTGATGCCGTACCCATAGACATCAAGGTATTCGGAAGAAGTTTCAGAAACGTTCGTCACGAGGCCCTCCCCCCAGATCTCACTGACGCGCGACCGGCCGTGGTACATCGTGTACAGTGTGCAGCCCTTGTTCACCGTGATGCTGCCGTAATAGGACTGCGTGGAAGAGCTCGCGACGTCCTGCGGCATTTTGAGGTCGCCCTCCTCGATGATCCAGGCCGTGTGATAAGAATAGGTGTCGGACAGGGCAAGTTGAAGCGTACCCGCGCCCCGCTTGTAAACCGTGCCGGCGTAAAGAATGTCGTTTCGATTGACACCGCAGCCGAGCGTCGCATTGGTTGAGATGTCGATCACGAGCACACTGGAGGGGTTATGCAACGCGATGCGGCCGAGCGTGGAGACGAACGCGATCGAGGCGTCATCAACCCTGCCGGTGGTGTTCGCGGGAAAATAAACGATGTCCCCCGCGGCCGGCTTTCCCTCTTCCACGTAACTCGCTTCAGACTCCCAGTCGGTCGAGCCGTTGATCCATGTGTACTGAGAGGCTGCGGACGCGCACGTCGCCGCTGCGGCGTGCAAGAACAGGAATAGCGTTTTTTTCATGACTGGGACTTCTTTCCGTCAGACACATAAAAAATTAACCACACCACGTATCAGGGTTCACACCCAATATAACACGGTGACAGCATACACGATGCGGCGTTCCTGCGTCCAATGGATTCGCGCCGCAGGGGTGTCCGCAAAAAAAAATAACGAATGCAAACCATCCCGCGCTCCGGTAAGATCCGGGTGTCATGATTTTAAAGCAGATGGGAATGATGGCGCTGGCCGACGTACTCGCCGTCCGGCCCGAATTACCTGATCTGCGTGGCAGGCCGCGGCGGCAACGGTGCGTGGATGAAAACCGCGCAGGAGCTGAAGCGCCTGCCGGAGTGACACGCGCCACGTTACCGCTTTTGTTGCTTGGCGTCGGCCTGCCCGGGCGTTGCCGCGGGAGCGGGCGGCCAGAACAGCGGCCCTGCCGGAACGATTGGGCAGGAACAGCGCCGCTTGATTGGACCGATCCTGCTGACGTCGATGGGCACAAACCCAAGCTTGAACGCCGGCGAGCCGGGACGCAGCGTGTAGTCGTCTTTGGCCGGATCGGTAAAGAGCGGATCGGCATACACGGAATGCTTGTCGAACCCGCGCGCCTGCCAGTCGGCGAAGGACTTCCATCCCCCCCACCCCATGCGCGGCTCTGGGGCGCCGGCCTGGAAAATCAGGTTGCTGTCCACCCGGATGACCTCCGGGGTCAGGCGCGCGCCGGTGGCGTACAAGACGGCGTCAGGGCTGGTCCAGTAAAAGATGTTGCGCTCCAGCGCCTCGCCCCGCGAGTTGTCGATGTAATTCGCGATGAGCCCCTGCATCTGACGGCTGTCCACAAAGATGTTGTTCGACACGCGGTTGTCCTTGCCGCCCTGCAGCATGATCCCGCCGTGCGAATTCCGGTAAGTGATGTTCCCGGTCACCTCGTACCCGCCGGCGAACGAGTCCAGGTAGATGCCCCACGACATAAAGCAGGGCTTGTCGCCGGTCGTGGAATACCCGATCGAGTCGGCGACCAGATTGCCGCGGATGACGCTGCCGGAGCGGAAATCGCGGTTCCCCTGAGTGACCTCGATGGCGCCGGTGTCGTGCGTTTCCAAGCTGGTGTTCTGAACCCGGTTGTATTCCACCACGTTGGTGCTTCCGGGGTTCTTCAGCGAAATGCCATAGCGCGGCATGTCATGGATCGCATTATGCGAGACCGTGTTCCCGGACGCATGGGTCCCTTGCAAGACCACGCCGCCGTTGTGCTTATAGCCTTCGCCGCAGTGGTGGATATGGTTGTCGGTCACCGTGTTGCCGGAGCTCTCAAGGATCAGCACACCGCCGCCGCCGCTGTGCGCGATCTCGCACCCCTCGACGCGGTTGCCGCGTCCGCCCTTGATGCACACCGCATTTTTCCCGATGTTGCGGAAATCGCAGTTCCGCACCGCGCAACTCTCCGCATCCCCGAGATACACCACCCCGTCACTGCCCATGCCGTACCCGGCGCAGCCGTCGCCCAGTTCCCAGTCCGTACAGCGGAGGGTCAGCCCGGTCAGGCGCAGGTGTGACACCGGCCCCTTCCCGGCCGTGCCCTGAATGTCAAACAGCCGCTTCACGGCTGGCGCGATCACCTCGGACTCGGCCGTGAACCCCGGTTTGGGCAGGCAGCTCAGGACGCCGGTCTGCCGGTTCAAATACCACTCGCCGGGGCTGTCGAGTTCCTCAAAGACGTTTTCCACGTAGTAGCGGTCACCCGAGGCCAGCAGCGCCTGACAGTCCGGGCCGCGCAGTTTGATGTCGTGGGTTTCGGGGTCATAGCTCTGGATCGAGACGATCTCCAGAAACGCCCGGCACGAGCCGGACTGGTAGACGTGGAGTTCGGCATCGGGCGCGAGCCAGGCGGGCTTGAAAACATCGGGCGGGCACGAGATGACGGTGGCCGATTTCTTGCTGAAGCCGCTCACCGACAACTGTTTGCCTTGCGACGCGACGAAGCCCGCCGCCTTGACCAAAACGAGATGGCGTCCGGCGGCGACGGCCGGCAGGTTTTCGTCTGTTGGTTTCCAGGCCGGGTCGTCGCAGAACACGTAGGCCACCAGACCCAACCCCCCGCCTTTCACGTTCCGCCAGCGCATGACATGCTCGCCGGCCGTCAGTTTGACGGTTGCGGCGGGGCTCCACTTGAAGTTTCCCCACCCGCCCGTATCGGGCAGGTTCCGCAGCGGGACGGGCACGCCGTTGTCCACCGTCAACTCGGAGCGCTCCGACATGCCCGCCTTCATCGCGGGGTTGTTGTTCATCGCCCCGTAGAACATCCAGAAAGTGTAGTCGCCGGCGGCGGGGACCGTCATCTTGTACTCCATCCAGTCGCCGGCGTTGTGGATGCAGCCGACCACATTCCCCAAGCCGCTGCGGGCGCCGTTGTAGAGGAAGCCCCGCCGGTAAGGGTCGGCAGGGTCGATGTTCGGGAAGCGTGCCCGGACTTGCCGCTCGCCGTTGATGAACAGCGACCGGAACGCCCACGTCCCCGCCTTGACCTCAGGCAGCGCGAGCGACACCACCCCCCCCTTGCCCGCGGGCTGGAACCCGGTCAACCGCCGGCCGCCGATCAGCTCCGGGGTTTCCCCGCGGCAGGCGGCGTACGTGACCGGGCACGACTCGGTGCCCGAGTCCTCGGGGCCGAACCGGAGCGGCTCGGTGAAAGTGTACCGCCCCCCGCGCAACAGGACCGTTACGGGCGCCGTCAGCGGCCCGGACGTTTTCAGGGCGCGGACAGCGTCGCGCGCGCGGGTCACTGTGGCGAACGGGCCGTCTGTTCCGGCCCGGTTCGGCGCGGGCAAACCGCCGGACCAGGCGTCATTGCCTTTGGTTGAGACATAGA
>JAQVSS010000345.1 GCA_028700415.1 Kiritimatiellia bacterium
ACCACCTGGGATTGATCAGGAAATTGATCCGTTCACCGCCCAGTTTCTCGATGATGTTGTTGACAATGCCGTTGTTGATCGTGAAGAAATTGACCAGGATACCGACCATGACCACGGTGGAGATGAAGTGCGGCAGATAACTGGCCGTCTGGACGATGCGCCGGTATCCCATGTGGCGGATCTCCATGATGCAGACCGCAAACAGGATGGGAATCGGGAACCCGAAAACAAGGTCATAGAGGGAAATAAGAACGGTGTTCCGGATGGTTCGAATGGCGTAAGGTGAGTCGAAAAACTGGATAAACCACTTCAATCCGATCCACTCGCCGTGATAGATGCCAAATCCCGGCTTGAAATCCTTAAAGGCGATCACCAAGCCAGTCATCGGAATGTAACTGAAGATGATGTAGTAAATGAAAAAGGGTAAAAACATTGCATAGAGGTACTTGTCCCTGTTCAGGATTTCCAGCAGCCGCTTTCTGGTATGGCCTCTTGGCAAAGAAGAGCTGTCTGCTTGTCTCATCGATTCACCTCGCGCATGGTCTGGCGTTTGGCAAAAGGCATGGGCCGACCGAACGGCCCATACCTTCCGTGCCAGATGATTAGCTTGTGCTGCTTACTTGCTTGCGGCCTGCCTGTCGCTGATGGCCTGGTAAACGTCAAGGACTTTATCCAGGTTCATCTTCTCCAGGTCCGCGATATAGGCATCCCAGGTATCAAGCGAGCGAGTGCCCATGATGAAGGCAGTCAGGTTCTCTGAGAAATTGGTCCGAAGATCCGCCAGGTAAGATCGGATCACTTCATTCTCTTCTTCGAGTTTGTAGGAGAATGTGATGGACGGATTCATGACATACTTGCTCAGGACATCGTTGCTCATGTCGCGCACGAATTTGCACTGTGTCGCCATGTAGCCGCCGCCCAGCTGATAGCTCGGTAGGCCGTCGAAGTTGTAGCCCATTTTCGAACGGTAGCTGTCCTCGCTCTTGAGGTAGACCTCCTTGAACTGGATTTCACCGTCGACGATCTCGTAATCGGTGCCCTCGATCCCGTACCAGGTCAGCTCACCGACCTCGTCGCTCATCAGGTAGTCGATGAACTTGAAGGCCGACTCGGGATCTTCGCAATAGCGCGTGATGCCAAACAGCGAACCCATCGAATCACGGCCGTACACATACTGGTCGCCGTGGGGGCCTGTCAGGGGCACGACAGGCTGCATGATCGGCTCGTCGTTATAGAAATCCCAATTCGGGTCGATCGCCTGCGAATAGCTGGTGCAGTTGGACACGAAGTGGATCAGCGACGCAATCTGGTTGTTGGTAAACAGCGCGGTCTGGGTATCGTAGTTGGCCGTGGCAAATTCGCTGTACAGGAGTTTTTCATTAAACAGCTTGTTCAGGAAAACCAGCATCTCGCGGTACCGTTCATCGGCATAGCCGCAGATGACTTTTCCGTCCGGCTCGCGCTGGAATGTCCCGGTCACATCGAGACCCCAGAACATGCTCCAGAGCTGGATCATGCCGGAACGGCTGAACAGTGCCACCTCGTCCGCAGCATCCCCGTTGCCGTTGGCATCGTTCTGACCGACTGCGGTCAGGAAATTATAGAAATCATCAATCGTCTTGATCTCGCCGAGCTGCATGCCGACCGCGTCCACGAAACCCTTGTTGATCATCAGGCAGCGCGAGTTGTTGGCGGTCGTGTAGATGTACGGGGTGTAGAAAATCTTCCCGTCCGGAGTTGTGATCGATCCCTTGAGCATGGTGTGCTCGTCGAACTGCTTGGCAAAATTGTATCCGTAGGTGTCGTAATAGTCCGTCAGCTCGACAAAGATACCAGACTTGATATAGGACATGTCGTCGTCGGCGCCCGGTATTTTGACAATGTCCGGCAGGTCGACAGCAGCCGCCAGGCGCGGCTTGACCACATCAGCATAGGACGAGCTGTCGATCTCTTCCATTTCAAGCGTGACATTGGCCCGCGTCAAGACTTCCTGCCACCAGGCCATGTCGGCAAAGCCCAAAATTTTCGAACCACTGTTGGTCGTCAGGATGGAGAGGGTGACCGGCTCATCCGCAATCGGGGCCGAGCCCGAGTAGGTATAGGCAGCCGGTGTGGTCGTGGCCGATGTGGATCCCGAGGTGCTTCCACTTGATGTGGGATTAGCTGAACCGGTCGTACCGCCGGTACTGCAGGCTGCGAGCGACATGACCAGGATCGCGCAGATCGCGATGCTGATCAGGTGCTTTCCATTCCATTTTCTGCGTTTCATGCTTTACCTCCAATAAGAGAATCGTGATCGAACGATAACACGCCATCATTAATCCAGGCCAGCGCAAAGACTTCTGTACCAGTCTGCGAAAACAAGAATGCGATACAAGCTTGTACGGGCTCAAGATAGCACGTGCCTGATCCAGCGGCAAGTGCGATCTGGTGATCCGCGGTTGTCACAATACATGCACAAATACAAGATTGGATAAACCGATTTATATGGACACATTGCCAAGCTATATCTTTGGTGATCTGTTCTGCGAACCAAAGATACAGCTGAACTAGGGGGACTGGTACGATGCCGTCCCCATTTCACCCGCTAAGATGATTGATAATCCAAAGCGAAATTTATATAATGGATAAAAGAAAAATCAGATCAGACTCGAGGTTTGTCGCATTGCACAACATACGCCACAAAACCAAGTTTCGCTATATCGTCGTGATCTTTCTCTGCCTGTTCTGCATCTCGGGTACTGTCGTGACTTATCTTGCCGTCAAGGACTACAACAGGGATAAGACCTATTACCAGGAAACCCTCGAAGCTGAGACAAGAACCCTGCTGTCCTATTTCGACCAAAGCCTGCTCGCCAGCGTCAATTCCTGCAACAGCATTTTTGCTTCACGCTGGTACCGGTTCTACCGCAACAACGCCAACATCTACAGCGACTATTTCGATCCCATGCGGCGCATGGAGATCCAGACAGAGCTGGCCGCCCAGGTCACGTCGATGACTTTTGTGTCGGATGTGCTGGTGATCACACCGCCGCCTCTGGATTCAGTCATCTGCCGCAACGGCTGGTTTTCGACCGCTTTTTTCCACAAGGTCCACCAAAATTACACGATCACATATTCGGAAGACGGTGCCTCGGTGGCTTCGGTCACGGCTACCGATGCCGCCCATGTGGCCATCATGCGCCTGCCCGATCCGACACCGAGGCGAGAAAACGGAATCATCTGTGTCCTGATCGACAAAATCGTTGTCGCCAACGCCATGAACCAGATACTGAGCCCGCAGGCGGTCTACTGCCGCATGGAACTGGACGGCCAGACCCTCTATGAAACCGGTGAACTTGGCGATGATCTGGTGGTGACGGAGAGCATGAGCCGATCACTGCCCTTTTCGGTCCGGATCGCCTCGCCTCCGTATCGGGCCAGCCAGGCCAAAGACCACCTGGTCCATTTTGTCCTCCTGATGGTCATCGTCTTATTGGGCAGCGCGCTGGCCTCAATCTTCCTGGCTGACTTGTTCTTGCGCCCGGTCAAGAAGCTGGTCAGTTATCTTGGCGGCGATTATCGGAAAATCCTGGATCCATACCACTTCATTTCGGACAGCTTGGCTGCCTATGCACAAAAAAATGCCTTGCTCAGCGACGAGCAGGCGCGCATGAACCAGTCGATCCAGAACTTCCTAACCATGATGCGCAATGAAATGCTGAACGGGCTGCTGACCAATCCAGATTTCGATTGTGCCAACAACTATGTTCACGAGGCCTTCCCCTGGTTTCAAGATGAACTGCCCTTTATCCTGGTCTTGCTGACGCCCTGCTCGGAAGCGTCGATCGAAACGCCTCATGCAGAGATCCTGGACACGCTGAACATACAGGCTCTGCACACCCTGCAGTTCACCGTTTTGTCAGGAGACCGCTGCCTGCTCTACTGGTTCAAGGCAAACCGGACAGCGGCGGCCCAAAAAGGCCGCATCGCAGAGCATCTGCGCCAGCAGGCCGGCAGCAAGCTTTGCTTTGCCCTGTCAGAGATCATGCATCGGCCTGAAGAGATGCACCAGCAGTATGTCGCCCTGAAGACCGACATCGTGATCCGCAGGCAAGTTGAGTATACGCTGCCGATCACAACGCAAATCAACTTGACCAATAATCTGCAGGCCAACAAGCCCGACGCATGTGTCCGCTTGCTGCGCGAGGTTCGGGAAACGACAGATCCGGCCTGCGTGATGTCCTTTCTGCTGCGCCTGGAGGCAGACTATGCCGTTGCGCATCAGGAAATCAAGGATCAGTATAACCGCTACCTGGCCTGCCGTGACAAGGGAGCGATGTGGGACTTTGTCACGCAGACGGTTCACCAGCTTTGCACCCTGATCGATGAGATCCGCCACGAAAGCACCTACCACATGGGCAAGCTGATCCGATGCTACATCGATGAGCATTACGCGGACCAGAACCTCAGCATGAAACAGCTGGCCGACTTGTCCGGCATGCACCGCACCCAACTGTCCAAAATACTGAAAACTCAGCTGGGGATGACATTTTCGGATTATGTCCAGAATTTGCGCGTCAGCAAGGCCATTGAACTGATGCGGCAGACTGGCACACCATTGACCGCCATCGCCGAATCGGTCGGCTACATCAACTACATCACGTTCAAAAACGCGTTTGTCCGCGTCAAGGGCACGACACCG
>JAQVSS010000057.1 GCA_028700415.1 Kiritimatiellia bacterium
CCCGTCTTGACGTGATGGATGAGGTTGTTCTCAAACACAATCTTTGCGCTGCCCTCGTCGGTATAAAGCCCCCATCCGCCGCCGCCGGTGTAGTCGTACGAGTAGACGTGGTGAATATGGTTGTTCGTCACCGCCGAGCCGTCCGAACGGCCAAGCGTGTAGATGCCGCCCATATCGCTCAATACGCCTTGCCCAATGTGGTGAATATGATTAAAGGCCAGCGTATTGCGGTGCGTCACCGTCTCGGAATAGCCCCACGTCCACCCCATCGAGATGCCGGTGTAGAAAAAATCCCCGATGTCGTTGTGCGTCACCTGCACGTCGCCCGCATGGCCGATCCACACGCCTGTCGCACCCGGGAAAACGCGGCCGCCTTCTTGCAGGATGTTGTTGTCCACCACTATTTTTCCCGTCAGCTTATCGGGCAGCTCCTCCCGGCCCCATTTGCAATCCCCGACGCGCACCGCGCCCCCGCCTATATCGTACACGCGGCAGCGCTCCACCGAACCCTCGCGACAGCCTTTGCGGAACCAGATCCCGTGCGTGCCGGTATGCGCGAAAACGCAATCGCGGAACGCGACCTGCCGCACGCCGTCCAGCTCCACCACCGCCGGCTGCGTCGAGGCCGCTTGGCTGTCGCCTTGACCGGTTGCGGGCAACTGATACGCCGCGTAGACAAACGTCAGCCCGCAAAAAGTCAGATGCGAGATCCTTTGATCCGCCAAGGCATCGCCCTTAACGTGCAGAAACGCTGGCGTCACCGGCGCGACCGCCTCGGTTTTCCCGGGCTTTTCACCCGGCAGCGGCAGGTAGCTCAACAGCCCTGACGCGTCGAGAAACCACTCGCCCGGCGCGTCGAGCGCCTCTTTGAAATTCTCAAGCTGGTACCGCGGCAGATAGGTCCCCCAGTAGAAGAAGGCCCAGCGCGTGCTGGGTGTCACCACCACACGCCCGCTTTCCGGTTCCACGGCCTGCACCCGCGCCTGGCTCACTTCCCATGCGTGGAAGAACCGCATGACGACGTTCGACAGCTCCCCGCGGCTTTTTCCCGTCAGCGGCGCAATATCTTTTTTGTCCGCAATGAACGCGCGGTAGCGCAGGTCAGCGTTCTGTCCGGTCAGCGGGTCAATCCCATACGATGCGGGCGCCTGCATGTAAAAATAGAACTGGTTGGGCGAACGCGCGCGCGTGGCACGCCGTCCGTTGATGTAGAGCTGTTCAAACCGGAAAGACGGCTCAACGCGCGTCCGCCACACACCGTCAGCGCCCGCTTCGAGAGGCGGCAGGCGGCGCCCGCCGAAAAAGACCGGCCTCGCGCCCTTGGCCGCGGCATAGGTGACCGGGTGCGCCGGGCTCCCGCTATCCCCTGGCCCGAAAACGACGGGCTGTGCGATCACATATTCGCCATCCGCGAACTCAACCGTCACAGGGTCTTCCGCCCCCAACACCCGGCTGGCTTTCAGTCTGCGCACCTGAAGCCGCGCCCCGTCAAGGCTCGCCAAAGGGCCATCCGTCTTTCCCTTACCGCACTTCGGGAAGAGGCCCATGTGCGCGTCATTCCCGTCTGGTGCGACATACACCGTCACCGCCGACGCCCTGCCGGCAGAAACAAGGAAAGCCAATAAAAAAACGGATGCCGCTTTTATCCCCTGCCTGTCCATAGGTTTCTTCCTTTATAATGACACGGCCTAAAGATAACCGGATTGCGTGTCACAAAAAAGCAAAAACACAGGACAGCCTGAAGTGTCCACATCATTTCCCGTCGTGAAGGAAAATCTATCGCAGCCAGCGTGCCTTCCCGCCGACAGCCATGCCGTCCGTGAAATACCTGATCCGGCACCGCAGCGCCTGCTGGAGCGTCAGTTTCCCGCCGTTTTCGATCACACGGGTTTGAGGTCGATGTAGGCCGCGATTGTCGCCTTCGCCGTTTCTTGTCTCCCTGAACACCTGTCCCTTTGTTGTTCTGGAAAACCCAGCTTATATGTCCTAGCCGTCCTTGCGCGGCGCGATCTCCACGGTTCCCTGGATGCCGCATTTCACATGCAGTATGCCCGCCTTGTCCGCGCTGACCGTCGCCTCCTTGCCGGCTAGGGTCACCCGGAACTTCTGTCCCGGCTTGATCGCCATCGGCCCGGTGCGGACTTCGAGGGTCAGGGCCTGCGGTGTCTGTGTCACGAGCCTGAGACCCTCTGGCCCGTACTGCACCCCGCTGACGGTTCCCGCTGTGCCCCGCACGGTGACCGGCAGCCTTACCAGCACCACGGCCTCGCCCTTGCCGACCTCCACGGCCGTGTACGCTTCCTTGCCGAGCATTGTCGGGAAGTCACGGTCAGTCAGTTTGCCGTTCGCGCCGAAGTAACGTACCTGCACGAGCGACTTCTCGCCGGGCCAGCCATAGTTGCCCGAGTGGGCCGCGATAATCCTCTCCTTACCCAGCAGGTACCCCGCGTGCAGCTCAATCGGGGTGAAGGGGAAGACATACGGCTGGATGTCGTACGGGTAGTCGTACCTCGTGCTCACCAGCAGGGTCGCCATGTTGATCGCGCGGAGCCAGTTCCCAAAGTCGGTCCGCCAACCGGCGTACCCGAGCGGGCTTTGCAGGTTTCCCTGGTAGTTCCAGAACTCATTGTGCTGGATCTCGATCATCCGCTGCGGCTTGAGCGCCAGAATGTCCTTCCGGGCCGTCGGCCCGTTCCCCATCAGGTCCCCGCCCAATTCGCGCACACGCTTGATCACCGCGATCCGGTGCGGTCCACCCAGGATCGTGTTGATGCCGATCTCGCGGACGAGCGTGTGCGTCTTGGGGTCCAGCTCGCACGAGAAGCCGTCGGGCACGTTGCATGTGAACTCGGGCACGCCGAAGCCTGTCCCCTCCATCTCATCCCAGTACAGGCCGTCGATCTTCATCTGGCTCAGGTACTCGTCGACCGCCCGCAGCATCGCCTTGCCGTAGGTATTGGTCAGCGTGGCGAAGACGCTGTACGTGAGGCTATAGACGCCGCTCCACCCGGTCGACTTCTGGACGCCTTTGGGATCGGTCACCCAACTGTCCACGAAACGCGCGTGGCCGCCCTCGGACGTGTCGCGCTGGGTGTCGTAATACACATAGACTTTACAGCCCGGACACGCCTCGCGGATCTTCGCCGCCGCCTGCCGCAGCCGGTCCCGGAAGCTAGACCAGTAAGGGTCGAGCACGCCCGTGCCGAAGCCGATCCGCTTCTTGTCGGCCTTGTGGTCGACCCAGCCGCCGCAGTAGCAGGCGCGGGTGATGCCCTGGCGGGCGAATTGCCCGCGCAGCTTCTCGACGGGCGTTGCGATGACCGTGTCGGGGTTGAAGAACGTCCACGCGCCCTCGACCGTATAGTTGCTGCCCCAGTCCTGCCGGACAAGGTTGATGAAGTCGTAGTAGTCGTTCGAGGCCACGGGGTAGACCGACCACGTGAGGGTGTACGAGCCGCCCGGCTGCAGGCACAACTTATCGGTGCGCAGACCCGCCCGCATCTTCCCGTTGTCAAAAAACAGGGTCGCCTGGTTGCGGTAGACGTCGTCCTCGCAGAGCAGCCCGAGACCGAGCCCCTTGAGCGCGACGTACACGGACGGGTTTCCGGGGGCGTAGTACTGGTTTACCGAGGGGTCGGCGTTGCCGGCGAGGCGGACATTGGCCGAAACCCCTTTCAGTTCCACAACATTCTCCATCAGCAGGCCTAGCTTGGCGTCGGGGTGGAGGTTGGTCAGCTGGTCGCTGACCTCGACCTTGCGCGCGGTGAACGTCACCGTGCGCACGAGGCGGTAGTCGGGGCCGGTCGCGATGACCTGCCCGCCCTTCGCGGAGGTCTTCACCGTCACGGTAAAACCCGGTTGCGCGGCCACGGGCTCGGCGGCGGCGGCCAGCTGATTCAGCCCCGCGTTGGGATACGAGATCACGGAGCCGAACGCGAGGGCAGGCATGCCGGGAAGGGCCAGACTGAAGCCCCCTCCGGGCAGCAGCTTGCCCGTATACTTTGCGGGCCCGGCGCCGGGAGCACCCCTATTGACAACGTCCTGGTCACCCGCCGAAACCACCATCATCGGGCTCTCGCCGGGCTTGGCGCGGATGGTCAAGTCCTTGAGGACGAGATCATAGTTGCCCTGGGCGCCCGCAGCGGGGCGGTAAGCGCACGTGTTGAAGATCTCCAGACGGTTTTCCGCCGCCGGATTGATCAGGTCGGTGATGTCGAGAACCGTCTGGTAGGGGTTGCCCTCATAGAAGCCGAACTTCAGCGCGCCTGTGAAATCAGGCGCGTACAGCACCCGCCATTCCGATTTGTCCGACCAGCTGTAAGGCTGGTTGGACGCGACCGGCGACACGAGGCTCTTGTTGGTGAGCCGCACCGCGGCGCGCGTCTTGGCGGCCTGCACCACACGTCCGTTAAGGACGATCTTCATGAAGTACAGTGAGCCGCCGTAGCCGTCCGAATCCAGCCGCGCCAAGACGTCAAGCAGAACCGTGGTGTCCTTCTGCGGCACGGTGCCGAATTCGAACGTCATGCTCTTCCCCTTGGGAATGCGCACTTCGTCTTTGCTCAGGGCAATATCCTGAGCGCTGGCCGCGCCGGACAGGAGCGCGACCGCGAAAACCCCCGTGACTAGGCGTCTCATCGGATAGTGCTCTGTTAGCCGTTCAGCGCCGCATGCGCCGCCGCCAGGCGGGCGATCGGCACGCGGTAAGGCGAACAACTCACGTAGGTGAGCCCGTTCTTGAAGCAGAACTTCACCGAGGCCGGGTCGCCGCCCTGCTCACCGCAGATGCCGATCTTCAGGTGCCCGCGCGTCGAGCGGCCCTTCTGAACCGCCAGCTCAATGAGCTGCCCCACGCCGTCCTGATCGATCGTCTGGAAAGGATCGGCCGACAGCAGTTTCGCGTCCAGATAATCAGGGAGGAATCCGCCGACGTCGTCGCGGCTGAAACCGAACGTCATCTGCGTCAGGTCGTTCGTGCCGAAGGAGAAGAACTCTGCCTCCTGCGCCATGCGATCCGCCAACAAGGCGGCACGCGGGATCTCAATCATCGTGCCGACCAGGTAAGGCATTTTCTTGACCTTCTTCTCCTTACACACTTCCGCATGAACGCGGGAGATGATCACCTTCTGGTGCCTCAGCTCGTTCACATCGCAGGTGACCGGAACCATGATCTCGGGCTTGCACCTCTTGCCGGCCGCGAGGAGTTCGGCCGCCGATTCGAAGATCGCGCGCGCCTGCATCTCGGTCACCTCGGGATAGGTTACGCCAAGGCGGACGCCGCGGTGCCCCATCATAGGGTTGCTCTCGTGCAAGGCTTCGCCGCGCTTGCGGACCTCCGCCGCGCTGATACCCAGGGCGGCGGCCAGTTCGGCCTGCTTTTCTGCTCCCTGCGGCACGAACTCGTGCAACGGCGGATCGAGCAGGCGGATGGTCACAGGCAAGCCTTCCATGGCTTCCAGAGTGGCCTTGATGTCGCGCTTGACGAACGGCAGCAGTCCCTTCAACGCATTGCGGCGCTCGTCGAGCGTCGCGCTGAGAATCATTTTGCGCAACAGGAAAAGCGGCTTATCGCTATCCACACCGTAGAACATGTGCTCCGTGCGGAAGAGGCCGATGCCATCGGCACCGAACGCGCGGGCCGCCTTGGCGTCAGCCGGCGTATCGGCATTGGTGCGCACGCCCATCGTGCGGAACTTGTCGGCCATCGCCATGAACTTCTGGAAACGCGGATTCTCCGTCGCGTCGATCATCGGCAGGCGTCCGGTGTAAACGTAGCCCCGTGTGCCGTTGAGCGTCACGACGTCCCCTTCCTTGAGCACCAGCTCCGACCCCGTTATCTTGGCGGTCTTCGCGGCAACGTTCACATGCAGGGCTCCGGCGCCAACGATGCAGCACTTGCCCCAGCCGCGCGCAACCAGCGCCGCGTGCGACGTCATGCCGCCGCGGGCGGTCAGGATTCCAACCGCCGCGCGCATCCCCTCGACGTCCTCCGGGTTGGTCTCTTCGCGGATCAGAATGCACTTCTTGCCCGCGCGAGCGGCGGCGACGGCATCCTCGGCCGTGAAGACCAGCTTGCCGCAGGCGGCACCCGGGCCGGCCGGGAGACCCTTGGCCAACGGCTGGGCGTTCTTCTCGAACTTGGGGTCAACGATCGGATGGAGCAACTCGTCCAGCTGCTGCGGCTCCACGCGCTTGACGGCCGTCTTCTGGTCGATCAGACGCTCGGCCAGCATATCCATGGCCATGTTCAAAGCGGCGGTGCCGGTGCGCTTGCCGACGCGGCACTGAAGCATCCACAGTTTGCCTTCCTCAATCGTAAACTCGATGTCGAGCATGTCGTGGTAGTGCTTCTCCAGCGTGTTGCGGATGGCGAAGAGCTGCTTGTAGGTGGCCGGCATCGCCTCCTGCATGCTGTGCAGGTGCTTGTTCTGCTCGTTCTTGGTGTCGTCGTTGATCGGGCTCGGCGTACGGATGCCGGCCACGACGTCCTCACCCTGAGCGTTGACCAGCCATTCGCCGTAGAATTTGTCGTCGCCGGTGGCCGGGTCGCGGGTGAATGCCACGCCGGTGGCGGAAGAGTCGCCCATGTTGCCGAATACCATCGCCTGAACGTTCACGGCGGTGCCCCAATCGTCCGGGATGCCCTCAATGCGGCGGTAGGAGACGGCCTTCTTGCCATTCCAGCTCTTGAACACGGCGGCGATGCCCCCCCACAGCTGCGCCATCGGATCATCCGGGAACGCTTTGCCAAGATGCTTCTTCACCAGCTTCTTGAACTCATCGGCGAGAAGTTGCAGGTCTTCAGCTTTCAGATCCGTGTCTGACGCACAACTGCGGGCGTGTTTGAACTGATCCAGCGTCTCGTCCATGATCTTGCGGATACCCTTGCCCAACGCGGGCTCCAGGCCTTCCGCCTTCTCCATCACCACATCGGCGTACATCATGATCAGGCGACGGTAAGAATCCCACACGAAACGCGGGTTGTTGGTCTTCTTGATCATGCCGGGGATCGTGGCCGTGGAGAGGCCGACGTTCAAAACCGTATCCATCATGCCGGGCATGGATTTGCGTGCGCCGGAACGGCAGGAGACGAGCAACGGATTCTCGGGATTACCGTACTGCTTGCCCATGATCTTCTCGGCCTTGTGCAGCGCTGTCAAAACCTCCCCTGTCAACTCGGAAGGCAATTTACAGCCGTTGGCGTAGTACGCTGTGCAGCACTCGGTGCTCACCGTAAAACCCGCCGGCACAGGAATACCCAAGAGGCACATCTCGGCCAAGTTCGCGCCCTTGCCGCCGAGCAAGTTCTTCATCGCCGCGCCACCCTCCGCCTTGGCGTTGCCAAAGGAGTAGACATACTTCACGGCCTTGGCTGTTTTCTTAGCTGAAACCTTCTTGATACTTTTAACCGTCTTTGCCATTTTTTCTTCCTTGTTTGAAAAAGTGATGTCAGTCTATCACACGAAGAACCGGAGTACAATCCCTGTGGGTCAAATGGGTTAGCGCATCAGCATGCCGCCCGCGCACAGGCTACAAGCCAGTGCAACACTTGATGTTTTGAAAACGGCCACGCGGTGAAGTACACTCTTGCTCCTGTAAGAGCCTCGTGTCAGAATCATAACGATCTTCATTTGAAGGAAGTGGTTCGCGAAAACGGCCAAGTGATGCAATGACTATTGGCTAACAAGGTTGATCATGCCGATATACGGTGGGATTCGCGATGGAATGGACCGGAAGCCGCGCGAAACAGGTGCGGCGACCACAACAAAAGGACGGGGCAGTCATGAGCCGTTATTTGATAGGCATCGACAATGGGGGTACGATGTCAAAGGCCGCAGTCTTCGCGTCAGACGGTCGTGAGATCGCTTCCGCTTCCCGAAAAGTCGGAATACTCGAGCCGCAACCAGGATGGTCGGAGCGTGATATGGAGGACCTGTGGTGCAATACCGCCGCCGCGGTCGCCGAGGCGGTCCGGAAATCGGGCGTCGCGACAGCCGACATAGCCTGCCTCGCGTGCACGGGCCACGGCAACGGCCTCTATCTGATCGACGCCGAAGGCCGTCCCGTCCGCAATGGTATCAACTCCACGGATCGGCGGGCGGCGGACGTCATTGCGCAGTGGAAGGCGGACGGCGTCGATGCGCAGGCTTTGCCGAAGACCGCCCAGAGCCTCTGGCCCGCACAGCCCAACGCCTTGCTGGCCTGGCTGCAGGAGAACGAACCGCAAAGCGTCAGAAAAGCTGCGGCTATGCTGATGGTAAAAGACTACATCCGTTTTAGGCTGACCGGTAACGTGCGGATGGAACTCACCGACATGAGTGCGACAAGTCTCATGAATGTCGTCACCGGCAGCTATGACGACAGCGTACTCAAGATTTTTGGGCTCGAGGAGCTGAAACGCCTGCTCCCGCCTCTGGTCAGAAGCGCAGACCTCTGCGGAGCCGTCACCGCCGAAGCTGCCGAATTGACCGGCCTCAAAGAGGGGACTCCCGTGGCGGGAGGCATGTTCGATATCGATGCGTGCGGCCTAGCATCGGGCTGCATTGACGAGCGCCAGCTCGTCATGGCGGCGGGCACTTGGGGAAACAACCAGTATATCGCGCGGCAGCCGCTGATCGACAAAGAGCTGTTCATGACCTCATGTTACAGTATCCCCGGTTGGTATCTGATGCTTGAAGGCAGCCCCACGGGCGCGGGCAACCTCGAGTGGTTCATTGCCGAGTTCCTGGAAGACAAACAAGCCCTGCTCAAGCACCAAGGGGGCCCAAGCGTTTACGCCTGGGCGGACGCCACGGTTGCCGGGTTGTTGCCGCGAGAGAGCGACCCGCTCTTTCTGCCGTTTCTTTACGGCTCCAACTGCGGGTGCCCGGCCAAAGCCTGCCTGCTTGGATTGACAAGCCGCCACACGCGCGCCGATGTGATCCGGGCCGTTTATGAGGGGTGCGTTTTCGCGCACAATACGCACTTGCTGCGCCTCTATACGTTCCGACCCAAACCCGACGTCATTCGCCTCACGGGAGGTGCCTCGCGCAGCGTAGTCTGGGTGCAGATGTTCGCCGACATTTTCCAGATTCCCGTGGAAGTTCCCGACGGCTCCGAACTCGGTGCGCTCGGCGCGGCGGTCGGCGCGGCGGTCGCTTGCGGCATGCAGCCTTCGTATGAGGCGGCGGTCGGCGAGATGACGCGCGTTTCCCGTCGGCAGGAGCCCGACCCCAAGCTGCGCGACATCTATGCGGCTCGGTATGCGAAATACCTCAAAGCCGTGGACAGGATCAAGGACCTATAGCCAGTAACTGGATCAGGGGGACGGCTTGAGGCATCCTGCAAAATCACGCCGGAAGGATGAGTTCCTCCGCTGGCGGCCGCGCATCTCAGCGCATCAGCAGACCGCCGGTCAGATCCAGTGTCGTCCCGGTCATGTAGTCCGATGCGGCCGACGCCAGAAAGGTCACGGCGTTCGCGATGTCAGCCGGCTCCGCAATCCGGTTGAGCGGGATGCGGCTCAGATAGCGCGCCGGATCTGCGGCGAGTTTGTCGGCCACCATCTCGGTCCGCACCATACCCGGCGCCACGGCATTCACGGTGATGCCGTACGGCGCGACTTCCCGCGCGATCGCGCGCGTCATCGAGACCAGCGCACCTTTGCTCGCGTCATACGGCAGATGGCCCGAGGTTGATCCGAGAAACGCGGCCTGCGACACGAGGTTGACGATCTTGCCCGTACGCCCGGTGGCCCGAAGCCGTCGCACGTGTTCTTTGCAGGCCACAAATGCGCCGGTGACATTGACGCGGAAGGTTCTCTCCCACTCTTCAACGCTGTAGTCGTCCATAGGGCCACCGGGGCAGTAAGCGGCGTTATTGACCAGAATGTCGATGGGGCCAAAACGCGCTTCAAGCGCATCGAAGAGCGCGACAACCTCTTCGCTCTTTTCAAGGTTCCCCCGCAGCGCGACCGCTTCCACGCCGAAATCGCGCGCGATGCCCGCCACCACATCACCGGCTTTGTCCGGGCTGTTCGCGAAGTTGACCCCCACGCACACCCCTTCGGCGGCAAGCCCGCGGCAAATCGCCGCGCCGATTCCGCGCGAGCCCCCGGTCACCAGTGCCACCTTGTCCTGCAGCTCCAGTTTCATCATTCACCTCACGGTCGGTCACCCGTATCCTCACGGCGTCAGCACGACGCGCAGCGCCTCGCCGCGCCCCATCAGATCGATCGCATCCACGAACCCTTCGAACGGCATCACATGCGTCGCCAGCCGTCCGGCAGGAAAATCCGCCGACGCGAGCAGGACGACCGCCTTGGCGACCTGCGCCGGCGTCGAATCACTCGAACCGGTCACACGCAGTTCGTTGTAATGGATCAGCCGGCTGTCCAGTGCCAGCGTGCTTTTTCCCGCCGGCAGAGAGGCAAAGAGGCATACCGTACCGCGCTTACGCACCAACTCCAACGCCTGTTCCATCGGCGCGGCGGCCGGCGCGGCGACGATCACCACATCCGCCCCCAAGCCCTGCGTCTCGTCCCGGACGACATCCTGCAACGCTTCGCGCGACGGGTCCACCAGCCTGTCCACGCCGAACACTTCAGCCTGTTTGAGGCGGGCGGGATTGATTTCCGACAAGATCACCCGCGCGGCTCCGAAGCGACGGGCCACAACCGCATTGAGAATTCCCATAGGCCCCGCCCCCATCACCAAGACCTTATCGCCCGGGCTGACCGCTCCGTTCTCACAGGCGTTCACGGCGCAACTGACCGGCTCCGCCAGCGCGGCATGAAACGGATTCAACGAGGCCGGCACTTTGACCACATGTCCGCCACGCACAGCCAGCGCCGGGATCGCCACGTAATCGGCCATGCCGCCGTTGTAGCCGAAACCCATCGGCCGGATGTTCGCGCAGAGGTTGCGCCAGCCCCGTGAGCAATAGGCGCAGGTGCCGCACGCGACCGATGTCGCCATCACCACGCGCTCGCCCAAGGCAAATCCTGCCCCCGCACGGTTCTCGACGATCACGCCAGCGAACTCGTGGCCCATCGTTATCGGCGGACGCATGCGCGGATTGCCCGACTTGTACGCCTTCATGTCCGACCCGCACACCGCGCAGGCATCGACCTTGACCAACAGCTCGCCGTCCCCGCACGCGGGAACCGGGATCTGTTCAACCTTCACGTCCATGGGACCATGATACACCACCGCACGCATCATCGCTTGGCTCCTTGAAAGAGGGCGACCCGCCGGTCGCCCCTACGTGTACGGCGACCGGCGGGTCGCCCCATCCTCAATACCCTTCGGCCGCCGGGGCGCCGTCGAGGATCTTGTCGGCCGAACCCACGCCTAAACGATCCACGCCCATCTTCAGGAACATCACGGCGCGATCCCAATCCCGGATTCCGCCCGAGGGCTTGACCTTCGCGCGGCCCGCGCAGGTTTTGAGCATCACCTGAACCTGTTCGACCGTCGCGCCGTCACCGTTGAAACCCGTGGAGGTCTTCACAAAGTCCGCACCCGCCGCGACCGAAAGCTCGCACGCCTTGGCCACCTGCTCCAGCGTGAGCAGGCACGATTCCTGAATCACCTTCACCAGCACGCCGTTGGGCTTGGCCACGGCCACGACCGCCTCGATGTCCTTTTTGACATACTCGTACTCTCCCGAGAGGAATTTGCCGATGTTCATCACCATGTCCAGCTCGTCCGCTCCATCCTCAATCGCCAGCTTGGCCTCGAGCGCCTTCACTTCGGAACGGCTCGCGCCGTGCGGAAAAGCGATTACGACCGCCACGGTTGTCCCCGAGCCCTTCACCAGCTTGGCGGCGAGCGCAGCATCCGTCGGACGCACGCAGAGGTCGCCCACGCCTTTGGCCACACACATCGCCGCAGCCTTGCGGATATCCGTGTCGGTCATCGCGGGCTTCAGCACCGCGTGATCCATCATCTTCGCCACAAACGCTTTCGTGATCTTCACATCGCTCATGTCCATCTCCTAGTGCATCTCCCGGCCGCCGGTAATGTTGATCGCCTGCCCGGTCATGTAGTCCGAGCCGGGCGAGCAGAGGAACACCACGACGTCCACCACGTCCTCAATGCTGGCCAGACGCGCGAGCGGGATCTTGGAGGTGAACTGCTTAACGACCTGCGCCCGCTCCTGCTTCAGGTTCTCGATATAGTTCGCCGACATGAAAGTCCAGACGCCGGTGTTGTCCGTGATGCCGGGGCAGACGCAGTTCACGTTGATCTTCTCTTTGGCGAACTCGAAGGCCAGCGACTGCGTGAGCGTGATGATCGCGCCCTTGGCCGCCGAATAGTGGCTGCACAGCGCCGAACCGGTCTTGCCCGACTTTGAGGCGAAGTTCACGATCTTGCCGCGCTTCTGCGCCTTCATGAAGGGCACCACATGCTTGATGAAAAGAAAGGTTCCCTTGCAGTTCACCGCGAAAACGAAGTCCCACTCCTTCGCGGTGATCTCCTCGATCGGGTTCTGCCCCGCCACGCCCGCGACGTTCACGAGGATATCGATCACGTTGCCGAAACGTGCGGCGGCGAAACCCGCAACCGCCTTGACCTGCGCCTCATCCGTCACGTCGGCGGCCAAACCCGCCACATCGTACCCGGAGGCGGCAAACCCCGCGACCGCCACATCGACGGTTTCCTGCCTGAGATCCGTGATGACCACCCGTGCGCCGCACTGCGCAAGACCCTGGGTGATGCTCTTCCCGATCGCGCCCGTCGCGCCGGTCACAACCGCGGTCTTCCCCTTGAAGTCCAGAAAATTCTGCATTGCAGACGTCCTTACAAACCGACAAGAGTGATGAGAAAAATTGTCTTAGAATGATGGAATACTGGAATGATGGAAGCATACTGCGGCATCTTCGGTCTCAAACCCCATCATTCCACCGTTCCAATATTCCACTATTCCAGTTGAGTTGCGGGCTCCGCCCGCGTTCATCTGCGGCAAGATTCCCGCGTTAACACCCCTACCGGAACAGGTTCAAGAAGGGGCAACCCTCTTTCTTCAGATTGATCACGCTGACCGTGTGAACAGAGTCGTTCTTCGTGTTCTTGAGCCCCGGGAAGCTCATGTCGAAATTCACGACGATCAGCTTGTCGCCCCACACCATCGGCTCGCAGGGCTGATCCAGCAGCCCGTCCGCACCGTCGGTGTCGTCATTCATCCACAGCGTACCGAGTTTGCCGGCCTTGATGTCCCAGTAAAGGACCGCGTTGCGCTCGGAGTCGGTCATGATGACCCAATCCTTCTTGGCGTAATAGCAGATGCCGTCGCAACAGGGGAACACCTTCGGGTCGTTGATCAGCGTCTGCGGCTTCTCATACGTGCCGTCCGCCTTCAGTTTGAGTACATAGAAATGCCCGTCGCCGAACGTGCCGGTGTAGATGTTGCCGTCCTTGTCGATGCACATGCCGTCCGCGCCGGCGGTGTCCTTGCGGTGCTCCAGCGGCACGGTGTCGGTGATGCCGAGACAGTACGGGTCGTTCGCGGCCTGCTCCTTAGGCAGCAGGCGGGCGGGGCGTTCTTTGAACGCGCTCATCGGCACGCGGTAGATGCCGCCCTGGTTCTTGCCCGCGACATCGAAGAAGGTGTCCGTGAAGAGGATCGCGTTGCCGCGGACGCGCACCGCGTTCGCCAGCCTGATGTTCTCGACTACGGGCTCGATCTTCAGCGGCTCGCCGTTCTTGCCGATCACCACGCGCATGATGCGCGACTTGTAGTTCTTGTCGAAAAAGTACTGGTTGTCGCAGTAGTAGAGGTTGCCGTCCCCGGCGAACTCCATGCCCATCGGCGCGCCGCGCTTGGTGTCGGGATGCAGAAGCCCCGCCACGAAGACCGACCATTTGCCGCTCTTCCTGTCCATCTTCATGATGGTGCCGGCATACGACTTGTCCACAAAGTTGGGCGCAGCCAAAAAAATGTTGCCGTGCCTGTCCTGCGCCATGCCGTCCGGCGTATTGACAGGGTCGCCGAACTGCTTGAACAGTTGCGGGCGATACTTCTCATCCAACGGAGCCGCCGCATCCACAGCCATCACCCCCCACGCGGCCGTCGCGGCCGCGCCAGCCAACACCCACATCGTCGCCTTGCTCATCGCATACCCCTTTCGTTGCTTCTGCGGGCGCGTCATCTGTCATGCCGCCCCCGTTTTTTACCGCGCCAGACGCACAGACGTCCCGCGCTCTGAATAATTGAGTGGCCATTTTAGCAGAGCCCCCGGCCCTTGGCAACGGCACTTATTTTTTATTTTATTTTATTTTCATATTGCTTTCATAATAATTATTTATTATTTTCGTATTATTCAATCGAAAAAGCGTTGTTCACCTCGCAAAAAGAGAAAGGCCATCTACGGCATGAAAAAATTAACAGGGCTTATCGGCAGCCTTTTGCTCGGCACATTGGCACCGTTCGTCTGCGTTGCTGAAAAAGGCGTCTGGCTTGAGGCGGAAGGTTTTAGAACGCTCGGCGGCTGGGTGGTTGACCAGCAGTCGATGGGACAGATGGGCTCGGCCTATATCATGGCTCACGGCATGGGTGTCCCGATCGAAAACGCCCAGACGGTATGCAATATCCCGCGCAAAGGCGAGTGGACCGTTTGGGTGCGTACGCGCGATTGGACAGCATCATGGAAACGCGGCACGCCCGCCGGACGCTTCCAGATCCTCGTGAACGGCCAACTCCTGCCCGCGGTGCTTGGCACGAAGGGTGCCGCTTGGGATTGGCAGAAGGCGGGTGTGGTCGGCTTGGAGAAGGGCGAGACGAAAATCGCGCTGCATGACCTGACCGGTTTCAACGGCCGCTGCGATGCGGTGTTCCTGACGGACGACGCGGCCCTTGTGCCGCCGGACGACGCCGAGAAGCTGACCGCTTTACGAAGGCAGGAAACGGGCGTGAAAGTGAAAGACGACCCCGTCATCTATGACCTGGCCATCGCGGGCGGCGGCATGGCAGGCACCTGCGCGGCGGTCGCAGCCATCCGCACGGGATGCAAGGTGGTCCTGATTCAAGACCGACCGGTCTTGGGCGGGTGCAACAGTTCCGAGGTACGCGTCGGCCTCGGCGGCTGGGCGCAATGGGAACCCTACCCCAACGTGGGCAAAATCGTGACGGCCATCGGCCCCATCATGGGCGGTGGCGGCGTTTATCCCGGCGACTGGTACGAGGACAAACGCAAAGAGACCGTTTTTCATCTGACCCCCGGCAACCAATACAAACTCGCGCTCAACGAGCGCGTGTTCGCGGTCGAGAAAGATCCCGCCGATCCCAAGACGATCACCGCCTACATCGCGCGCAACGCCCGTACCGGTGCCGAGACCCGCTACCGCGCACGGCTCTTCGCCGACTGCACAGGCGACGCGGTGATCGCCCGCCTGATGGGTGCCGAAGTCATGTACGGCCGCGAGGCGCGCGAGCAGTTCAACGAGTCGATCGCGCCCGTGAAGGCCGACCGTCAAGTGATGGGCATGTCCGTTCAATGGATTTCGCGCCAAGCGCCGGAGCCGACCGCTTTCCCCGACATCGACTGGGGCCTTCCGTTTTCCGAGGACACCGTCTGCTACATCCGAAGCGGAAACTGGTCCTGGGAAACCGGACAGTATCGGAACCAGGTCGATGAGGCAGAGTACATCCGGGACTACGGCCTGATGGCGATTCTCGGCAACTGGTCCTTCCTGAAAAACCACTCGAAACGCAAAGCCGAATGGTCGCGCGACACGCTGGACTGGGTCTCCGCCATCGGCGGCAAGCGCGAAAGCTACCGCGTGGTGGGCGACCTGATCATCAACCAGAACGATCTCGAGCAAAACCGCGTCTATCCCGACGCGACCGTCTCCATCACCTGGGATCTGGACCACCACTTCCCCGATCCCTCGCATCTCCAGCACTTTCAAGAGCCTTTCCGTTCGTGCGCCTACCACCGCGGCTTCATGAAGCCCTATCCCGTGCCTTACCGCTGCCTGTACGCGCGCGACGTGAAGAACCTCTTTCTGGGCGGCCGCCACATCAGCGTCTCCCATTCGGCCTTCTCCGCCGTCCGCGTGATGCGCACGCTCGGCAGCCTCGGCGAGGTCATCGGCATGGCCGCGACCGTCTGCA
Organism: Kiritimatiellia bacterium; assembly: GCA_028700415.1. Taxonomy (GTDB): domain Bacteria; phylum Verrucomicrobiota; class Kiritimatiellia; order RFP12; family UBA1067; genus JALHET01. The sequence continues at coordinate 16,096 of JAQVSS010000057.1, forward strand.
AAAACGAGAACGTTTATCCGCGCGACGTCTACACCACGCACTTCGGCAAGCTGAAGGCGCTGATGCAAAAGGGCGTGGACATCAAACCTTACCACGCCTACAGCACCGGCGGCATGGAAGAGAAGTACCACTTTTACGATCTGGGGTTCCTGTCCGTCAACGACGAGGAGCGAAAGAAAAAAACGACGCCTGACATTGAGAAGGACTATCAAGAGCGAATCAAGGCGCTGAACATCCAGCACAGAAACGCGGAAAGGAGATGATGAACACAAACAGGAAAATTCGGTTCCGGCCAATGCTCGTAGCGCTGGCTTTCACGGCCGCCGCACGCCTCGTCCAAGCGGATGAGTTCGCGTTAGACCGGTTCAAAGGCGGCAGTTCCGACGGCTTCGTCTCTGTCGGCATTTACGGCGTTTTATTGGGTTCTGAAAGATTCCATGGCGGTGCCGCCGACGGATATGATTCGTTAACGTTTTTCAATCTGCATGTCCCTCCGAGAGGGACGATGATTTCAATTCACTAAACGATAACCCATCAGGAAACGACAAAATGACAACAACACGTCAACAAATGAAAAGGCTGTTTTATGGCCTAAGCCTGCTTGTAACTGCCGGAACAGCCCTCGGCAATAACATCGCGGTGACGAACCTGTCACTGGTTACCGTAGCAACCGACACCGTGGACGTACAGTTCAACGTGTCATGGGATCACTCTTGGCGATCCGTCTGGACCGAGGCGGCCGCCGCTAATGTCAGCGGCACAGACCTCACCCTCGAGAACTGGGACGCGGCTTGGGTGTTTTTCAAGTGGCGCACCGACAACGTCTGGAAACACGCCACGCTCTCGACCAACGGATACACCGCGCCCGAGGGAACCTCGGTCAAGATCTCACCGGACGGCCTCGGCGCGCTCATCTACCGGTCGGCCGTCGGTTCGGGCACTTTCCAATCGACTGTGAAACTGCGCTGGAAACGGGTGGCCGACGGCGCGGGCTCCTTGATCGACCTTTCCGCGCACGCCATCGAAATGGTCTACGTGCCGCAAGGGGCGTTCAAGGTTGGCTCCGGATCCATCAAGGAAGAAGCCAGTTTTACGGACGGATCGTGGACGGGCGGTGCAGGCATCCCGTTCCTGATCGCGGGCGAAGACGCGCTGACGGTCACCAACGCTGCCGGATATCTTTGGAGCACTTCGTCATCTATAACTACGAGCACTAACGGCGGGTACGGAACGCTTTCCAGTGCCTACCCCAAGGGTTATCAGGCCTTTTATTGCATGAAGTATGAGATCACACAGGGCCAGTACACCGCTTTTCTCAATCAGTTGACACTGCAACAGGCCACAGAGCGGTATTCTGCCAGTAATGCCGGGGTAAACCGATATACGATCACAGGCACCCATCCGAATTTCACGGCCAGTTCTCCGAACCGGGCCAACAACCATATGTCATGGGCCGACGGCTTACACTATGTGACTTGGGCGGGACTGCGCCCCATGACAGAACTGGAATTTGAAAAAGTTTGCCGCGGGCCGCTTCATCCCATTCCTGGAGAATATGCCTGGGGGGACGCGTCCATAACCCAAATAACCGCGCTGAATAATGACGGCACCGAAAATGAAACGCCTAGCTCCGAAACCGCAAACTGCGCGTATAAATCTGGAGTGGACGGCCCGGTCCGCGCCGGCGCGTGTGCCAGGGCAAGCAGCGGGCGGCATGACGCGGGCGCGTCGTACTGGGGCATCATGGAACTCAGCGGTAACCTCTGGGAGCGCGTCGTCACGGTCGGCAATACGTATGGCAGAAGCTTCACGAACGTGCATGGCACGGGGACTTGGGATTTCCCGACCGGCTGGCCGACCGTTGCTAGCGGTTATGGCGTCCGAGGCTGCGCGTGGAACTCTATACAAGACTTTTACCTCAACACCTCGGACCGATCGTACGCCAGTGTTGAGAACAATAACCGCTCAGTGAGTTACGGCTGGCGCGGTGTACGTACGGCTCCGTGAGCGGGCGCTGTCTCTGAATTTGCCAAGGTGGAGCCCGCAACCCAAACTGGAATGATGGAATTTTGGAATCTTGGAATGATGAGTATGAGACCAAAGAGGCTTTGCCTTCTTCCAGTATTCCACCATTCCAATATAACTTGTTATTCTTTGACGTTGTTGGTTTGTAAGGCACTTCGTGTCATCACAAAATTGCGGACGGTTCGCCGTCCGCCTAACCTAAACTGGGCATTCGCATGAAGAATCTATCGTCACCGCCTTATGCTAAACACACGGATCATCGGCTTGGAAAAAGACAACGCCACCCCGACTGGATTTCCGCTTTCAACACACGTAACCTACAGACCGGCACAGAAACGCGCATCTGGCGTGCCGTCAGGGCAAAACGTTGCGGCAGGTGTCGGCGGATCACATACGGCGCGAGATGCGCGAGAAGATCGACCAGAATCCGGACGGCAGGTATTAAGC
>JAQVSS010000346.1 GCA_028700415.1 Kiritimatiellia bacterium
GAAAAACGGGCGCCGGACCCGCCCGAGCCCCTTCAGCCACGTCCGCTACTTGTGACAGAAGCGCCTTTATCCGACTTTGCCGTATCCCGCGCCCGCAGGAAAACGCAGCTTGTACGTCCTATCCCTTGATGCTCGATTTCGAGTTCGATCTCGTCCGACAACTTGTAGCCGTCAGGTCCGAAAAATTTGATGCCGTTATCCTGAAAGGAATTATGCGACGCGGAAATCATCACGCCCAGATCGGCACGAAGCGAGCGCGTGAGCATGGCGACCGCCGGCGTCGGCAGCGGCCCGAAGAGAAACACATCCATGCCCATCGAGGTAAAACCGGCGGTCAGCGCAGGCTCCAGCATATAGCCTGACAGGCGGGTGTCTTTGCCGATGACGACGCGGTGGCGATGGTCACCGCGACGGAAGACGCGGCCTGCCGCCATACCGACGCGCAAAGCGGTTTCCGCCGTCATCGCGCCTTCATTGGCGGTGCCGCGAATACCATCTGTGCCGAAATACTTACGCGCCATCTCTAACCGGTTTTCTGTGTGAACGAAATTCAGGGGAATATAGAGATTTATCGTGAATGCGCAGCTAACGAATTCTTGCGGTTTCTTTCAGCGCCGCAAGCACTTTGAGCCCATCCGTTAACGGCGCGGGCTCGTGCGTGCGAATGAAGTCAACGCCCGCAAGAGCAATGCTCAGTTCCGCCGCCAAAGTCGCCGCCCCCGCCTCGTTTGCGCCACGATTTGTTAACGACCGCAAAAAAGATTTGCGCGAAACAGAAATGAGAACGGGCAGACCGAAGCCGGCCTTGATCTCGCCGAAGCGTGCCAAAACGGCAAGCGAGGTCTCGGGCGCGCTACCCAGAAAAAACCCCATGCCGGGATCAAGAATGAGGCGGTCACGCGCGATGCCCGCGCGCTCAAGTGCCGCGATACGGGCCTCGAAGAAGTGCGAAATGTGATCCATGATGTCGCCCGGCGGCGCGGCGCGGCGGTCCGCCTGCCCGTCCTGTATCGCGTGCATGACGATGAGCTTCGCGTCGCTTGCCCCGAGCGCCGGATAGAGTGCTGATTCAGGGAAGCCGCGAATATCATTGAGATACGGCACGCCACGCGAAAGCGCATAGGCCTGTGTTTCGGGCTGATAGCTGTCGAGCGAAACAGAAATATGCTCCGCCATCAGCGCATCGAGCACCGGCGCAATCCGCGCGATCTCGTCGACGGCGCTCACCGGCGCGGCGTCGGGGTTCGACGAGGCAGGACCCAGATCAATCACATCGGCTCCGTCGGCAACGAGCTTGCGCGCATGAGCAATCGCGGCATCCGGCGCAAGATATTTGCCACCGTCGGAAAAACTGTCCGAGGTGATATTGACGATCCCGAAAACAAGTGGTGTTTGGTTCATAGAGACTTTTAACACGGGCCGCAGGGCAAACATATGGCACCTGTCGAGCAACTGCGACGAGGAAGCGATCAACCGGCCCGAAGAGCTGATCACCGACCGTTCAAGGCCGCCTCGTACACATCCGACCCTCACTTTTTTCTCCGTGCAGGCGCGCCCGCGCCCGCACGCCCGAGAGGTTTAGCCTCTCCTGCTTGAAAACGTTGGTTATCCTACGTCTTGGGGTGCCCGCTGTCAACTCTCGGGCTCGAAAAACGGGCGCCGGACCCGCCCGAGCCCCTTCAGCCACGTCCGCTACTTGTGACAGAAGCGCCTTTATCCGACTTTGCCGTATCCCGCGCCCGCAGGAAAACGCAGCTTGTACGTCCTATCCCTCAGCGCGATGTCAACGATGCGGTTCTGCGGAGTTGATCTTGTGTCCCTGGTGAACGTTATCAGGAAAGTCACGTATCTAAATCGCAAGACCCCGACCCCAAGACCCGCAAAATCAGAGTGCCATCTTGAAGAGCTATCGGCTTTCGAACAGCCTCCCAAATCTTATTATCTACGATTAATGCTCGTCTCTGTCGGTTAAAGCCGCCAAAATGTCTAGGATGATAAAAATGAACATGTCGCACGTGTTTACCGCCAATGGCTCTCACAACAAGATTGGTCCTAGGCGTTCCAAGTAGAACTTCGGAATGAATCGCTGTAAAGTTCGAAGCAATTATCTCCGCTTCATCTCCCTGTGTAATTAAGATGTCCGGCTTTAGTATTTTTAGCTCCTCGATCACGAATGGGCGACATTTTTCAAACAATAGGTTATTAGCTTTTTCATTTCCAACCTTATTTTGAGAGCATCGCGCACTATTCAAATGGCAGAAAAAATGGATTGCATCCAAGACATCCTTCTTAATGGTAGGGTCATTTGGATGATCTTTGACTATTGAATGCACTATTTCCAGAGTTCGATACCAATGCTTATTCTTGTGCAACTTGATGCTGGGCAATGGCATTGTCCGTTGTACAGTCTGCGGTCCATATAGTTCTCCTGGATCCAAGGAGAGAACGGCAACTTGTAGCTTGTCGCCATACCTACCGCCAAACTCCGGGTCACGTGGGCCGTAAATAGCGCCATTTTGAGAGCAGTCAGTTTTGCAGTAACACTCACCATTCCCGCATTTGGCAGACTGAAAATATGACACCAATTGACTGCGTCTTAATTCAAGTATTTGTGACATTGCCAACACCTAATTGATAATAAATCGCTCTTGGCACACCCCGCTCGGCCTCGACCCACACGGGCCGAAAACATGCCGGATCGGGTCTGACGCAACGATGGAATGGTGGGGAGCATTGCAGAAACTGGGATCGAAGTCAAGGCCACCACCGGTTTGAAAATGTGGGTCTTCCGTACACATCCGACCCTCCGCAGTTCTCCGTGCAGGCGCACCCGCGCCCACACGCCCGAGAGGTTTAGCCTCTCCTGCTTGAAAACGTTGGTTATCCTACGTCTTGGGGTGCCCGCTGTCAACTCTCGGGCTCGAAAAACGGGCGCCGGACCCGCCCGAGCCCCTTCAGCCACGTCCGCTACTTGTGACAGAAGCGCCTTTATCCGACTTTGCCGTATCCCGCGCCCGCAGGAAAACGCAGCTTGTACGTCCTATCCCTACGCTTGTAGTGCATATTTATCATGGAAAACTACAAGTTTAGGTTGAAATATTCCTGAAGCTCTTTGCAGAACGCTTCAATATCCGGGAACTTGTATGCGGCTTTTTGATCATACGGCGTGGGCGAGTCGTTGACAAGGACAAGTGTGCCTCCGTTCAACACCGTGGCGGTCGGGAGACTGGAAACCGGCGCGACTGTCAACGAAGACCCCATAACGAGAAGGAAGTCCGCCGTTTCAAAGTCATGAAACGCTTGATCCAATAGTTCTTCATCCATCGGATCGCCGTAAAAGACCACGTCCGGCTTGACAATTCCGTCACACTTCGGACAATGCGGAACGATTCCAGCCATGACCTGCGAACGGATTGGCTCCAATCCGAACGTTTCCTGGCACTGCGAACAGTGGTGTCCACGGAAAGAACCGTGTAGCTCCTCCACTTTGACGCATCCGGCCTTGGAATGCAATCCGTCAATGTTTTGCGTGTAAAGCCGGGAAAGCATATCGTGTTTTTCCATCATCGCCAATGTTTCGTGGGCAATGGATGGCAAACACTCGGTCATCGGGTAAAGATTCTCTCCGGCATATTGATAGAACAAGTCCGGATGAGCATTGAAAAAATCCGTATCCAGCAGAATTTCCACCGGATAGCCGTTCCAGACTGGATCTTTGACATACACCCCGTTTTGGCCGCGAAAATCCCGAATCCCGGAAAGCGTCGAAACGCCTGCTCCGGTCAGCGCCACAATTTTATCGGCATAATCAAATTCGACCAAGCATGAATTCATTGCTCTCCCAAGCTCTCATGATTCTGCGTCTCGGTTTGGGGCGGCACCTCCGCAAGCAGAAAACTGGTATTCTCGGAAGTCACTTTCTGCTGGGTTAGCCCATATACTTTGGTTTCGTCGTATGTGATGGAAAAAAGTTTTTCTCCCATCTTGCTCATGTTTTCCGGATCGTTAATCAGAACGGCTCTCGCTTTTTCCCATGCCGACTCTATTGGTGATGGCTTGAAATCGTTGATTTGTGTCTGGAAGAATTCGGACAGGGAATTCAACGGAAGCAACAGCAATTCTTTCATAAAAGCCTGGATAATGTTATCTTCCTTTGCTTTTTTGCCAAAGAACTTTGCATCTTTGCCCAAGGCATAGCGGTTTGCTCCAAGCACGGCGGTGGTGCCATCCCAACTGCTGTAATCACCACGGGCAAGTAACGCACGCCGCATCAGATCATTGGGGGTTTCCAGCGAAGCTCGGATCATCTGGGTCAAATGCAGAAGTTTATCAAGTTCCAGAATGGAATCTTTTGCATTGATGTCGATATCCATAGCCTGCAAAAGAGTGCCAATTGTTCCCCGGCAAAACTGAAGTCGTACACATCCGACCCTCCGCAGTTCTCCGTGCAGGCGCACCCGCGCCCACACGTCGCCGACTTACGTTCCCCGACCTGAAAACGGCCACATCATATGCCTTTCGGCGTCCGCCGTCAACGCCGGGCGCCAGAAAAACCCTGCCTGACCGGCCACGGGCACCCCCGCACCGCCCGCCGACTTGACATAAGCCTTGTTATCCGCCCTTGGCGCTTCCCGCCGCTCCCTCGAAAACGCAGCTTGTACTTCCTATCC
>JAQVSS010000347.1 GCA_028700415.1 Kiritimatiellia bacterium
TTCCCGCCGGACTGGCCACCGGACGCCAGAGCGTATTCAAAGGTGTCATCAGCGCGATCGCCATGTTTTTCGGCTTCTACGCCCTTTCGATCCTCTCCATGATTCTGGCCAAGAATTCGCTGGCGCCTGCGATCCCCGCCGCCTGGTTCGCCAACGTCATGTTTCTGATCATCGGCGCCATCATGTTTTACCGCCAGCGCTGAGTTTGCTGAAAAACTCCTGTCACAAAACAATTAACAACTTACCACTTACAACTATCCGTGTGAATCCGTGTCCATCCGTGGTTCTATTTTACCGGTCCATGCCCATTAGCGTTAATTCGAGTCCGTTAGTGGTTTCGAGATTGAAATGCGGCCTATGCCAGCATTAGCGAGGAGTGCCAAACATGCCTGTATACGATTACGAAGCCTCTGATCCCGCCAAGAGCTGCCAACATTGTGCGTTCGGTTTCGAAGTTACGCAGTCGATACACGACACGCGCCTGACCGCCTGCCCCAAGTGCGGCGCGCCCGTGCGCCGCGTCATCACCGCCCCGGCCATCGGCCGCTCCAAATCCATGCTGGACGACCGCGCCAAATCAGCCGGGTTCACCAAGCTCAAGCGTCTCGGCAAGGGCGAGTACGAGAAGGTTTACTGACTCGCGCATGAACGCGGCCAACCTAAAAAACCGATCCCGTTTGCTGCAGGCCATGCGGGAATTTTTCTGCCGTAACGGCTTCACCGAGGTCGAGACCCCCGTGCGCTTGCCAGCGCCCGCCATGGAAACCCACATCGACGCACCTCCCTCCGGCAAGGCCTGGCTGCGCACCTCGCCTGAACTGCACATGAAGCGCCTGCTGTGCGCGGGCGCGGAACGTATCTTCCAGATCGGCCCCTGCTTCCGCTCCGGCGAGTGCGGCCGCCGCCACAATCCGGAGTTCACCATGCTGGAGTGGTACCGCGCCCATGCCGACTATAACGGCATCCTGCACGACACCGAAGCGCTGCTCCCACATCTCTTCCAGACCGTCAAAGGCTCCACGGAGTTCCATTACCAAGGCCAGCCCGTCAACCTGGCCGCGCCATGGCCGCGCGTCACGGTGCGCGAGGCTTTCCGGCAATGGGCAGGATGGGACCCCGTGGCCGATTGGGACGCCGACCGCTTCGACGCCGACATGGACGCCAAGGTCGAGCCGGCCCTGCCGCGTGACCGACCCTGTGTGCTGACCGATTATCCGGCCGCCGCCGCCGCGCTGGCGCGTCTCAAGCCGGGTGACACTGCGGTGGCTGAACGCTGGGAGCTTTATATCGGAGGACTTGAGATCGCCAATGCCTACAGCGAACTGTGCGAGGCCGACTTGCAACGCGCACGTTTCCTAACAGCCGCCGCCGAACGCCAGGCTCTCGGCAAAGAGGTTTATCCGCTGGATGAACCGTTCTTGTCCGATCTGGAGAAAGGCATGCCGCCCTGCGGCGGCATCGCCTTGGGCGTGGACCGTCTGGTGATGCTGGCCTGCGACACCGCCGATATCGCCGACGCCCGCCTGTTCTGCCAACAGCCGGGCGCGCTTTTTTAACAGGTCACCGCAGCAGCAGCCTAATCAACGGGAACCTTACGTCAAGCAGTTCGCAAACACCCTTGGTAATTCTCAAGCATATGACGATAAACACCATTGGTAATTCTCGATTTTGTGTTATGATACGCCCGATTCAACACAAATTGGATCAGGAGACGATCAATGAAACGGTTTTTTCTTCAAAAACTAGAGCAGTGGAAGGCTTCACCCCTACGAAAACCTCTCATTTTGAGAGGTTTGAGGCAGACCGGGAAAACATGGTGCCTCCGGGAGTTCGCCAACACGTCCTTCCCGGGCGGCCTGCGCCTGATCGATTTCGAGCACAGCCGGAAATGGCAGCCGGTTTTCGAAGCCGACCTAAACCCCAGGCGGATCATTGCAGAGCTGGAAATCCTTCTGGGGCAGCCGATCCGAGCGGGTCAAACCATTCTTGTCTTTGACGAGGTCCAGCAATGCCCCCGGGCCTTGGCATCGTTACGCTACTTCTATGAGCAGATGCCTGATCTACATGTGGCAGCCGCTGGCTCGCTTCTGGATTTCGCCTTAGACAGCATGTCCTTCCCTGTTGGACGCGTTCAGTTTCTTGACCTTTTCCCGATGACATTCGGCGAGTATCTGATCGCGACCGGACATGAAGCCATGTCCGAACTGCTCGCGGCACCTCCCTGCCGCGTTTCTCCCGTTATCCACGACACCATTCTCCAGGAGCTGCGCCGTTACTGGATGACAGGCGGCATGCCCAAATGCGTCCAAACCTGGTTGGACACGCAAAGCATTCTGGATGTCCGTGCCGAACAGGACAATCTGCTGTCTGCTTTTCAGCAGGATTTCTCCAAATACACCCCGAGGGTCGACCGCGACTGTCTTGAATCGGTTTGGCACAGCGCGGCAAAAGCTGTTGGCGACCAAATCATCTTTGCCCGTTTGACCCGCGATTACTCGGGGACAACGAATAAGAAGGCCTTTCAAGTCCTTTCGATGGCGCGGCTACTGCGGCCCGTCAACGCCGCTTCGGCGGAAGGTCTCCCCCTAAGCTGTGTGGCGACCCCCCGCCTCAAAGCGATCTTGGGCGACATTGGGCTGATGCAGTCGTTATGCAACCGCACAGCCGCCGATGAATGGGCACAACAAGATCTGCTGGCCATCTATCGGGGAACCCTTGCTGAACAGTTTGTCGGCCAGGAACTCGCCGCTTCACTGACGGGTGACGAGCCTCACTGGTGGAAACGCGACTCCAAAAACAGCACGGCCGAGGTAGACTATCTGGTGGAACTGCACAACGGCATCCAGCCAATTGAGGTAAAAAGCGGGAGTGCCGGCAGTCTGAAGAGCCTCCACCAGCTCCTTAAAGAGCATCCCGATTGCCGCGACGGCATCGTGCTTTCCTGCGCACCCTATGCGGAACTCCCAGAACAGCGGTTACGCTTCATACCCCTCTATTTTGCCGGCTCATTAAACCGACTGGATTGACCGCAAAATCTGCGGCCTCGCTATGAAAAACACGGCGCCCCCGCCGTTTCGTTTGATCACCGCAGCAGCAACCGTGTGCCGCCGCCTTGCCAGAACAGCAACCCCCTTTTTTCATCAACGCTTTGCCTTATGAACCAACCGTCCCGGTTGGTGGTGCGCTGGAACTGACCCCACACGGTTCCGGTCCAGGTGCAGACTGGTCAACCACATCCGAGACGCTGATGTTGTACAGCTTGATGCCGTCGTGATTAAGCAGCCGCACCGTGTGATGCCCGCCCGCCACGAAGGTACGCACATTCCGGATAATGACATCGTGAATATCGTCCGAAGCGGCCGGATATGCGTCGCCGACATGCATGCGGCCGGTCACCGAACCGTCCACAGAGGAGCGTAATCCGGTCAGCGCCACCGAATCGTCGCCGGTCACCCCGAAAACGTCGCGGATGACAATATGGTGGCAGCCTTTGCGCACGTTTACACCATCCTGATTGGGATATTTATTGGCTCTTCACGGTTTGTCGGAAAAACCTCCTGAAAAGAAGCACCCAAGAAACGGCTTAAGTGCTTACTTTTCAGGCTAGGATTGCATATACTACGCTTTTTTAACTACCACATCAGAAAGGCGGACTATGCAATCAAGTGTTTTGAAGTTTACACAGGGCATTTACGGATATCAAGTGGAAAACAGCAAGATGGGCGCATCCGCGCATCCGGGCGCATCCCCGTTTCACTGACTTGGGGTCAGGCGGCGGGAGACTGCCATAGGGAGTCGAGTTCGTCGTTCCAGTTTCGGACGATAATTCGGAGGAGCGCGGCGAACCCTTCCTTTGTCCAGAACTGGCCGGTCCGTTTGAGGCGGTTCTGGAACTGTGAGCAGAGGGACTCGACGGAGCCGCTGCCGATGGGCACGCCCAGCTCGGCGTTGGCCGCGTAGTCCATGTGTCCGGCGTGTTTCCTCAAGTAGGCGTTCTGCTCGCGGACGGCCTCCAGAACCTCCGGGGAGTCGGAAGGCGGTTCGCGCAGCAGCTCGTCGAGCGTCTTGAACAGCCTCTTCGCCGATTTGTGCTTGAGGTCGTGCAGGATCTTGCCGCACCAGGCCTTCGTCTTCGCCGCGTCCGCGCCGTGAAGCGCGGCCGCGAGGGCGTGGAGGTGCTGGCTGAGGTGGTAGAAGTCCAGCATGGCCTTCGAGCATTTCTCGAAGCGGTCCTCGTAGATGCGCCACAGCCACACGCCGCTGTCCATGACGAAAAAGACGTTCTTTGCCTGCGGGAGTCCCATGCGCACCGCATCGCGGTGCAGGATAACGCCGAAGTCGTATGGGGACGTGTCCGCCGGAACAGCGACGACGCGCTTCTTGAGGAGGGCTTTGCGCTTGCCGCTGACGGCCAGCAGGTCTGAGAGCTTGAAGATCACCGCCGAGCGGATCTCGTGCCAGTGGACGCGGTCCGGAAGTTCGCGGTTTTCCTTGTCAACCCCCCAGTTCTCCCCGCGGTGCCGGGCGTTCCAGCCGTCCGCCATGATCACGAGCGTGTCCTCCGGCCCGGCCGCCCCGGCGCACGCCCCTTCCGGAGGGGAGGCTTCCGCCACCGCTCCGAGGCGCATGACGGTCGAGCGCACGGCCCCGTCGCTGG
>JAQVSS010000348.1 GCA_028700415.1 Kiritimatiellia bacterium
TGGCGGACGTGGCCAAGGGCAAGCCCTTCCACCGGGTGATGTACAACGAGATCACGCCGCGGGCGGTGAAGGCCGCCTTTGAACAGCCGGGGGAAATCGACATGCAGCGCGTGGACGCGCAGCAGGCACGCCGCGTGTTGGACCGCATCGTGGGGTACATGGTGAGCCCGATGTTGTGGCGCCGTCTGAAGCGGGGGCTGAGCGCGGGACGCGTGCAGTCGGTGGCGCTGCGGCTGGTGGCTGAGCGCGAGCGCCTGATTCAGGCGTTCAAGGTCGAGGAATACTGGGTGTTGGGCGCGAACGTCCGGCGTGCGACGGAACCGCTCGACCCCTTTGCGATCAAAATGGTGCGCGTGGACGGTGAGAAAGCCTCGGTTTCCTCGGAGGGCGCCGCGAAGGCGCTGCTGGCCGATTTCGACGGGAGCGCGTTGCGGGTGCACGATGTGCGGATCCGCGAGACGACGCGCCGGCCGCTGCCGCCCTTCATCACCTCGACGATGCAACAGTCGGCGTCCAATGCGTGCGGATTCTCGCCGAACCGCACGATGAGCCTGGCGCAAAAGCTCTACGAGGGCGTGAGCCTCGGTTCGGGCGGCCCGGTGGGCCTGATCACCTATATGCGTACAGACTCTGTCAACGTGGCGCGCGATGCGCAAGCCGCGGCGCGGGCGTTCATTACCGAGTCGTACGGCGCGGCGTACTGTCCCGAAACGCCGAACTTCTTTAAGAGCCGCGCGAGCGCCCAGGAGGCGCATGAGGCGATCCGTCCGACGGATGTCGGACGCACGCCGGAGAGCCTGAGGGCGGTTTTGGACGCGCCCGCGCTGAAGCTTTACGACCTGATCTGGCGCCGTTTCGTGGCCAGCCAGATGGCGGCGGCGAAGGTTGCGCAGAAAACGGTGGAGATCGTTCCGGTCAAAGAGGGGATGGCGCACACGTACTCGTTCACGGCCTCCGCCTCCGACGTGCTGTTTGACGGTTTCCTCAAAGTCATGGCGCTCGACATCCGCAAGAAGAAGCCGGAGGAAGAGGATTCGGAAGAGGAGGCGGACGAGGTGGACCGTTTGCCGCCGTTGGCGGTCGGGGACCCTCTGGTCGCGCTGGAATGGCTGAGCGACCGCAAAGAGACAAAGCCTCCGGCACGGTTCAGCGAGGCCTCGCTGATCCGCGCGCTCGAGGCGAACGGTGTGGGGCGCCCGTCAACGTATGCGTCCATCATTGAGACGCTCAACGCGCGCGATTATACGACGCGCGAGAAACGGCAGTTGGCGCCGACCCCGCTGGGCCTCGAGGTCAACGACCTGCTGGTGGGGAAACTCGAACAGCTCTTCGATGTCGGGTTCACCGCGAAAATGGAGGAAAGCCTTGATGAGATCGAGGCGGGGGGCGTCGAGTGGGCGGCCATGATGGAAACGTTCTTCCAGCGCTTCAAACACTGGATGGAACTGGCCAAGGAACCGCCGGCGGACATGGGTAAGGTTTCCGCGGTGTTGGGGTTGCTGGAACAGGTGACCGAGTGGGCACCCGAGGTGCAGCGCGGCAACAGCAAGCGCACGTATAGCGACGAACGGTTTGTCGGATCCGTGCGCGAGCAGATCGAAAAAGGGGAGAAGCCGGTTTCAGACAAGCAGCTTGCGGCGCTCGCGAAGATCGCCATCCGTTACCGCAGTCAGATCCCGCAGGCCGAAGAGTCGCTGGGTGCGCTGGGCTTTGGCGACGTGGTCGCAAGCGACAATGCCGCGCCGAGCAACGAAATGTCTATGCGCCGCTTCGAGGTGCTGAAGGGCATCGAGTTGTCCGAACGCCAGGCGGCGTTCGTCGCGTCGCTCCAGCAGCAGGCTGCGAGCGGCCGGAAACTGAGCGAAAAGCAGCTGGCCGCGATCGACCGGATCATCGCGCAAAACGCGGCGCAGCTCGACAATTACGAGGAGGTCAAACAGGCTTTGCAGCTGAACGCGGCCGAGGCCGAGCAGCCTCCGGACAACGAAAGCCCGGTGTTGATGGAAATGCTGGGGCAGGTGAAGCAGTGGCAGGAGCCGGTGAAGCGCGGAAAAATGACCTTTGACGATCAGGCGTTTTTTGCCAGCCTTTCGGAGCAGTTCAACCGCAAACGCTCGCTTTCGCCGCGCCAGCGGTACGCCATGAAACGCATGACGTTCCGCTATAAGGCGCAGATTCCCGCGTTTGACCGTTATGCCGAACAGCTCGGCCTGAACAATAAAAAGGGCAAGGCCGGAAACGAAGAGGCGAAGGGCTAGAACCCTCAACGTTCAACGCTGAACGCTCAACGCTCAACGTTCAAGTTATGGACAAGGACGAGGACGGCTTTTACGAGAAGGAAGTGAGGGTCGGCGACACGCCGCCCGAACCGATGCCGAACCGTGCGGATGCGGCGGCTGACCCGCTGGTGGCGCGCTTCAAATGTTACCTGCTTGCGGAGCGCAACGCTTCCGGACATACGGTCGACGGCTATCTTCAGGACATCGGGCAGTTTTCGGCATTCGTATGGCCGGATGCCGCGGCCATGAAACCGCCGTTCGATTGGATGGCGCCTGACCGCGAGCAGGTCCGCGCTTTTCTGGCGGCGTTCCACCGCAGGGGGCACGCGCCGACCACCACGCGCCGCAAGCTGTCCTCGCTCCGGACCTTTTACCGTTATCTCGAGCGTGAAAAAAGTGTTGCGTCCAATCCCTTTGCGGGATTGCGCGGCCCGCGTCTGGGACGGAGACTGCCCGCCGTGCTGGGCGTGAAGGAGGTCGAAGCTCTCTTGGCCGCGCCGCTTGCGGGGTTAGATGCGGAGCGCGCGAAGAAGGGCGGCAGCGTGTCCCCGGTGAAGGAATACGCGGCGCTGCGCGATACGGCGATCTTTGAGCTCCTTTACAGCACGGGCTGCCGCATCAGCGAGATCGCGGCGCTGAAATGGGGCGACATCGGTCTCGAGCAGGGCACGACCATTGTGGAGGGGAAGGGACGCAAAGAGCGGCTCTGCGTGTTGGGGCGGCCCGCTTGCGTGGCGTTAAGCAAATTGCGCGACATGGCCAAAACCCTCTGGCCTGCCGAGGCGGGCGATGGATCTCCCCTTTTCCTGAACCGCGAGGGCGGTGCCCTGACCAACCGGTCGGTCGAGCGCCAGATGAAGGTCTGGCTGCGTGCCGCGGGGTTGCCGCCGGAAATCACGCCTCACAAACTGCGGCACAGCTTTGCCACGCATTTGTTGGATGCGGGGGCCGACCTTCGCAGCGTGCAGGAGATGCTCGGGCACGCCAGCCTTTCCACCACGCAGATCTACACGCACGTGTCCATCGGGCACCTCAAGGACGAGTACGGCAAGGCGCATCCGCGCGCGTGAAACGCCGAACGCCGAACGTCCAACTCAGAACTTTAAAGTTGGGCATTGGTCGTCCGATGTCCGGCGTGCTGGAGGGTCGGGCTCCGTCCCGACCGCGGACGACACGGAGGTCGTCCCTCCAGTCGGCAAGGCAACTGCCTGGCGAGATATCCTTGTTTTTCAGTGATCTTATCATTATTATTCCGGAATGAAATACAAACAAAGGCTCGTTTCATCAAGAATCGACCAACTCCTCGCGCACTTTCCGGTGCTGGTTGTGTCCGGAGCCAGACAGGTCGGCAAGAGCACGCTGCTTGCGCACCGCCTGCCGAAATGGGATACGATCGTGTTCGACCCCGTCGTCGACATCGGCAACGCGCGCTCGGACCCCGAACTTTTTCTGAGAAACCACCCGCCGCCGCTGGTGCTGGACGAGATCCAGTACTGCCCGGAACTTGTGCCGAGCATCAAGCGCTGGGTGGACAAAGACGGCCGTCCCGGCATGTTTGTGCTGACCGGTTCCCAGCAGTGGTCGGTGCTCCGGTCGGTCGGCGAGTCGCTCGCAGGGCGCGCGGTGTTTTTGGATTTGGAGGGTTTCTCCTTGGCCGAGTCGGCCGGGCATATTCCGCGCCGCTCGTGGCTCGAACGCTATCTGGACGATCCGGACGCTTTCGTCGCAGGGATGCCGCCGAGACACCCGACAACCCGGACTTTGTACGAGTTGCTGTGGCGCGGGTCTTTGCCGGCCATGGATACGCTGCCGGGGACCGTCGCGCCCGATTTTTTCGCCGGATATCTGAGGACCTATGTGGAAAGGGACGTGCGTTTAATGCTCAACGCGGACGACTGGCAGCAGTTTGGCCGCTTTGTCCAACTCGCCGCGGCGCTCACGGCGCAGGAAGTCAACTTCAGTCAGCTCGGACGGGAGATCGGAATCACCCCGCAGACCTCGAAGCGCTGGCTGTCGGTTCTCACGGCCACTTTCCAGTGGTTCGAGCTCCCGGCATACCGGGGCAACGCGATCAAGCGGATTGCCGCCAAACCCAAGGGGTATCTCTCCGACACCGGCCTAGCCTGCCACCTGTCTCGGATCACCTCCCCGGATGCCCTGGGCGGGCACCCGATGGCGGGCGCCCTGTTCGAGACGGCCGTCGTGTCCGAGATCCGGAAGCTGCAGTCCGCGATGTCGCGCAAGGCTGCGCTCTACCATTGGCGGACGCAGAGCGGCAGCGAGGTCGACCTGCTTCTGGACCGCGATGGCGTTCTCTATCCGATCGAGGTCAAGCTCGCCAGCCGGCCGACCCGGAACGACACCCGCGGCTTCC
>JAQVSS010000349.1 GCA_028700415.1 Kiritimatiellia bacterium
AACTGCTGGAGGATTCGTTCTTGGCAGTGAAGGTGCCGCCCTGCGCGTTGCGCGTGGCGGTCCCGCCGTCATAAGACTGACTGCTGCTGGAGGTCGTGGTGGTCGTGGTCTGGCCGCCGCCTTTGTCCTGCGTGGTCGTGGTGGAGGTCGTGGAACTGGACTTGGTCTGCGCCGTAGCGCTCACCGCCACTGCCGTCACCAGCAGCGCCGCGATCAGGTTAATTCCTGAACGCCTGATCAAACCCTTAAAAGTTTTTTTGTTTTTCGGGTTCATGACTCACCGCCTTTCTTACAGACGCTTGTCAGCCGCCTTCCATCCCGGATCGACGCCTTTAGCTATCTTCTCAAGATCGTCGATGAGCTTCTTGGCCCGTTCGGCGGCCTCGCCGCGGCCTTGCGCCGCGCTGAACAGCAGCCGCGCGCCGCGCTCGTGGTCTTTTTTGCTGATCACCAGCGCGCGCCCCAGATTGTATTGGGCTTCGGCGTCGAGGGGGTCGGCCTGCACCGCCGAGACGTAGCAGGTCAGAGCCGTCTTGTCGTCGCCGCGCTTGGCCGCCAGAATGCCCAGATTCGTCCAGGCCCCGACCAGATTGCGGTCGTGCTTGACCGCCTCGAAGTAACTCTTCTCAGCAGCCTTAACCTCGCCTTTCTTCTCTTGGGCGCGGCCCAGCACAAACCATCCCTTGGCGTCTTTCGGGAATTTTTTTATAGCCTGCACAGCCTGCGCTTCGGCCTCGTCGGTCTGGCCGGACTTCAACAGCAGGACCGCCAGATCGGTGCGCACGCCCGGCTCTTGCGGCAGCAGCGGCAGCAGTTCGCGCAGCTCTTTCAGCGCCTCCGCGTCATGCCCCTGCATGGAACGCGCGCGCGCCAGTTGCAGACGCGCCTCGGGCCAGCCCGCGCGCTCCGCCAACAATTCGCGGAAAACCTTCTCGGCCTGCTCTAAAATCCCGGCTTGCAGATACCATGTGCCGAGGCGCAGTCGCTCCTCCGGCGAGCCGTCGGTGGTCTTGACCAGCGACGGCCACAGTCCGGCCTGCTTCTCGGGCTGGCCGGCCGTGTGGTAGAGCTGCGCCATCATCCGCCAGGTCTGCTCGTTCTTGGGATTCAGCTTGAGCGAGGCGGCCAAGGTCTTGGCCGCGCGCTCAAGCTCGCCGGCGCGCAGCAGCAGCGAGGCCAGATTGTTCAGGGCCATGCCGTGCTGAGGATCGATTTTGACCGCATCGGAAAAAGCTGTCACGGCTTCGCTGATCCTGCCCTGTTTGAGCAGCGCCGCCCCGAGGTTGTTCATCGCCATCGCGTGCCGGGGATCGGCCTTCAGCGCCTGTCGGTAACTGGCCTCCGCCTCATCGAGCTTGCCCTGCATCAGCAGGATATTGCCCGCATTGTTGGCGGCTGTCGACACCAGCGTCAGCGCCTCTTGTTCTTGCACATTTTCCGCGGCGGCCAGCACCCTGCGGAAAGCCGCCAGGGCGTCGATATGACGCTCTTGCTCCAGCAGCTCCAGCCCTTTGTCGTAATCGATCATCATCCTTCGCACCGCCAACGGCAATTGCGCGGTCTCCTCAGCGGCCGACGCCGCGCGCAGACCGCATAACACGAGCGCAGCCATCACGGCGCCCGCACCGATTCTTTTTAACATACTTCACCTGCCTTCCGCCTTTCCAGGTAGGGCCCGTTACCCGAACGGGCCGCGGACGGTTCGGGGAACCGTCCCTACCATACCTTATAACTTGAACGTTGAGCGTTCCAGTTACACTCTCATTTTACTCTGTAACTCCGAGCGGTTGGCTTGTTAATGCAGCACCCATGCCTCGGCGCCGCCGTACGAAACCTCGCCGCCCCCGCCCATCAGCTTGGGCGCTCCTTGCGTTCCCAACGCTCCGCCGCCGCCGTAAAGCGGCTGCCACGGACCGCCCTTCATCTCGTCTAAAATCTGCCCGGCGGTCTCGCCTTGCCACTTGCGGCCGGCCGTGCCCTTTGCCCAGGCGCGGTGCAGCGGCAGCAGCACGGCGTCCCAGTCGCTGGTCTTCAGATTCCAGAGCTTGTCCTGGCTGTTGTCTTCGTAAGTCACCTCGTACCGGCCCTTGGCATCCTCGCGCGGCTTGGGGTTGTAACCCGCGAGCGCCGCCGAAACCGTCCACATGTAGCGGTTGCCGCCGTCCAGCGTGAACGGCTTCATCACGCCTTCGCCCTGCCCCGGGAACATGAACTTGAAGGGGTTGTTCATGCGCCGCGTCAGACCCACCACCAGACTGCCGCCCTTGGCGAAGAACTCCTCGCGCAGCACCTGCGGCCGGGCGTTTTCCGTGATGTAGTATTGCTCGTCGTAAATCTCGTTGTCGTCACCCTTGACCGGACCCTTGAGCGGCTCTTTGTCCTCGATCTGGCCGATCTTGACACAACCTTTCTTGGTCTGCACCCATTTGGTGCTCTTGTAGTCCCACTCCGCCACCAGGATCGGGTGCCCGCGCTTGTACTGGCGCTGCACGCCGGGGCCTTTGTCCTTGTACTCCTTCACAAACCAGTCGTCCGTGCCGTTCTTGAAGATTAATTTGGCGTTCTTGCCTTCTTTGGGTATGTAGTCGGAGTGCCGCAGGAAATCCTCCTCGTCGTCCAGTTCAAGCACGCGGAAATTCTTGTCGAGCGGCTGTTCCTCCTGCTTGAGCGCGTACATCAGGCCGCCGCCGCCCGCGAACCCGTCGTTCCAGGTGTCGGCGGTGTTGGCGCGCAGGGTCTCCTCGACCGTCTTGCGCGCCCGCTGCGGCAGCTTGTTGATCATCTCCCGCTCTTTTTCGTTCATGGCGCTGACGCGTTCGCGGCACTGGTCGATCTTGGGCGCCAGGATGCTGTAGTTGCGTCCGTTTTTAGCCGCCGTCTTTCTGGCGGACTCGATCTCTTCCTTGGTCACATAGTGCTTCTTGTTCAGCAGTATCCGCTTGTGTACGCCGCCCTTGCCGGTCGAGTAATACGGCAGGCCGATGTGGCAGGTGCCGGTGCGGTTGAAGTTGCGCATCACGCGGTTGTCCTCGTTCCAGCGCTTGAGCGTAAGCCACAGCCACTTGTCGACGATGTAGTCCATCTCCATGCGCACCATCTGCACATAGGTCCAGGACATGGCGCGGTTGACCGCCGCCACGCGGCTGAGGGTGTCGGCCTGCACGACCGCGGCGGAGTAGGCGGCGGCGTCGGCGGCGTTCTGCAGCTCGATGCGGCAGCGGATCTTCTCGCCGCCGGAGAAAATCGCGCTGGCCATCATGAAAAGCGTGAGGAAGACGATCGTCGAAACGGCCAGCACCACGCCGCTCTCGTCCTGCCACAGCCGCACCGCGGCTCTGTTAGCTGCCTTAAGCATAGTCACCAACCTGAAACCGGAATCCCCGTCTTTGGCAAAGTCACATACGGTTTGGTCAGCACCGCCGTTTCCGTGAAGCGCACGTGCGGCCACTTCACCGTGTCGCCCGCGCCGATGTTGCCGGAGGAGTCGGCGTGACGCTCCAAGTAGCGCTGGCTGCGCGCCCAAGGATCCGCGCCCCAGCCGATCATGGGCCCCACCAGCGGGAACACCATGGCGAAGTCATGCGTGACCGTGGCCTTGACGTTCCAACTGCCGATCTGTTCCATTTTCACCTTGGTCTTGCGCTTGACCGCGCCGGAGCCGGGGATCACGCCCCAGCCGGGAATCTTTTTATCCTGCTCTCCCGCGTTCTTGCCCAGCACGATCCATGCGCACACCTGCTCGGCCGCCTGCCGCCCGGCTTCCTGGTACTCGCCGCTCTCGCACACCAGCGCGGCGCGCGCGGCGCAGAAAGCCGCGTACTGCACCACCTGCCGCGCCGTCCACATGTGCGCGAACTGCATGCAGGCCAGGATCAGGGTCAGGATCACCGGAAAAGCCAGCACGAACTCCAGCATCACGGAGCCCGCGGAACTCCGGCCGGCCTTCCCGCAATAAAGGTATGTGTCGTGTGCCATACACGTAAAAAACAGAGGTTTTTTAGGTAAGTGTTAAGAGGGAATAGGGAATAGTTAAGCAGGCAAATAATCTTCGCATACCAATTTTCTCTCTTCCCTATTAACTCTTCCTTCTTTTCCCTATTAACTCTTCCTTCTTTTCCCTATTAACTCTTCCTTCTTTTCCCTATTAACTCTTCCCTATAATATCTGCGCCACGAACATCCCGACGGCGATCGGCACGCTGAAAGGTACGCGGCAGCGCGCCGCGTCTTTCGGCGGCAGCGCCGCCGCCCCGGCCTTGCGGTCATAGCGCCAGTCGAAGGCGCAACGCGCGCAATGCCGCAGGCGCGAGCCGTCCAGAGCGCCCGCCGCCAGCATCAGCAAGCCTGTCACCACGCCCGCCAACGAGGTCACCCAGAGCATGGTGAACAACCTGTCCCAGCCCGCGATCGCTCCGGCCGCGAAGAGCATCTTGACGTCCCCGCCGCCCGCGCCGCGCGCCAGGAAGGGTATCAGCAAAAAGAAACCTGCCACGGCGGCGGCCGCGAAACCGTCCGCAAAAAACGGCCAGCCGCCATAGCCCCAACGCCCGGCCAGGGCCACCGCGGCCCCTCCCAGCGTCAGCCAGTTCGGCAGCACGCGCCGGCGCACGTCGAAATACGCCAGCGCG
>JAQVSS010000350.1 GCA_028700415.1 Kiritimatiellia bacterium
TCGTGTTATTGGCGACGCCTCCGGTTTTTCGGGCGCGGCACGTCGAAGCGTGTGTCAAGGCGGGCAAGCATATCTTTGCCGAGAAACCCGTGGCCACCGATCCCGCCGGCATCCGGCATTTTCTGCGTGTTGTTGAGGCAGCCAAAGCCGCCAAGCTGTCAATCCTGTCGGGCACATGCCACCGCCACAACAACAAGGCATTACGCATGATCGGGCCGGTGCGCGACGGCGCGATCGGCACGATCACAGGAGGCATGGTCTACCGTTGTCAAGGCGCGCCCAGCCCGCACCGTGTTTTCAGGTTAAAGCCGGGCGACGATTTCGCGGCACACCTGGCCCGCAGCTGGTATAATTACCGCGAGATGTCGGCGGATCATCTGACCGAACAGGCGATTCACGAGATTGATCTGGCCAACTGGTTCATCGGACGGCTGCCGAAACAGGCGATGGGCATCGGGGCGCGTCATCAACGGGCCACCGGCAACATCTTCGATTGCTTCGGGATCGACTACGATTACGGCGACGGTATTCATGTGCATGCCGTAGCGCGCCAGATCAACGGTTGTTTCGACCGTTGCGGCACTCTGCTGAGCGGCACGAAAGGCCATACCGCGGCGCTCGGCAGCAAAATCCAGACATTGGACGGAGCTTCCATACCCTTTCCTTTCGATGACGGCGCGATCGCAGGCCGCGACGAGAATATGATGATGATGGAACACGCCGATTTCCTGACCGGACTCCTGAGCGGCAACCTGCTGCAAGAGGGCGAACTAGCAGCGATGGCCACGGCGACCGCCTTGTGCGGCACTCTGGCGGCCTACACCGGCCAGATGGTGCGGATGGCCGACCTGCTCACAAACAAAGAATCGCCTTTTTACTCCATGAACTACGCCTTACGCGCCGAACATTTTGAGGGCGGCGACCTCCCCGGGGCGAGCCAGGTGGCCAAGCCCGGCAAATGCGAGATCGCCATGAATTGAACCGGACAACGAAAAACAGGGGCCGTGCCATGAACGTTTCCAGACGGGATTTTTTGAAGGTGATGGCGGCGAGCGGGTTCGTCAGCGGGATTCCGGCAGCCGGACAGGCCGCCGGCGCACGAGACAAACCTTTCGCCACGGTCTTGGATAAAGCGCTGATCGCTCCGATCGCCGACGACAGCACCTGTGAAAGGATCGCCAAAGCGGGCTTTTCCGGCGTGGAGTTGACGAAAAAGGGCGTGTCTGTCGCGCAAGCGCTTGAGGGGCGGCGCACCGCCGAGAAACACGGCCTGCGCATTCATTCGCTCATGGGCGGCGGAGCGGATTTCAACAACCCCGATCCGGAAGCCAGGCGCCAGTCGATAGAGACGATGAAGCAAAGGCTGCAGGTGGCCGCGGCTTATGGCGCGAGCACGATGCTGTTGGTGCCGTGCCGCGTGGACGACGAGGTTGTGCCGAAGCCCTCGCAATTCAGGATCGAGTTCGATCCCCGCACGTTACGCATCACAGCGGTGGTTGAAGGTGACAACAAACCTTTTGCCGCCTACATCGAGGCGCAAAACAAAGCCACTGAATTGACGCGTGACGCGGTTAATCAACTCATCCCGACAGCGGCCCTCGAGGGCGTGATCATCGCGCTCGAAAATGTCTGGAACAACCTCTGGGTCATGCCTGACTTTGCGGCGGCGTTCGTTCGTTCGTTCGACTCTCCTTGGGTCAAAGCGTACTTTGACCTCGGCAACCATGTGCGCTACACGCCTACCGAGCAGTGGCTGCGCACCTTGGGCAGCAGCATCGTCAAACTGCACATCAAGGATTTCAAGATTGACCGAACCAAAAAGAACGACGGCGACTTCGTCCCCCTCGGAAAAGGCAGTATCGATTGGAAATCCGTGCGCGGCGTCATCGACGAAATCGGCTATAACGGATGGGTGACAATCGAAGAGAACAGTTACACGGATGCCGAATACAGCGGTATTATGGATCGATTCTTCGCGGGGCAGGACATCTTGAGGGGTGGCGCTGTATGATCAGAGTCGGAATTGTCGGGTTCGGGTTCATGGGGCGCATGCATTACCGGTGCTGGAAGGCACTGGAGGGTGCGGACGTCGCGGCCCTCTGCGACGCCAACGCGGATGCGTTGCTGGGTTCCGGCAAGGGGCAGGGCAATATCGCCGGCGCCGAGGGGGAGGTGGACCTGCGGGACGTCGCGGTTTACTCCGACCCGGAAGAGCTGTTCGCCCGCGCGAAACCCGACGCGGTCTCGATCACCGTGCCCACCCATCTCCATGCCGCGTGGACCATCAAGGCCTTGGAGGCGGGTGTCCACGTGCTGTGCGAAAAGCCGATGGCGCTGACGCTGGCCGACGGCAAGCGGATGATGGAGGCGGCCGAAAAGAGCGGGAAGGTGCTGCAGATCGGCCAGTGCATCCGCTTCTGGCCCGAATACGCCAAGGCCAAGGAGATTGTTGAAAGCGGCGCGTATGGGCGCGTCATCTCGGCGACCTTCCAGCGTTTCTCCGCCACAGCTCATAAAAAAAAGGGAAGCTGGTTTTCCGACGAACGTCAAAGCGGCGGAATGGTGTTTGACCTGCATATCCACGACACGGATTTCATTCAGTATCTCTTTGGCGTGCCCGCGTCGGTATGCAGCCACGGCGCCGTGACGCCGGAGGGCGGGCTTTCGCATCTTGTCACCCGCTACCGCTACAACGACGGCAAGCTTGTCACCGCGGAGGGAGGCTGGTCCATGACGCCGTCGTTCGGCTTTGAGATGAAGTTTCTCATCGTGATGGAGAGGGCGGTTCTCTCCTTCGAGAGCAAGCGCACGCCGACGCTCAAGCTATGTCCCTCCGAGGGGGAGGCGTTCGTTCCCCAGATCGAGAAGGGGGACGGCTATTCCCGGCAGATCGGGCATTTCGCGAGAACGATACGCGGAGAAGCCGTGCCGCAGGTGATCACGCCGGGGCAGGCGTGGACGTCACTGCGCATTGCGGAAGCCGAACGCGAGTCCGTGCGGAAAGGAACCCATGTCGATATCGCCTGAAAAAACCGTCAGCCCGAAATGCGGAAACTGGCCGTTGGCCGTCTGCAGCTGGTCGCTCCGCACCAGCGTGGACGGCGTGGCGCGTGCCATGGGACAGCTCGGCATCGGGCGCGTGAACCTGGCGCTGAAGCCCGTCTTCCTTGAAGACGGCGACGCCTATCTGGAAGCGGTGAGGCAACAGCCGTGGGTCATCAGCGCGACGACCATCGGTTTTTTCCGCGAGAATTATTCTTCGCTGGAGAGCATCCGCGAAACCGGCGGGATCGTGCCGGACGGGGATTGGGACCGGAACCGCGAAATGGTTCTGCGGTCGCTCGCGATCACGGCGGAGCTTGGCGTTTCCTTCCTGACCCTGCACGCCGGTTTCATCGAGGATACTGACCCCGTGAGGGCGCGTCTCATCCGCGACCGCCTGGTTTGCCTGGCGGACGCCGCCGGGGAGCGCGGCATCTCACTCCTGATGGAGACCGGCCAGGAGACGGCGGCATGCCTGCGTGTCCTGCTTGAGCAACTGAACCATCCGGCGCTCGGAATCAATTTTGATCCTGCCAACATGATCCTCTACGGCAAGGGGAACCCGGTCGAGGCCGTTCATCTGCTGGGCCGCTGGATCAGGCACGTTCATATCAAAGACGCGGTCGCCACCCAAGTTCCCGGCACCTGGGGCACGGAAGTCCCATGGGGCCAGGGGCAGGTTGGGAGCGCGCCGTTTCTGGGCGCATTAAAAGCGATCGGATACAACGGGGTTCTCGCGATCGAGCGTGAGGCCGGCGACGACAGGCTGGGCGATATCAGACTGACCGCCGACGCGCTCGCAGCGTGGAGGCCGTAGACAAAGGAAGCACACGGTGAAATGGGTAGAAGTAAGCGATTATGAGGCAATGAGCCGGATGACGGCGCAGCGCATGTTCGACGTGATTTCAGAGGGGCTCTCCCGGCGGCGCAGCGTCGCGGTCGGCCTGGCCACCGGCAACACAATGCTCAGGGTGTACGACCTTCTCGCGGAAAAGCTGAACAAGGCCGGCCTCGGGCTTTCAGGTCTTCTCACTTTCAATTTGGACGAATACGTGGACAACGCGGGCGGGAATGTCGCCCCGGGGCATCCCCTCAGCTACCGCACGTACATGACCGGAAATTTCTTCGACAAGGTGGATGCCCGTTTGGGCTTCAAACGGGAAAACATGTTCTTCCCCGACTCCGGGAACCCCGCGGCCTACGACGCGCAGATCAAGGCCGCCGGCGGATTGGATTTCCAGCTGCTGGGCATCGGCTTCAACGGGCACATCGCGTTTAACGAGCCGATCAGCGCGGGCGACATCTCGGCGGAAGAGTACGCCGCGCTGCCGTCGCGGGTGATTCAACTGACTGAACGAACCATCCGGACCAACGCGGACCTGACCGCCGGAGGCGATTTAAAGCTTGTCCCGCACCGAGCGGTCACCATGGGGATGAAGCCGATCCTGCAGGCGAAGGAAATCATGCTGCTGGCCTGTTTCAAGGAGCAGGCGGCACCCCTCGCAAAAATCAAGGCCGGAAAAATCACCCCTGAAACCCCGGCCT
>JAQVSS010000351.1 GCA_028700415.1 Kiritimatiellia bacterium
CGCAGGCGGCAAAAACCCGCCCGCCAAAAGCCAAGAAGGCCGCAGGACGGTAGCGGCAACCGCCCGACCCTATTGCGCTTCTACTTGATCTCCCCAAAGAACCACCAACAGAACTGCCATGCGCCCAAGGTCGCCGGAGATATATCGGGTACGGTGTCCGGGACTTGGGGCACGGTTGTTAAAACGGATTAAAGAAACGCATGCCGGAGAATGCCCGCATGCGTTTCCTGACGGCGGCGCGACAGGATCGGCCGCCCGCCCTTTTTACAGCGGCATCTCTTTGAAGACCGTCTCGATTTTCGCGGAGGATTTAAGTCCGTCAAGGTACTTCTGCACGGCGTCACGCGACTTCTGCTGTTTCAGTTGGGACGTGATCTGCTCGTTTGTCGGCACAGGCTGCACCTGCTGGGGCTGTTCGGTTTTGATGAGGATATGCGAAGCTGTGACCGATCCCGGTTTCGCGGGGGTGTCGCCCTTGGCTTCCTGCGCGGGCGACTTGGCTGTCACCTTGATGAGGTGGTATCCGAAAGGCGTTTCGACGATCTCTCCGACTTTGCCGATTTCCTGGGCGAAGGCCGCGTCCTCGAACGGCTTGACCATCTGGCCTTTCGTGAACGTGCCGAGGTCGCCGCCCTTCTCTTTGCTCGGGCAGTCGGAGTTGGCTTTGGCGAGTTCCGCAAAGTCGGCACCTTCCGACAATTGTTTCTTAAGGCTTACGATTTTCGCTTTTTTGCCTGCGTTTTCGGCGGCAAGCCCCTTGTTCTTCTCGACGGTTTCGGCGTTTTGCTTTTCGATGTCGGCTATGGTCTTTTTGATTTCCGCCTCTTCGATCTTGATGCCGTCCAGCACGTTTTTCTGGAGCAGTTTGTCGATGATGAGGCCGTCCTCGAATTCGGAGCGGGCATTCTTTTCGCCGAGAGGAGACTCCTTGAAATATTGCTCAACGGTCTTGTTTTGGGCTTTGAGCGCCTCGGTCATCTTGCCGAGTTGAGTCTTGCGGTCCTCTTCTGTGACGGCAATGGCCTGTTTCTTGGCCTCGCCGAGAATGAGCGTTTTCATGATGAAGCTGTAGGCGGCGCGCTGCTCAAAGTACTTGCGGGCCTCATCTTGCTGGGCCTCCGGGATGTTTTGCGCCTTGAGCAGAGCCGTGACAATCGTGTCCATGTCCTTGCGCAGATACTTGACACCGTTAACAGAGGCGACGACCTCATTCGGATCTTTGCTTTCGGCCGGTGTTTTGACGGCCGACGAAACCGGAGCCGCGACGTCCGCGGAGGTTTTCTTTTCGGCGTCTTTTTTGCAGCCGGCGGTGACGAGCAGGGTGGAGGCCAACGCCGTATAGAGCAAAGGTGTACACTTCATGATGAACAGTTCTCCAATAACGCAAATTTTTGCGTGTGGGTTGTGTTTAGCATCTCGAATGTGACACGCCGGACAGCCGAAGGCACATCGAGGTGAAACGTGACAAAGATACCAAGAAATCGGGATAAGCCAAGGAGAAGATTTTCGTCCGCCCCGTATTTCTTGCTTGCAAGTGCGGCGGGAACATGGTTTTCGGGAGGTGGCGAGGGCAACTGGCAGAGGTGCTGAAAAAGGGGTTGCACGCGACGGTGGAGGGTGATGGCGGCCTCGCCGGGCTGGTGCCGGGCGAGGTGCGGGCAGAGAAAGCGTCCGGCGGACAGGGAAAAACGCAGCCAGGTGCGGTCGGGCGTGTGGCACAGCGGGCACAGGGTAAAGTCGGGAAGAAGGCCGAGGTGCCGGAGCAGGTGGATTTCGTACCAGGGGATCAGCTCGCAGGGCGACGATTGCGTGAGGGACAATCGGTCAAGCGCCAGGGTCAGCAGCGCGAAAATGGCGGAGGCCTCCTGTTGTCCAACGGTGGCTTGCGCCGTCAGGTCGGCCAGATAGGCGGCGGCGACGGCTTGCCTCCAGCCGTGGCGCAAGGGTTCGCGCAGGGTGGTGGGCACGCATTCGCGGATAGCGTGGACACCTCCGTGCTCACGCCGGTAGAAGAGCAGGTCGCAGGTGTAGAACAGGTCGTACTGGCCCAGAAAGGCACTTTTTGGACGGCACGCGCCCTTGACGGCCGTCACAATCTTGCCATAGTCCGGGGTTAACCAGGTTACCATGTGCGAGGTTTTCGACCAGGGGCGGATTTGCAGGGCGAGCGCGCGTGTCCGAATGATCATGGGTGGGCAAGTCAGGGTGATCCGGAGGGTTGTGTGGGTGACGGGGCTGTTGAGTGCATTGCGAACGCACACATTATGCCCTCTTTGCGAAACACGCACAAGCCGCAAGTCCATTTCAGTCAACAATCCGGTTGACGTGCGGGGGATTAGCGGTGTAACGTTAGAGAAATGAAACTTGATCTGCCCAAGACAGCGGTTCTCGCGAACGGACAGTTCCCGACTCACGCGGTGCCGTTGGCGGCGTTGCGTGCCGCGGAGCGCATCGTCTGTTGTGATGGCGCGGCCGAGCATCTGGCTGGAGCCGGGCTGGAGCCGACATGGGTCGTGGGGGATCTCGACAGTCTGTCCGCGTCGGACTGCATGCGTTACCGTGAGAAACTGGTGCGCGTGCGCGAGCAGGAAACGAATGACCTGACGAAAGCGGTCCGGTTCTGCCTGTCACGCGGTTGGCGTGAGCTGGTGATCGTCGGGGCGACGGGGTTGCGGGAGGACCACACCTTGGGCAACCTTTCCCTGCTGGCCGATTTCGCGCGGGATGCTTCGGTCCTGATGCTGACCGACACGGGCTGGTTCACGCCGTTGACGGCCTCGGCGCGGTTACCGTCGCGCAAGGGGCAACAGGTCTCGGTCTTTTCCTTTGATCCGGAAACGGCCGTGTCGGCCGAGGGGTTGAGATATCCCTTGAACGGGTTGCGGCTGACCCGCTGGTGGCAGGCGGCGTTGAACGAAGCCTGCGGCGACACATTCGGCCTTACGTTCAATGGCGGCCCTTTGTTGGTGTATCAGACGTATGCGTGACACGGTGAGGACGATTACAGGAGGCGGAAAGAAGGAAATGGGGGACGGGACTACGGCTGGGAATCGGCGGCTGCGCTCGCTGGATGCGCTGCGCGGTTTCGACATGTTCTGGATTGCCGGCGGGGCCGGGATTTTTGTCGCGCTTGCGGATCTGACGGGGTGGCCGGTTCTGGTCTGGTGGAAAACGCAGTTAACCCATGTGGCGTGGCACGGGTTCCGGTTCGAGGATATGATTTTTCCCCTCTTCCTGTTCATCGCGGGGATCTCGTTTCCTTTCTCCATGGCGAAACGGTGCCGCGGTTCGGAAAACAGGTTCGTGCTGTACCGGCACATCGTTCAGCGCGGTCTGGTTCTGGTTGTGCTGGGGATCATCTGCAACAATGGCATCCGTTTCAATTTCGGCGAGTTCCGCTACGGGAGCGTCCTGGGGCACATCGGGTTGGCGTGGATGTTCGCCGCGCTGATCTTCATGAACAGCCGGGGCAGGACATGCCTGGCCTGGCTCGGCGGCATTCTGGTCGGCTATTGGCTTTTGCTGCGGTTTGTTCCCGCGCCCGGTTTGGGGGCGGCTGATCCGTTCTCGATGGAGGGAAGCCTTGTGGGTTATGTGGACCGGCTGTTGTTGCCGGGAAAACTCTACAGGAAGATTCATGACCCCGAAGGAATCCTGAGCACAATCCCTGCCGTCGCAACCGCACTGCTGGGCATGCTGACCGGTCATTTCGTGCTGCGGCAGCCGGAGGGCGTCAAGCCGGCCGACACGGTTCTTAAAATGGTTTTGGCCGCGTCCGGCCTGATCGTTGCGGGCCTGTTGTGGAACTTCATTTTCCCCATCAACAAAAACCTGTGGACCAGTTCGTTCGTCTGCTTTGTCGGCGGGCTCAGCCTGCTCCTTTTCTCGCTGTTTTACATGGTCATCGACGTCTGGAAAGTCGAGAAGTGGTCCCGGTTTTTCACGGTCATCGGCATGAACTCCATCACGATCTACCTGGCGCCCAGAATCATCGACTTCAAAAAGCCGACGCAGTTTTTCTTCGGCAGCCTGATCGCGCTTTTCCCCAAGGAGTGGGCAGGGCTTCTGACGGCGACGGCCTATATGTCCATCGTCTGGGTGTTCCTGTATCTCCTGTACCGGAAAAAGATATTCCTGAAAGTATAGGCAACGGTTTTCTTCTGCTGTGGCGCGTCAGCCTTAAACGCCGGCAGGACAAGCTGGGAAGGGCAGAATGAAGTTTCCGATTTTTGAGGCGGTCATGCTGGTCTGCTTCGGCATGGCGTGGCCGGTTTCAATCCTCAAGTCGTGGCGGTCGCGGACGAACAAGGGCAAGAGCCGTTTTTTCATGCTCATCGTCTTTGTCGGCTACCTCTCGGGGCTTGTTCACAAGTTGTGGTGGCAGGATAAGGTGGACGGGGTGGTCTGGCTCTATCTGTTGAACGCCGTGATGGTGGCGATCGACGGCGTTCTCTATTACCGCAACACCCGGTTCGACAAAAAGGAGTTTAGGCACGAAATCCCAAAGGAATGAGATATGGCGGAAGACAAGAGAGGGCGGATTCTCTCCATGGATGCGGCG
>JAQVSS010000352.1 GCA_028700415.1 Kiritimatiellia bacterium
ATGTGCCCAACGTAGCGGGTGGCGTTCGTGCCGGTCGCGGCGCCCCGCTTGATTATCTCGTTGTTCGCGACTGATCCGCCTTCGACGCTCACGCGGATTTTAGTCTGCTGATCCGCCGCGATGGTTACGGCTATAACGTCATCCCGGCCGCAGGCAAAAACGTTTTGGGTTATCGACGAACCGTTTTCGAGGGTATAGATGTTCTTTGCAACGCCGGTCTTCAGGTCGAGTTCCCGGTAGCGTTTGCGGAGTGGAGACGGGGTGACATACTCGATCTCCAGCCAGCCGAACGGCTGATAGCTGTCCGGGTTAATGCCGCTTTGCTGCAACTTATCCTCGAAAAACCGGTCGGCACCCGCATAATCGCCGGCGGCCTCAAGCCGGCGCACGGTCTCCAGATGCTGGAAACTGTTTTCGGGCATGATCATTGCCGGGCCGCGGTGCCAGATTGTCTCCTCGTTGAGCAGGATTTTCTCTTTCGGGAAATTGCCGAACGGCATGGCGCCGAGCCGCCCGTTGCCGACCGGATAAGCGATGTCCCATTTGTCGCCCGCGCCCGCGTCGTCCCAGATGATCAAATTGTTGCCGCCCGCGACGGCGGATAGGGCGGGCAGGCACAGGCATAAGCAAATCACATTTGTTTTCATAGTTTTCTTTGTCCTGGCTCATCGGCATCCCATAACCTTGACTTATATCATCAAAACCTATGATATAGCGATCCGGACCAACGGGTGATTCCCGCTAAAGTGAAAGACATTCTGGTTCCGGGGCGTCCTGAGCCGATTGTTTTCTATAACCCAACACTCTCTTCGGACGGTACCGGCACACGGGCGCGCGAAGGCAGGGTTCGCCACGCCTCGTCACCTGTCAATCCGATCTCATCCAGGTCGAACGGCTTGAAGCCGACCTTGAGCGCCGGTGAATCCGGACGCAGGCGGAAATCGCGCTTTTCGGCGTCGACAAATTTCGGATCGGTCAGTAGCGACCCCGCATCCATGGGCGTGCCCCTGAAATAACTGCGCGGCGTCATCCGCTGTTGGCGCCATTCGTTCCACTCCTGCCCCGCGAAGATGAATGGTTGTCCGTCAGTGCGCCAATAGACGTTCCGGGTAATATATTTTTCGTAATGCGGCCACTTCTCATACACGAACAACCGACCGCGATCCAGATAGACGATGTTGTTGATGAACACGCAGGAGCGCGCCACATCCATGTCGACGGCATACTTCCGGGAGAAGGCGATAATGTTGTTGATATACGTGTTGCATCCCGTTCCGATCTGCATACGCAGCGTCGCCCCCTGCGTGTCATAAAGCAGGTTGTTCTCGATAAGGAACCCCAGGCACCCGGAGTCCAGATAGATGCCGCGGCAGTCGACCTTTCCCCCATCGCGTCCGCTGTCGTGGATGATGTTGTTGGCCAAAACGGTTTGGGGCTGGAACCCAAGACAGTAGATGCCCCCGCCGTCCTCCAGCCGCTGCATGATGTGATGGATACGGTTGTGGGTCACGCGGTTGTTGCGGGTCCCGTTCAGGTCAGCGCTCCAGCGCCATCCCACCGAAACACCCGTGTACCACAGGTCGCAGATTTCATTGTGCGTCACGACGTTGTCCGAACTCGCGCCAATCCACACGCCGATGCCCCCCCCGTGGACGTGTCCTCCATGGTGGATGAAGCAGTTCTCGACCGTGTTGCCGTCCGACCGGATCGTGTCGGGCTCGAGCTTGGCCTCACCGAGTTTGACGCCGCCCGCCCCGAGATCGTGGATGTGACACTGCCGCACCGCGCAGCCGCGGCTCCCGCTGCGCAGCCAGACCGCATATGAATCGGTCTGTGTGAATTCGCACTTCTCGAACAGGCAACCGCGCGCGCCGGTGGCCTCAACCATCGCGCCGATATTAACAGCCGCCTGCGCGCCTTCGTTGCCTCCCGTGGCGGGAAGATGCCAATTGGAGCATTGGAACTTAATCCCGCGCATCTCTACATTCGCGACATGCTTTTGACCTGCGGCGTCTCCGGCCAACACCAGAAGCCGCTCGGTGACCGGCGCGGTCACATCCGCCGTACCGAGGTCGTCGCCCGGCAGGGGGATGACCCGCAACACGCCGGTTTTACGGTCAAGCTGCCACTCGCCCGGCGCATCCAGCGCTCCCGGGTGGTTTTCGACGATAAACTCCGTGTCCTTGGCGTAGGGCAGATACTTCCAGCTCGGACCGGTAAGGCGCACCTCTCCCGTGGCGGGATCAGCCCGACTGATCACGAACAGCGCGGTCCACCAACGCCCCCACGCCTTGATGTTGACCTGATCCGGATCCGGCCAGTCCTTCACCGCTCCGGGAGGCGCGCGGAAGGCCGACTTAGACTTGCCCGCATCCGGGCCTTCCTTAGGCGAGTCCGCATCCGCCAACGGGCCGGCCATCTTGTAATAGCCGCGGTTCGGGGACCGGGCCAGCGTGTAGCGCCGCCCGTTCACGTACAGCGTCCGGAACACCCACGCGCCATCCTTTGCCCCGGGGACGGATGCCTCCCACACGCCTCCCGCCTGCGGCCGGAACCCGGTGATGCGCCGCCCGCCGAACAGCACCGGCTTCTCGGTGCCGTACGCCGCAAATACCACCGGCTTCCCTTGCGCGCCGGAGTCCTCGGGTGTAAGCACAAGCGGTTCCGCGCGAGGATACACGCCCCCGCGCAACCACACGGTCGCGCCGCCATCGGGCAGCCCCCCGCCGCGTTTCAGCGTCCTGACCGCATCGCGTGCCTTCTCAAGGGTCGCAAAAGGTTTTTCGATGGTTCCCGAATTGGAGTCGGAACCGTCTGGAGCCACATAAAACGCCGCCGGTTCTGCAATGCTTCCGCTGGCCACACAGATTGCGCCTGCAAGCGCAGACGCACAGATTCTTTTTCTCATTAATCCCCCCATGTTTACAAACTGTCGGACGAAACCTAAAACAAGCGGATCAGGGTTCCCATTGGAATAAAGGACGCCGTCAGAGTCTTGCCGCCATTAGACACCTTGGCGCGCCAATATATGTGAGACGCGCCGTCAAGCGTCACAGGTATATGACCCGCCACCTGGATGTTGGCGTATCCCTCCGCCTGCAGGACCGGCACTCCCGCCATCAAATCATCCACTGAATAACCTGAAAGGGCGATTGTCGCTCCCTCTTCTATCACCGTGTTGCCCGTGACTAGCAACGGACCGTCGGAGGCCATGCCCCACGTCTTGTCATGCGCCCACGCGCTGCCTGACGCGAACACCACGTTGCCGGTGATCACGCCGCTGCCGCAGATCGTCGCGCCGGCCCCGTTCGTCAACGTGCCGTCGCTGACCGGAAGGACGAGCGCGCCGTCAATCCGGGAGACCGTCCCCGGTGATGTCGTGAATGCGCTCAGCGCTCCGTATGAGAGGTTCAGCACGGCGTCCTCTTCAATGACCGCGCCTCCGTTCAGGTAAATCCTGCCGCCCACTCCGGTCGAGAGCTCGCCTCCAGTCACCGTCACCCGGCCGGTGAATGTGTTGGCGCCAGACGCCAGCGTCAGTGTGCCCGCCCCGCGCTTCGTGAAGCTTCCGGCATAACCGGGCTCGTCGTCAAATTTCTGGTACACCTTGACCGTATATCCGTCAGTGTCGATGATTGCGCCGCGGTCCGTCAGCGTCGCCAGTGAAAAGAGCTGGAAGAAGGCTGTCGTGTCATACGCGCACCGCAGCACACCCCCGTCGAGCAGCGCCTCGGTATAGCCGCTGCCCCCGCTGATCAGCCGTGTCGTCAGCACACCGCCAGCAAGCTCGAACCGCGCCAGAGGGCTGACGGCCGCGTTGCCGAAGGTGAAGGTGTAGTCGACCTCATTAGTCACGTACGTCTCGCCGCCGGTGATTCGCAACAGTCCTTCCCCGCCCATGTGGCCGATCCGGAGCGAACGGATGTCGTTAGTCCCCCCGCTGATCGTGACGCAACCGACCGCGTTAGAACCCATGCCGGCCAGGATGGAGTACCTGTTCAGCGCGCGCAGCTGGCCGCCTGCCACGACAAGTTCACCCGTGGCTCCGCTGACGTAGCCGAGACAGTAGCCGTGGCTGTTGCCGTACGAGGCGAGCACGCCGTCCGTCAGGTAGACCCCGCCGAACGAGCTTGCCGCTTTTCCGACATGCACCTCGTTGCTGAAGGTCAGCTCGCCGCCCGTGACGCAAAGCCGCCCCAGACTGTTGTGGCCCGTGCCGATCTCCTGTCTGTTCGGACGCACAAAAGAACCTCCGGCGACAACCAGCTCGCCCGTGCTCGACGCGCCTAAGCCGAGAACCACGTTGTCCCTGACAAAAAGCCCGGAACCGTCTACAATCATGCGGCCGCTTCCCCCGGCTGAGTATCCGAGATACACCGATCCGTCGATCCGGGCGTTACCGCCTTCAAAGTGATAAAGGCCGAACGAGTTGGTCGCCACACCCATGTACACCGCGTTGCTGACCAGCAGGTCTCCGCCCGTCTGGCAGATGCGGCCGGTGCAGCCGACCCCGTTCCCCAGATAGGGAATGTCGCTCAGCGCAAGTGTGCCGTCCGCGG
>JAQVSS010000353.1 GCA_028700415.1 Kiritimatiellia bacterium
GAGGAGGTCACCCTCACCCTGTTCCCCAAAGGCATGAGCGGTGTACTTTGGAACATGACGGGGGGAAGCGGACAAATCACCAACAAGGCGTTGCTGAAACAGTTCTTTCCCCCAACAGGAAATCCGCGCGTCATGCCGGTTCAAATGAACCCCGCCAGTCAGTAGACAGTGTTGCGCTGGAAAGCGTATTCAGTATGACAATAAGCATAACAACCAGTGTATTTCTTCTGGTTGTCTTAGGGGCGATGGGAGACAGTTCCGAAGGTTGAATTCTTCGAGTCCGCGTGGACGGACTACAGCTTCTCGCCGTCGCTGGGGGAGGCGGGCAGTCTCGGCGTCAGGGTTCTGCCGCCGCCGCCCGAAGTCGCCGCTTTCCGGTTTATGGAGGTGACAGGGAAACGGAATCGAGTTATGTTATCGCACTTCAAACGGCTTGAGATGAATGTGGGAGAAGAGAATGAGTCAGAAGATACTGTTATCAGCGAATGAGGCGGTCGCATGGGCGGCCTGCAAAGCGGGGTGTGCGGTGGCCTCGGCCTACCCGGGCACGCCGAGCACCGAGATCATGGAGAACGTCGCCAAGTTCAAGGATTCAATCAATTGCGAGTGGGCGGTGAACGAGAAGGTCGCGATGGAAGTCGCGATCGGCGCGTCGATCGCGGGGGCGCGCGCGCTGACGGCCATGAAGCACGTGGGCCTGAATGTGGCGATGGACCCGCTGATGACCTACACGTATGTGGGCGCGAACGGCGGCTTTGTGGTTGTCACCGCCGACGACCCCGGCATGCACAGTTCGCAGAACGAGCAGGACAACCGCACCCTCGTCAAGTTCGCGCGCGCGGCGCTCTTCGAGCCTTCGGACAGCCAGGAGGCTTTCGACATGGTGATCGCCGCTTTCGAGGTGTCGGAGACGTATCAGGTGCCGGCCTTCGTCCGCCTGACGACGCGCACGTCGCACACGTCGACGGTGGTGGACGTGGGCGACGGGTTCGGTCCGGGTAAGGTTGACCGGAAACCCTATGTGAAGGATATCAAGCGGTACATCCCTGTGCCCATGTTTGCGCGGCCGCAACGGCTGAAGGCTCAGGAGCGCACCGAGGCGTTGCGCGCGTTCGCCTGCGGGACGCCGTTCAACCGCGTCGAGGCGGGGGACAAGCGGCTGGGGATCATCACGTCCGGCGTCACCTATCAGTACGTGAAAGAGGTCTTCCCCGAGTTCAGCGTGCTGAAGCTCGGCTTTTCCAATCCGCTGCCCTTTGAGCTCATCAAGACGTTCGCGGCAAGCGTTGACCGCGTGCTGGTGATCGAAGAACTGGACCCCTTCATCGAGGATCAGGTGAGGGCGCTGGGCGTTCCGGTGGTGGCGCACACGACCGAGCTCAACATGCTCGAGATGAATGCGGTGCGGCTGACGGCCCTGCGCAAGGAGATCCTCGGCGACGTCGAGCTGCCTGCGGTCAGGCGCACGGATGAGGGGCTGCCGACGCGGCCGCCGGTGCTGTGCGCCGGGTGCAGCCACCGCGGCGTGTTCTATACGCTGGCCAAGCTGGGCGCGACGGTGACGGGCGATATCGGCTGCTACACGCTGGGCGCGTTTCCTCCCCTCAACGCGATGGACACGACGATCTGCATGGGCGCGAGCATCGGCAACGTCTTCGGCATGGAGAAGGCGGGAATGAAGGGGCGCCTTTGCGCGGTGCTTGGCGATTCGACCTTCTTCCACTCCGGAATGACGGGCATCTTGAACGTGCTGTACAACGGCGGCACAATCACGACCGTCGTGCTCGACAACCGCATCACCGGCATGACCGGGCATCAGGACAATCCGGGCTCCGGCAAGACCCTGTGCGGCGAGCCCGCCCCGGTCACGGACATCGGCGAAGTGGCGAAGGCCATGGGCTTCAAACGCGTGGTCAAGGTGGACGCCTACGATTTGGCGGCGTTGGAGCGCGTGTTGAAAGAGGAGCTGGACTCGGGCGAACCGTCGGTGGTGATCGCGGGCGGGCCGTGCCGCATCGCGGCGAAGCTGACGAACGCGGGCACCTATGAGGTGGACGCCGCGGCGTGCAAGGCGTGCGGCGCATGTTTCAAGCTGGGCTGTCCGGCCATTGAGCGCGGCGAGGCGGTCGCGGACGGCAAGCGGTTCAAGTCGCACATTGACCCGGTGCAGTGTTCGGGCTGCGACCTGTGCCGGCAGACCTGCAAATTCAATGCGATCAAGAAGATCCGGTAGAGGTTGTGGCGGGCCGTTCCGTTTGAAAGGGATTTTGAAGATGAAGACGACAAATGTTTCCTTGGTTGGCGTGGGCGGGCAGGGCATCCTGCTCACCAGCGATATTCTTGCGAAGACGGCGGCGTTGGCCGGGCTGGACGTCAAGAAGAGCGAGATTCACGGCATGGCGCAGCGCGGCGGCAGCGTGATCAGCCAGGTGCGTTTCGGCGAAAAGGTTTATTCGCCGATCATCCCGGAGGGCACCAGCGACCTGCTGGTGTCGTTCGACCGGCTGGAAGCCTTGCGCTGGCGGCACCTGCTGGCGCCGGAGGGCAGGGCGCTGATCAACAACATGTACCTGACGCCGATTACCGTTTCGAGCGGACAGCAGCCTGCCGTGCCGGATTTGGCCGCGCGCCTCGAGGCCGAGTATCCGCAGGCGCTGTATATTGACGCGATGACGCTCGCGAAGGCGGTCGGCAACACGCGCGCGATGAACATGGTGTTTGCGGGCGCGCTCTCCACCTTGACGCCGTTCGGCGTTGAAGTCTGGAAACAGGCGATGCGCGAGCGCATTTCCGCCAAGCTGATCGACATCAACATCAAGGCGTTCGACGCCGGGCGCAACGCCGTGAAGGGGTGACGCGATGGGGGGCGTTGTCTCTAGGCTCCTCGGGCGGTTGGCGGGACGCGGCGGCACGGATAAGCCTTTGCCGCGTTCGGCTGAAGTCGGCACATGGGGCGAGGAACAGGCGGCAGCATACCTGAAGGCTCAGGGCTACGAGGTGCTGGGGCGGAACGTGCGCCCCACCCGGCACGACGAGATCGACCTCATTGTCCGGAAAGGCGACATCCTCGTGTTCGTGGAGGTTAAGACGCGCCGGCGGGAAGACTTCGGCCGGCCGGCGATGGCGGTGGGCAAGGACAAGCGCCATGCCCTGAACCGCGCGGCGGCGGCCTATCTCCGCAAAGTGAAATACCCGGACCTGTTTTACCGTTTCGATGTGGTCGAGGTGCTGGGCCAGCCGGAGGAGGGGACGCCTGTGATCCGGCACTTGGACAACGCCTTCCCGTTTGAGCGGCGGTTCGTGTTTCCGGTCTAATGCCTCTTTATCAGGAGATCGATGAGTAACGTCACCTACTACGACACGCACGCGCATTTCGAGGGCTCCCCGGCCGAGACGGTTGCCCTGATGGAACGGGCGTTTGCGGCCGGCGTGTGCCGGATCGTCGCGGTCGGCGGCAGCGCGGGGCTGAATGCCGGCGCGCTGGCTGCGGCGCGGGCTTATCCGGAAAACGTGCGGCTCGCGTTGGGGTTCGACCGCGATCAGGCGGGCTCGGCCGAGCCGGGCGTGTTCGCCGACACGCTGCGGCAACTTGCCGGACACGCGGCGTTGGCGGCGGTGGGCGAGACGGGGATGGATTTCCATTACCGCCCCGAGACCGCAGACGCGCAGTGCGCGCTGTTCGCCGCGCAGTTGCGCCTGGCCGACGAGTGGGGACTTCCGGTGGTCATCCACACGCGCGAGGCAGACGAGGCGACGCTGCGCGTGCTGGATGAGACGCCGTGGCGGGGTGATTGTCTGCGCGGGGTGATCCACTGTTTCACGGGAGACAAGGATTTCGCGCGGCAGTTGCTGGATCGCCAGATGGCCATCAGTTTCAGCGGGATCGTGACGTTCCGCAACGCGGACCGGTTGCGCGAAAGCGCGGCGTTTGTGCCGGACGAACGGCTGCTGATCGAGACCGACACGCCTTTTCTCGCGCCGGTTCCGGTGCGGGGTCAACGCAACGAACCCGCTTTTGTGACGCATGTGGCGGCGTGCCTGGCGGAGGTGCGCCAGACAACGGCCGGTCGCGTGGCTGAACTCACGTCTTTGAATGCGCGGAAACTGTTCGGCTGAACGGCGGCGGCGCTACAGGCGCGACACGGCGGCGGCGGGTGTGGAACCCAGTGAGACGGCCGCATAATACGCGGAGACGGCATGCTTCCCGGCCAGCGCAAGGAAACGCCCGCGGTCGGCGGGGGTGGGCGCGGGCGCGTCCGCGCGGACAAAATAAAAGGCGAGTTCGCCGCTGTCGGACTGGGCGAAAATTTGCGGGTCGGCGTGCTCGTCGGTGTTGGCCGAAATGACCGAGAGGCCTGACGCGGCCAGTTGGTCACACATGAAGAGAACCGCCTTGGCGTGGTTGCTGGTCATCTTAGCTGCGGGGAGTCCTTTTCGTATTTGGCGATGGCGTCGCGGATGCACTCCATGACGGCCCGGGAGGAGATGGTGGCGGCGGTGATGGCGTCGATCTCGCCCCCGTCTTTCTTCACGCGCCA
>JAQVSS010000354.1 GCA_028700415.1 Kiritimatiellia bacterium
CCTCCACGATCAGAGGATGGAAGCTCATGGGTACGGGTATAGAAAACGTCACGGGATTTTTCCGCGTGGTGGATGGATCTGTTTATGTGGACGCCAAGTTCACCGGCTCGGTGATTCTTTTCAAATAAGGGTTATTCATGAAAATACGGGTATCCATGATTTGCGCTGCGTTTGCCGCGGTGGCTTGGGCTGAGCCGATCGTCCGTTACACCGGTGCCGAGCCGTTCAAGGACGGGAAGCGCGTTGAAGCGGTCTGGAAAAACGCGGACAGGATGACGCGCTTCACGACAGCGGCGACCTTTGACATCGCGATCGACCAGTCAGAGGCACAGGCGCTGTTCGACGAGAAGAACATCTACATTTCACTGAAAGGCTTCTACGATCCGAGGGCGCTTGATGGGGCGGATATGGCAGCAGTGAAGAAACGCAACCGCTTCGAATGCTTTATCCAACCGGATCCCGCGAAACCACATTTCGTGCAGGTGATGATTGCGGGAAACGGCGATCTTTACTGTGGCGAATTCATCGAGGGCGTTAAACGCAAATGTGAATACCCGACCGGAGTCCGTTATTCCATTGAAGAGGGAAAATTATTCTGGTGCGTCAACCTCACCCTTCCATTTACGTTCCTGAAATGCAATGCCCCGTCCGGCGATATGCCGATAAAGCTCGGGATCATGCGTCGCAACGTCGCGCTCGCCGGTGGCAGGTGTGAGGAAAGTTCCTGCACGCCGGTGATAGACAACTACGGCGTGCCGAAATATTGGGCGGATGTGACGCTGACCCGCATGGCCAGTGATGCCAAGATCGTGAAAGGGGACGTGAAGGACTTCCGCGTTAACTATTTTGCGAACAGCGAGTTCGATGTGCCCGGACGCTGCTGGACAGAAATCCCGCAGGGCGGACACGTTGATCGCGTGGAGACGATGGCCATGAGTGGCGAGTGGATTTACCGCACGACTGGCGGCACGTACCGCTTTTTGATGGGTGCGCCGGATTCGTTCGAACCGAATACGGATTACACGCTGATGGTCAAGGCGCGCCGCTACGGCAAAGAGGGGACGCTCCGTATTTTGACGATGAAGAAGCTCGCGGACGGAAGGGGTGCGGAGGGAGAGTATCTCGGTGGCGACATCGCCCTTGGCGCGGACTTTCACGAATACTATTTCCCGTTCCGCACGGATTCCCATCAGCCGACGTTCATCAACTTCTACCGCCTCGGTCTGGCGGCTGAGGACACCGGCGTTGAGATCGCCGCCATCAAACTCCTCAAGGGAAATGTCAGTGCGCTCGAACTCCGCAAAATCTCGCGTATCGGGCAGAAGCTCCCGATTGCGGGGACGGAAATCCCGATGCGTCCGAATCCCTATGGCAAGCGCCGTGAGACCCTGCGCATCCTTGCGTTCGTGAAAGGCATGCAGGAAATCCGCGAGCCCATGGAGATCTGCGCAGGACTCAACGTCGGGCTGGACGTGCTTCGCGCGACCGCAGTCGACCAGGACATCTACGAGACCGACTCTGACCTTGACGCCGTGCGCACGCGCCTCGACGAGGGCGGGTATGACCTTTATCTTGTCGGATGCCGGGCTGCGGAACTCATTGGCGGTGAGATGTACGCCAAGATCGAGGCCGCCGTGCGAAAGGGCGCTGGATTTTACATGACGATAAATCCGGTGAAACGCCATTTCGAAGGCCTGCTCAAAAAGGCGGAGTTAAAGCCTCTTGCGGCGGATCACCCGCTTCGCAAGGCGTATCCGGGCGGGATGTATCGGTTGGCGCAATACACGAAAGAGAGTCCGGACACGATGTCGGCGGGTCTGTTCGGCAAAGGTCGCGTCGTGACAACCGGCGATGCGTACTTCCGTTCTCGGATGAACGTTCTCGACTATGGCGCGACCGACTTTCCGCTCGCCGATTACACCGACCCTTGGCTCGCAAAAGTGTTCTACTGGGTGGCAGACCGTGAAGCGGGGAAAGGCGCCGCGTCGTCACCTTGCGGATCCGCAACCCATCTTGGCAAGACGATCACCGCGTGGCGCATCGTCGACCAGGACGGCTTCACGCTCGACTACGAAAGAGAGATCAGGGAAACGCCTGCGACGATTCAGGTGAAGACGATCACCGACTCTGTCAAGGGTGACGATCCTTTTGTCTTCGAGTTCCTTGCTCCTGAAAAAGTGGTCTGGACGCTCGAAGACTTCAGCGGCCGCATTCTTGAAAAGGGTGAAGTCGATGGGAAAGGTAATGCCGCGTCGCCTGTGCGTATCACCGTGCCCTCCCGTGCGCTCTACACCAATATGGGCCTATTCCGTGCCGGCGATTTCATGGCGGGCGTGTATGCGCGCGACCGGGATGTCAAGCGCACCTACGACGATTTCACACTGTCCATCTGGCCGATGGGGAACAACGTGACGTTGGAGACGGTTCGCGAGGCCGACAAGCGGCTTTTAGAGGTTGGCTTTCGGGCGTCGCTTCTGCCGATCGGAAAGAGTTACGCGAATACGCTTCGCGGCGGACTCGCGTTGGGCGGCGGTTTCCTGGGCGGCGGTGACATCTTCTGCGGCTGGCCCCACAAGGACAATGTGCGTATCAAAGGCGAGATTAACACCGCTGCGGCGCACAACGTGCTTACGAACCGGGCGCAGTACGAGGCGGGACGCACGGCGAAGTACGGTGTCACTCAGGCTGTGGTGTGCGACGAGCCGAACATGTCGATGCGGTATTGCGAAATGGAGCCGGATGAGCATCCGGAGAACATCGCCGAGTACCGTGTCCGCATGGAGAGAACCTACCAGACGATCACCGAATACAATCGCCGTCACAAGACCGCGCACACGTCATTTGCGGAAATCGGTCCTGCCCGCCTTGCGGATGCCCGCAAGTCCGGCAATTTCGCTGAGTTTACCGAATGGCGCAACTTCAATGTGGATCGCTGGTGCGAAGTGATCAAGCTGCTCGCGGACAACGGCAAGAAGATGGACCCAGACCTTAAGCTCGCCCTCTACAACTCGTTTGGACAAACGGCGCTTTCAGGCAATGACTACTGGAAGCTTCTCACCAAGGCGGGACTTGAATTCTCGAACGAGTATACCTCGATGGTCTACATGGGGCGCAACGCCATCTACAACTTCGACGAGCTCTACCGCTCGTTCCGTCCCGACCTGCGTGTGTGGGGCTTCACGGGGTACCAGCTTTCTCCGCAGCAGATCGCGTTCACCCCGTGGTGGTTTGCGGCGCATCGCTATGGCGGGTTCACCTGGTTCGCGGTCTGGAGTTGGAAATGGAACCTCTTCGACATGCCGTCCTGCGCCTGGACGAAAGACGCGCGCGATCTTAAGCAGACGATGGATGACTCGCGGCTTTTTAAAGGTCTCGGCAAGTATACGCTCGCGTGGGATTGGGCGCCGCGCGACGTCGCGCTCTACTACTCGCATGAGTCACTGATCGTCTCGACGCTACTGGGCAAGGAGACGAAATCCTTCGAGATCGGCGACGAAGGCCCTCTGCACGAATACTTTTATTCCCGCCAAGGTCTCCAGTATCTTGTCGAGTCGCTGCTCTACCAGCACGACTTTGTCGCTCCCGAGCAGATCGTGCATGGAAAGCTCAAGGAGGGCTACAAGGCCCTCTTCATGCCGCGCATTCTTGCGCTCTCCGATGCTGAAGTCGCCGAGCTCAAGGCCTTTGCCGCCCGTGGCGGCAAGATAGTCGCGGACGTCATGCCGGGCGATTATGACGGGCTGGGGGTCAAGCGCGCGACAAATCCGTTCGCGGCGGATGAAATCACGCTTTACGGCAAGAGCTTTAACGATGTCGATATGGCCCAGCATGCGGAAATGTTACAGCTCTTAAAATCATCCGGCGCGAAGCCGGTGCTAGAGTCGGACGGCATCGAGAAACTCGAAGGGCGCGAAGCCGTGCGTTTTACCGACGGCGTTTCCGACCTCTACATGATCCTCCGCATGACGGCGCGCTCGAAGGACAGCGAGAAGCAGACGTTCGGGTTTCCGAAAAAAGCGCACACCTACGATGTCCGCGCGGCGAAATATCTTGGGTTCACCGATGCCGTCACTGCAGCGGTTCCGCTTTCCGGCGTATCACTCTTTGCCCAGTTCCCGGTGAAACCCGAAGAGATTGCGATTGATGGGGGCCCAGAGATTGTCCGGCGTGGCACGGACCTTGTGTTTGGGCTGACGATCAAACCCGGCAACCCGGAACCGGGTGTTTTTGTGTTTCACGTCAAACTCTTCAAACCCGACGGCACGTCGTCCTTCCTCTTCGAGCGCAATCTCCAAGCGCCAAACGGCAAGACCGAATGCGTCTTCCGAATCGCCCATGACGATCCGGTCGGAACCTGGAAGCTTGAAGTCACTGAACCGCTTACCCGTATTGCTGAAACCAAAACCTTTCGTGTCAAATGAAAACACTGATGAAAAAAAACGCGCTGTTGGCGGCTATTCTGGTGGCCATGGGTTTTGGTGCCCATGCCCGCGAGGCGGATATTATCATCTACGGGGCTACACCGGCGGGATATGCC
>JAQVSS010000355.1 GCA_028700415.1 Kiritimatiellia bacterium
ATGTCGAGCTTCGGGAAGAGATAGAAAGCCGCGCTGTTTTTAACATAGGTCAGCCCGTCGATTTCATCAAGCTCGCGGCAGGTGGCCTCCCGCTGCTCGTAAAGCCTGCCCCCGGGCTCGATCATGGCCCGTGTGCTTTCCCGATCCGCAATGGCAGCGGGGATGACAAGCTGCGTCAGGGCGTTAGCGCAAAGCCGCATCGCGCAAAGCTGCACAAGACCCGCGGCAAAATCGCCGGCCGCCGCTTTCGCGCCGCTTAAAACCATCCAGCCGCACCTGAAGCCGCAGATGACGTGTGATTTTGAAAGTCCGTTCAGCGTGACCACAAACAGGTCGGGCGCAAGGGTCGCAGTCGAAACATGCTCAAGCCCGTCCATCACCAGACGGTCATAAATTTCATCGGAAAAAATGACGAGCTTGTTTTCCCGCGCGATCTGTATCAACTGTTCCAACAATTCGCG
Organism: Kiritimatiellia bacterium; assembly: GCA_028700415.1. Classification (GTDB taxonomy): domain Bacteria; phylum Verrucomicrobiota; class Kiritimatiellia; order RFP12; family UBA1067; genus JALHET01. The sequence continues at coordinate 462 of JAQVSS010000355.1, forward strand.
CGGATAAAGCGCGCCGGTCGGGTTGTTCGGGTTGATGATCACGATAGCCCGCGTCCGCGGGGTTATTTTCGCCTTTATGTCTTCCGGGTCGGGGAACCAGCCCGCCTGTTCGTCGCAGACATAATGCACGGGTTTTGCGCCGGCTATATAGACCGAGTTGGTCCAAAGGGAATAATCGGGCGAAGGGACCAGAATTTCATCGCCGTAATTAAGCAGCGCGGTCAGCGCCATGGTCACAAGCTCGCTGACGCCGTTGCCGATAAACACATCATCCGGCGTAATGCCGGTCAAGCCCTTGCCCGCGTGGTACCCGCATATGGCCTCGCGCGCTTCGGGCATGCCCTTGAGGTCGCAGTACGGCACGGCCTTGGCGGCGTTGTCTAGCAAAGCGTTCCGCACGCTGGCGGGCATTTCAAAGCCGAAGACTCCGGGGTTGCCGGTATTAAGGCGCAGAACGTCAATGCCCGCCGCGCGCATGCGCATGGCTTCGACAAATACCGGCCCTCTTATATCGGAATGCACGTTTTGCAGCTTGTCCGAACGCATTATCAAATCCATAAAAAGCCCTTTGTTGGTTGGTGCGGTTAATGATAGTTACCAGATTTAGTTAAGTCAACAGCTTGCATCGTACGCTTCTGCCGCGGAAATTCGGATTTGACACTTTTCGCCGCCCCGTCTCATAATACGCGCCGACCGTAGGAACCGGTGCGTCATCGGTCAAGTCCATTGGGAAGCCAGTGTTTTCAGTGGACTCATCAACACCTCAAATCCGGCATCTCTATGGTATGCCAGTGAAAGAAAGACTGATTATGAACAGGAATCTGACAGTTGCTTTGTCGGCGGTTGTGTTCGCGCTCAGTTTGGAGGCCGCGTCGCCGGCGTATTGGCAGAGCGGCGGCACGGGCGGTTTTACAGACCCTTCGCACTGGAGGGACGGAAACGTCCCGCAGGCGGGGTGGCAGGTGCGCTTCGACGGAACGACGGACGCGGTCGTCACGGATGCTGACATGGATCTTTTCAAGTCCTTTGGCAGCGTCGTCCTTGCGGGCACTGCCACCGGAACGCGCCTCACTATCTCGAACGAGACCGCCGCGACGATCAGCGTCAACAACGGCACGTATTTTTTCGTCAGCGACGGCAAGGTCTTCAAACGCGGCAAGGGCACGCTGACCCTCGCGCACGGTTCGAACAGCGCGATGGTGAGCCTGTACGGCGGGTTCGAGGTATATGACGGAACGCTTGAGCTGACCGCATCGGACGGCACTGCCGTGATGCCGTCTTGTCCCGTCGGCGTCTTCGCGCCCGGCGTCATCTCCATGCCGACGAACGTCCACACCAAGTTCAAGGGGCTTTACGGCGACGGCATCGTTTCGAATGCGCAAGCGAGCTTAATCCAGAATCTCTACATCACATCCGGCTCCCGTGCGGCGCCGTGGGAATTCTACGGAACATTCGCGGGCAACGTGAAATACTACGGCGAGAACAACGGCTACTAGCGCTTCCTCAACCCCGATCTTGTCATCGGCGGAAACCTCTACAAAGGCTATCTCGAAACAGCCGCGTTTCCGGACGCAATTCTGCGCGAAAATTGCGAATACGAGTATCTCGGCGCGGGCGAGACGGCGGGGACGGGCAGCGAATTATTTTACATGAATAACGGCGCTTTCTGCCTCACGATGAACGGCGGCACCAACGGCGCGCTCGTTTTGAACAAAAAGATTTACTATAACGCCAACGACACATATGTCGGAGAGGTGATCTGGACCGGCGACAACGAATATCCCTGCGAGTACGCGGCCGGTTTCACCGTTACCGGGGACCGTCCCGTATACTGGAAGAAGACCGGCAAGGGAACATGGAAGTTCACCACCAGCACTGCCCGCGACAACGCCGGCGTCGTCGCGACGGAGAAGGGACGCATCGAGTACGATTCGATCGCCGAGAAAGGGGGCGCTTCCGCGCTCGGCACGTCCGGCTGGCTTCTGTCGGAGTATTGCGGGAGCGCCGTCGATGATTCGAAGTCCGTACCTTACGCTTATCTGCTTGGCGACGGCACGAACACGGTCGACGCTGACACGGCAACAATGAAATACATCGGCGCGGACGCCAAGACGATCACGACGCGTCCGGTCGCGCTGAAGGGAGCGGGCAGGTTCTCGTCCGCGGCAGCGGCGCTGGAATGGACCGGGTTCACCTCCGCGCAGGCGGGCGGAAACACGCTTGTCCTTGCCGGTGAGGCGGCGGGATGCGCGGCGCTTGCGGTCACGAACGGCGCGGGAACCTTGTCAGTCGTGAAAGAAGGCGCGGGCGACTGGACGATCAAGGGTGACTACGATTTCAGCGGCGGAGCCGTGTCGCAAGGCGGCACATTGACGCTTGCCGGAAACAACTACACATGGTACCGGCTTTCGCTGATGCAGAACTACGGCGACTATGACAAGGGAGATACGGGGACGCCCCTCAAAGACCGGCCGAACTGCGACGGCAACAACATCTGGCTCAGCCAGTTCGGCCTCTTCGACGCCGCCGGAAGCAACCTGATTGTTGAGCTCACGCACAACACTGCGGCGAACGGCGACACCGCCGCGCTGCAGCCCGGTCAGACGGCGCTCGGCTCGTCTGATTTCGTGCAGATGGGTTCGGGTGATGCATATGCGCTTACGAATCTTTTCAATTCCGCGCAGACGCCGTTCGGCGGCCGCCGGAACGTTTATCCGCCGGTACCGGACAACGAGGCCACTTGGGTCAAGGTGACAGTCCGGCTCCCCGCCGATTCAACGACGCCGACCCGTTACGACATCAGGTCATACGGCAAATACAGCTACGATCCGTTCCTCGTGCGCGACGTCCGATCGTGGAAAATCGAAGGCAGTCTGGACGGAATCGCGTGGGATGAACTCGATACGGTCGTTTCCAATGAAGCGCACGCGGTCGACGCCCAGTACGACTGGTACAGCTCGGACACGCCGAATTACACAACGGGTTACGGCATCGGAACCGCGTCCGCGCTCCTCCGCCCGGCCGCGCTCGCTTATGTGAGCGTGTCGGACGGCGGCACGGTCATATCCGAAAACAGCCTGACCGCCAACGGGCTCAAGATCGACTGCGGCGCCGGCGGCGGCACGATTGAAGGATTCGCGTTCGCGGCGAGTTCGACGGTGGAGATCGTGAACGCGCCCAACAACGGCCAGGTGCTGCAGTTGCCGGTCACGTTCCTGAACTGTTCCGGACTGGATGAGATCGCCGGATCGCTGACGGTGAACGGCAAGGACAAAGACATCAAGCTTCTCAGAATGGTTGACGGAAAACTGTATCTTTATCCCGTGGGAATGTGCATCCGCATTCATTAACAGCTTTTCTCTTGTTGCCGCTGTCCGTTTTCGCCGACGGGCCGCTGCTCACGGAATCGGATTTCTTCGCGAACCATGTCGCCGAGGGAGTTCCGCGGACGGTTCCGTCGTTCGCCGCGCATGTCCGTTCGCATCTCGACGCGAAGAAGACGACTCCGGACTGGCCGGAGTTCTGGTCCGGCGAACGCTTCGCCAAGATTGCGGCGGCGGCCAAATCGACGATGGACTACCGGATCAAGACCTGCGGCACCTGGCATCAATACGAAAAGGGCAAGATCGACTGGCGCTTCAATCCGACCTGCAACGGCTACAAGGAGTACGTGTGGCAACTGGGTCGGCATTATTTCCTCACCGACCTCGCGGCGTATTACTCCGTGGCGAAGGATCAGCGGGCGGCCGAAACCTGGCGTGACGTGGTCACAAGCTGGATACGCCAGGCGACCTGTGACGAAAAGATTGAGACGGGCTTCGACGGCACATGCTGGCGGTCGCTCGACGCCGCTCTGCGGGTGGAGGGGTGGTCGCGGCAGTTTCCAGTCTTCAAAGACGCGCCGGGATTGGACGACGACTTCGTCGCGCTCTTAATGCGCAGCGTCTGGGAGCATGGCCGACATCTGCGCCGTTTTCCGACGAGCCGCAATTGGCTCGTCTACGAGATGGCCGGGCTTCTGCGCCTCGCGGTCACTTTTCCGTTCTTCCGGGAATCCGCCGGATGGGAGGCTTT